>JAZBOC010000157.1:0-26860 GCA_036353315.1 Wenzhouxiangella sp. | reverse complement strand
TCGGGTCGACGAACACACGCTCCAGCAACACCTGACCGCTCAGGCCCGGACCCGGAAAATCGTAGGCCAGATTTCCCTGGGTACAGCTGGTGAAGGTCAGGCTGATGGTGCCGTACAGCTCGATCGAGGTTTCTCTGGGATCGTCAAAAAGACCGTCGCGCGAAACGAACACGTCCAGGGTGACCGAGTCCCCAAAATAGCTGCCCTGAGCCGTCAGCCAGCGATGACCACTGGAACCCACGATCGCGGTATCGCCGCCGACACCTGGAAGCGCCGTGTCGTAGGTAAACCAGGCGAAAAACACTTGGCCGATCTGAGGAAACACGTCCAGGAAAAACCCCTGGCCGGGGGTCGCCGGGTTGAACCAGGAACCATTGAGGCCGGGATTGATCGCGAACCCGGGGTTCAGGTCATCGGTGGTCAGAGAACCGGCGGTGATGGATCGAAACGGGTTGCAGTTGAAGCACTCCACGCCCCCACCGGGCGTATCGAGCTGCAAGGGGATTTCACCGCCGTTGGCCAAGGGCAACGTCGGGGTTATGCGCAGTCCCCGCGCGCCGGTGCCACCTGCGCTGTCCACGAAAGAAATGCGTGGCTGCAGATCTCCCCTGTCACGAACGTTGACCGTACTGGTCGCCGGTGAGTAGGTGAACGGCGGAAACGGTTCTTCATTGCCGCCGGAAGTCATGATGTTCCATGTGGTGATTTCGTCGAGCTCGGTGTCGTAAACGAATGTACCGGTCGCCGTGCCGCCGTCGCTGAACGTCACCCCGTCCAGCGCATACTCGAGCCGCGTAGCCAAGGCCGGAATCGCCAACATCAGCACCAGAAGGCCAAGAGAAAAACGGAGCGACAGTGGGTTCACGACGACCTTTCAGAGCAGATGCAACAACGCCAAGCGCCACCTTAGCAGCAAATCAATCGGCAAACCACGACCCCAAAGTCGCCTCTGCTTGCCCCGGACCTGTCCGATAGACCCCGCTGTGCGGGTTTAAGGCCTGATTCAGTGGGCCACCTGTCGGGCCGCTGGCCGTTCGCCCGGTTGCCAAACGTGAGCAGTAATCCGACAATACCCGGACGCCCTCCCCCGGAAAGCCTCCCTTGCTCGTTTTGCGTCTCGCGATTGTCGTCCTTGTTGTGGCATGGTTCCCCCACACCGTGCTTTCCCAGACCGAACTGACCATCGAGCGCATTTTCAGCTCGCCCGATCTGGCCGGGCCCAGCCTGCGCCAGGCCGAGCTCTCGCCGGCCGGAGACCGGGTCACTTTCCTGCGCGCCGGCGAGCAGGACCGCGACCGATTGGACCTTTGGGAGTATCACATTGAGGACGACGAGACCCGACTGCTGGTCGCCGCCGAGGACGTTGTCGCCGAGGAAGGTGAACTGTCCAGCGAGGAGCAGGCCCGCCGCGAGCGCGCCCGAATCGCGGGCGTTCGCGGGATCGTCGAGTATCGCTGGTCCGAGGACGGCCGCTTCCTCATCTTCCCCCTGGACGGCGACATCTTCGTGCTTGACCTGGACAGCGAAGAGCGGCGGGTCCGGCAGGTCACGCGCAGCGAGGCCGCCGATATCGATCCGCGAATCTCGCCGGACGGGCGCCACGTCGCCTTCGTGCGCGAGCGCAATCTCTGGGTCACCGAGCTCGAATCGGGCGAGACCCGCGCCCTGACCGAAGACGGCAACGAGCTCATCGCCAACGGTCTGGCCGAGTTCATCGCCCAGGAGGAAATGGGACGCTCGCGCGGGTTCTGGTGGTCACCCGACAGCCGTCGGATTGCATTCCTGCGTACCGACGAGTCAGCCATAGAGCCCACCCGCCGCTACGAGATCGAAGCCGACCAGATTACCCTCGTCGAGCAGCGCTATCCGTTTACCGGCACGCCCAACGTCTCCTACCGATTGGGCGTGATCGACCTGGCCGACAATGACCTCCGCTGGATCGACCTGGGTGCCAATCCGGACATCTACATCCCGCGCGTGGCCTGGCTGCCGGACGGCGAGCACCTGAGCTTCCAGCGCCAGAGCCGGGATCAGAAAATCCTGGAACTGGTCATCTCCGCGCTGGATGGGTCAGCGCCGAGGACCGTGCTCACCGAAACCTCGGAGACCTGGATCAACCTGCATGACGATCTGCGCTTTCTGCAACAGTTGCCGGCCTTCATCTGGTCGTCGGAGCGCGACGGTTTCCGGCACCTCTACCTCTACGGCCTGGATGGCCAGCTGATCCGGCGCCTGACCGCGGGAGCCTGGAGCGTTGACGGTCTGACCGCGGTCGACGAGGAGCTCGGCCTCGTCTATTTCACCGGCGCCGAAGTCTCGCCGGAGGAAAAACATCTCTATCGTCAGTCGCTGCTGACCCAGGCCCCGGAAAACGTGACCCGGATTTCCCGCCGGCCGGGCTGGCATGAAGTGGCCATGGACCGTGCCGCGCGGGTCTACGTTGACACCTATTCCAGCGCTAACCAGCCACCGCAGCTGTCGCTTCACTCGGCCGACGGCGAACGGCTGTCCTGGCTGGTCGAAAACCGGCTGAGCGCGGATCACCCCTACGCGCCGTTCCGCGACGGGCACCAGGCGCCGGAGTTCGGTCAGCTGGTCGGACCGCAGGGTCAGCTGCTGCGCTACCGCATGATCAGACCCGACGATTTCGATCCGCAACAGCGCTACCCGGTGCTGGTTCATGTCTACGGCGGTCCGACACGCCGTCTGGTGACCGACAGCTGGGGACGCCGTTCGCTGATCGATCAGTACTTTGCTCGCCGGGGCTATATCGTTTTTTCGCTCGATAACCGCGGCGTGGAACGCCAGGGCAAGGCGTTTCAGGACCAGGCCTACTTAAGGCTAGGTCGAATCGAAGTCGTTGACCAGATGATTGGCGTGGACTGGCTGCGCAGCCAGCCCTTCGTCGATCCGGACCGAATCGGCATCTTTGGCTGGAGCTATGGCGGATATCTGGCCCTGATGGCGCTGGCCCAGAACCCCGGTGACTTCGCCGCCTCGGTGGCTGTCGCCCCGGTGACCGACTGGGCGCTCTACGACACCCACTACACCGAGCGCTACCTGGGTACCCCGCAGGACCAGCCCGAGGCCTATCAGCAGGGCAATGTCCTGACCTGGGCTGAGAGAATTACCGATCCGTTGCTGCTGATCCACCCCATGGCCGATGACAACGTGCTGTTTACCCACTCCACGATGCTGATGCAGAAGCTGCAGGAAGAACGCATCCCGTTTGACTTGATGACCTACCCGGGTGAGAAACACGGCATCACTGGAGAAAACCAGCGGGTGCACGTCTATGAGATGGTCGCCCGGTTTCTTCATCGGGAGTTGCAGCCCGAGCGTTGACGACGGTCATTGCTGCGCCCGGCGTGCTAATCCCGATCCGCCGGAAGATGGCCTGAGGCGGTCCGCTCGGTCAAGGCGACGAGCGCGACCAGCGTCAACCCCAGAGCAAAAAAAACCAGCGCCGCGCCCCACTGTGGCGAATGGCCCGTGACGGCTTCGAACTGCATGGGGCCCAAGTGACGAGGCAGGCCTTGCGCGCCTTCTGTGCTGGCCTGCCACGGCCACAACGCGTTGAGCGAACCGGCCATGAAGCCGGTTAAGAGCGCTACGGTGGCATCATGATGACGACGGAACAGCTTCGATAGCACCCGGGCCACGCTAAGCAGACCGATCACGGCACCGCCGGCAAAAACCGCCAGGGTCAGCACATCTCGCTCGGCCGCAGCTCGAACCATGATCTCGTACTGTCCGAGGATCAGCAGCAGAAAGGAACCTGAAATACCAGGCAGCACCATGGCGCTGACCGCGATCAACCCGGCCAGGAACACCATCCAGAGCGCGTCCGGAGTCTGGCCGCCTCCGAGCAGGGTCACACCCAGGCCAACGCCGATCCCCAGCGCGATCCAAACCACATAGCCAGTGCGCCACTGTCTTACCCGGCCCAGTACCAGCGGGATCGAGGCGGCGATCAGGCCGAAGAAAAACGCCCACAGCACGACCCGGTGGTGGCTGATCAGCCAGCTCATCAGTTCGGCCACGCTGAACAGCGCGATCAGCAGACCGGCGAAAACGGTGAGCAGGAAATGGCCATTGATGGCGTACCAGAACCCGCGCAGTCCGCGCTCGCGCAGATCATTGAGCCGGGCCGGCCCGATCTGGGCCAGGCTTTCGATCAGCTCTTCGTAGATGCCGGTGATGAAGGCCACCGTCCCGCCCGATACCCCAGGCACGGTATCGGCAACCCCCATGGCCGCGCCCTTGAAAAAAAGCGGCAGATAGTCGATCGGGCGACGGATCACGATGGTTTGACCACCGGGCGCAGTCGTGCCTCAGCCGAGTACGGCGGCACGTCAAGCGCTTCTCCGGCCTTGAGACGAGCATGGATAGCCTGCCACCAGGCCGGATCGAACAGGTCGGCGTGGTGCTTGTCCAGCAGCGCCAGGTGATCGCGACTCAAGCCCATGAAGCGCGGAAACTGCTCGGGGAAGACATCGTTGTCTTCGACATGAAACCAGGGCTCATCATTGAGCTCCATGATGTCGTCGCGCGAAGGTGGCAAACGGCGAAAACGGCACTCGGTCATCAGTCGAAGCTCGTCGTAGTCATAAAAGATCACCCGGCCCGAACGGGTCACGCCGAAGTTCTTCGGCAGCAGGTCACCGGCAAAGATGTTGGAGCGGGCCAGGTCTTTAACCGCCTGGGCATAGTCGAGCACCGCGGCCGCCGCGGCCGGCTCGTCGACCTCGCTCAGGTACAGGTCCAGCGGCCGCAGGCGGCGCTCGACGTAGCAGTGGCGGATCGTGATGCCGTCGCTGTCGGCCTGCAGACTGCGACCGCACTCGGCCTGCAGCTCGGTCAGCAACTCGGGCGAGAACTGCTCGCGCGGAAAGCGCAGGTCCTTGAACTGCTGAGCATCAATCAGTCGCCCGACCCGGTCGTGGCGAAAGACCAGGTGATAGCGCTCGATGACCTGGCGCCGGCCGAACTTCTTGACCGGGGCGAAATGGTCGCGAATCAGCTTGAACACCAGCGGATACGACGGCAGGGTAAAAACCAGCATGACCAGCCCGCGCTGACCGTCGGCCTCGACCAGCTTGTCATCCGGCCGGGCGTGCATCTGGCGAACGAACGCGCGGTAGCGCTCGGTCTTGCCCTGCTTGACCCGGCCGAGCACGGTATAGAGCTCTTCGATCGGCTTGTCCGGCAAGAGCGTGCGCAGGAATACCACGGCATCACCCACCGTGGGCAGATCCGCCATGAAGTAGCTGAAGGTATATCCAAACAGGATGCTCAGCTGCCGCCGGGTGGTCAGCAGCGCATCGGCATACACACCCTCGGGGCTCCGACACAGCGCGATGACGCAGGGCACATAACGCTCGGCGCCGAAGGCCCGACCGAGCAGATAAGCCCGACCTTCTCGGTAAAACACCGTTTCAAGCAGCTCGATGGCCAGCACGGCCGGCTTTTCGTCCCCGGCAAACACCCGCGCCAGGCGTTCGGCCAGCGCGGCCGCATCAGCGTCGACATCGCGATACGGCAAGCGGAAGCCGTGGTCGTTCAATATGCGACAAAAGGTTCGCTGCAGCTCGCCGCCCACGGCATAGGTGTGGCGCGAGACCGGATGGGTGATGCGGTCGGTGGGCTGGATGTCCAGGGCGACGAACTCGATTGCCGAGTCCACGCCGCGGGTCTTGTGCAGCCGCCGGCTGATGGTGTTGAAAAAGGTCTTGTAGAGCTCAGCGTCGAGCTGGCCGTCGATCAGGGTTTCGAAATGGGCCCGGATGTCGACCCACAAGGTGCGCGAGAACAGGCGCTCGTCGAGGTGCTGCTCGAGCCGCGAGATCGCCTCGTTGACCGACCGGTCGTACAGGTTCAGGCGGGCGCCCGAGTCGCGCCGCATGCCCGCCCGCTCGCCGCGCTCGAAGCGACGCTTGGCCCGGCGGGTGATGTCGGCGAAGCTGGCGTTGTAGTCGTTGAACGCATCAACCAGCAGTTCGGCCGCCTTGACGATAACGCTGGCATGGCGGCTGGCTGGTGACATCAAACCGGGTTCCGAAAGCGACCAGGCGCCATTGTAGCGGCTCCGATCAGCCTCCCAGGCCGCCGCTGTCGCGCCAGCCCGAGGTGATCGGGTAGCGTCGATCGCGGCCGAAGGCCTTGCGGGTGATGCGGGGTCCCGGCGCACCCTGGCGGCGCTTGTATTCGGCCGCCAAGACCATGCCGGCCACTCGGCGTACCGTCGCCTCGTCGATCCCGGCCGCGACGATCTCGGAGATCGGTTCGTCGCGCTCGACGTAGCGGGTGATGATTTCATCGAGCACCGAGTAAGGCGGAAGCTTGTCCTGATCGAACTGGTTGGGAGCAAGTTCGGCCGACGGCGGCCGATCGATCACGCCCTGCGGAATGGCCTCGCCCTGTTCGTTGCGCCAGGCCGACAGCTCATAGACCAGGGTTTTCAGCACGTCCTTGATCGGCGAAAACCCGCCGCACATGTCGCCATAGATGGTCGAATATCCGGTCGCCAGCTCGCTCTTGTTGCTGGTCGCCAGCGGCAGATGGCCGAACTTGTTCGACAGCGCCATGATCAGGTTGCCGCGTGCGCGGGCCTGAAGATTCTCTTCGGTAAAGTTTTCGGATCGTCCAGCGAACACCTCGGCCAGCTGCGCGGTCATGGCTTGGTAGATGGGCTCGATCGACAGGTTGTGGAACTGCAGCCCCAGACAGGCGATCTGCTCGCTGGCCAGGATCAGCGAAAGCTCCGAGGTGTGGCGCGAGGGCAACATCACCGCCAGTACCTTGTCAGGCCCCAGCGCATCGGCGGCCAGCGCGGCGGTGAGGGCCGAATCGATGCCGCCTGACAGACCGAACACCACGGAGGAAAACTTGTTCTTGCGCACGTAGTCGGCCAGGCCCCGCTTGAGCACCGCGTAAATGACCGGAAGATCCTCAGTCTCGCCGGCAGGCCAATGGCGATAGCCGAACTGGCCCGACTCGGGGTCGAAATCCACCCTGAGCAGCGCTTCGTCGCAAAGCGGCGCCGGATCGGAAAGGCGGCCGTCGGCGTCGATCGCCAGCGAATGACCATCGAAGACCAGCTCGTCCTGGCCGCCAACGCAGTTGAGGTAGATCAGCGGCAGTCCGGTCTCGGCTTGACGGCTTTTCAGCACCTCGGCCCGATCCAGGTGCTTGCGTCGGTAGTACGGCGACGCGTTGGCCGAGACCAGCAACTGGGCCCCGGCGGCGTGGGCGGCCCGGGCAGCCTCGGGCGTCCAGGTGTCCTCGCAGATCAGCACGCCGACGCGCACGCCGGCCACCTCGATCACCAGCGGTTCGGTGCCCGGCACAAAGTAGCGGCGCTCGTCGAACACCGCATAGTTTGGCAGATCCCACTTGTCATACGTGCCGAGCACCTGGCCGTCGCGCAACCACGAGGCGGAGTTATAACGCTGCTCGCCGAAACGGCGCGGGTGGCCGATCACAACATCAATGCCCCGAACCTGGTCAGCGATGTCGGCCAGGGTTTCCTCGGTTCGGCGCATGAAGCCTGAGCGAAGCACCAGGTCCTCGGGCGGATAGCCGGTCAGTGCCAGCTCCGGCAAGACCAGCAGATCGGCTCCGTGCTCATCGCGCGCCTGCCGGATCAGGTCAAGAATCCGGTCATGGTTGGCGGTGATATGGCCGACCTGGAAGTCAGCCTGGGCAAGCGCGATTTTGAGCATTTTTGAGGGACCAGGGACTAGGGACCAGGGACCAGTGAAGGAAGGCTCATGGGCAAATTTGGGGGACGAGACGCCACGATGTTCTCAAAAACGCTTCCGATTCTCATGAACGCATCCCTAGTCCCTAGTCCCTAGTCCCTGGTCCTTGGTCCCCTCACCGCAGCCGATCAGCAATCGCCGCCCCAAGCTCCACCGGCGAACGCACTGTCGTCACGCCGGCTTCTTCGAGCGCGGCGTACTTGGCCTCGGCCGTGCCTTTGCCGCCGGAAATGATGGCGCCGGCATGGCCCATGCGCTTGCCGGGGGGCGCGGTCACCCCGGCGATGTAACCCACCACCGGCTTGGTCACCCGATCGGCGATGAACTCGGCCGCGTCCTCTTCGGCCGAACCACCGATTTCGCCAACCATGATGATGCCCTCGGTGGTGTCGTCTTCCTGGAACAGCGACAGGCAGTCGACGAAGCTCATGCCGTGGATGGGATCACCGCCGATGCCGATACAGGTCGTCTGACCGAGACCGGCGTTGGTGGTCTGGAAGACCGCCTCGTAGGTCAGCGTGCCGGAACGCGACACGATCCCGACCCGGCCCGGCTTGTGGATACGCCCGGGCATGATGCCGATCTTGCACTCGCCCGGGGTGATGATGCCGGGACAGTTCGGCCCGATCAGGGTGACGTCATCGTAGGCCGCCAGCGCCGCCTTGACCCGCATCATATCGAGCACCGGAATGCCCTCGGTAATGCACACAATCACCCGGATGCCGGCATCGGCCGCCTCGAGGATGGCGTCGGCGGCAAACGGCGGCGGCACGAAGATCATCGAGGCGTCGGCCCCGGTCTCGTCGACCGCCTGCTCGACGGTGTCGAAGACTGGTCGATCAAGATGCTGCTGACCGCCCTTGCCGGGCGTGACACCACCGACCAGCTGCGTGCCGTAGGCCATCGCCTGCTCGGAGTGGAAGGTGCCCTGGGCCCCGGTGAAGCCCTGGGTGATGACCTTGGTGTCCTTGTTGACTAATACGCTCATAACTTGGAATTCCTTCAGGCGGCTGCGGCTTCAACGGCCTTGCGCGCACCGTCGTTGAGATCATCGGCCGGGATAATGGAAAAATCGCTCTCGGCCAGCAGTTTCTTGCCTTCGTCGACGTTGGTTCCCTCCAGGCGAACCACCACCGGCACGCTGACGTCGATCTCGGCGACTGCGTTGATGATGCCTTCGGCAATCAGATCGCAGCGCACGATGCCGCCGAAAATATTGACCAGGATGGCCTTGACCTTGTCGTCGGACAGGATCAGCTTGAAAGCCTCCTTGACCCGCTCGGCGTTGGTGCCGCCACCGACGTCGAGGAAGTTGGCCGGCTCGCCGCCGGCCAGCTTGATCACGTCCATGGTCGCCATGGCCAGTCCGGCGCCGTTGACCATGCAGGCAATGTTGCCGTCCAGGGTGACGTAGTTGAGCTCGTGCTTGCTGGCGGCCAGCTCGGTCGGGTCTTCCTGGGCCTCGTCGCGCATCGCTGCCAGGTCCGGATGGCGGAACAGGGCGTTGTCGTCGGCGTTGAGCTTGGCGTCAAGCGCGACCAGATTGTCCTGGTCGTCAATGATCAGGGGATTGACCTCGATCAGGCCGATGTCTTTGTCCATGAACAGCCGGTACAACCCGGCCATGATCCTGGTCAGCTGCCCCACCTGCTTGGGGTCAAGCCCCATGGCAAAACCGATCTGACGAGCCTGGTAGGGCATGAAGCCGGCCGCAGTATCAACCACCGCGGTGATGATCTTTTCCGGCGTTTCAGAAGCGACCTGCTCGATATCGACGCCACCGGCGGCCGAGCCCATGAACACCACAGACTTGTGGGCGCGGTCCACCAGGGCACCGAGATACAGTTCCTGCTTGATCTCGGTGGCCTCGGCAATCAGCACGCTGTCACCGGGCAGTGCCAGCCCGCCGGTCTGGTAGGTCTCGATCTTCATGCCCAGCATGCGCTCGGCCTGTTCCCGGACCTCGTCGAGGCTCTTGACCAGCTTGACCCCACCAGCCTTGCCGCGACCACCGGCATGTACCTGGGCCTTGACAACCCAGCTCTGACCGCCGACCTGACGGGCGGCCTCTACAGCCTCTTCGGCGGTGGTCGCCAGCTCGCCGCGCGGCACCGGAATGCCATACTCGGCGAACAGGGCCTTGGCCTGATACTCGTGAAAGTTCATGTTGAATCCTTGGGGATGAAGACGGGAAGATAAACGCTAAGCCGTCTATTGTAATACCGCAGGGCGCATTATCAACAGCGCTGGGCGCTATACTCAGGCGATGCCTGTGCGATTGCGCATTGCGCGTCGCCCACTTTTCGGGGACAAAGAGCGAGTGGCAGTAACGACGGCAACGGCAGCCGACGAAAACCTCATTCGTCGGGCTCTGCATTATCTCAACGGCTTCCGGGTGGTGGTCGCGCCAGCGCTGGCCATGGTCGTCTTCAGCCCGCTGGCCGAAAACCTGCCCGCCGGCTACAAGACCTTCCTCGCCCAGGCATCGGCGCTGACCTACGCCGGCGCGGCGGTGGTTTTTCTGACCCTTCACTTGCGCCAGAAGGCCAAACCGTCGGAGCTGGCCTCGTTCTCGCTGGCCACCGACCTGCTGCTGGTCGGCATCATTCTGCATTGCTTCGGCGGTCTGGAAAGCGGTCTGACCTTTCTGCTGCTGTTCAGTATCGGAACGGCGGGACTGCTTCTGCCGATTCGCACCGCACTGCTGTTTGCAGCCTTGGTGACGATCGGCGTCATCATCGATACCCTGCTGGCGACCGGCGGTGAGCTCGAAGGCACGTCCGGAGCGCAGGCTGCGCTTTACGGCATTGCGACCTTCGTCATCGCCTTGGCATCGGCCTTGCTGGGCAACTGGGGACGGAAGTACCAGCTGCTGGCCGAGCGTCGCGGCAACGACCTGGCCAACCTCGAGCGCGTCAACGAACTGATCATTCGACGCATGCGATCCGGTGTCGTGGTGGTTGACGAAACCGACCAGATTCGCCAGATGAACGAATCCGCCCAGTACCTGCTCGGCAATCCGCCGGTGCGTGAGCGCAGCCTCAAGTCGGTTGCGCCGGCCATCCACCAGCGCCTGCAGAAATGGCGCGAAACCGGAGAGAGTGCCGACGAGGGCCTGTTGTTGCAATCAACCCAGGTCGCCATTGTGCCGCGCATGATGGACATGCCGGGCCTGAACCGGCCGGCCACGCTGATCTTCCTCGAGGACACCTCCGTGGTCAGCCGGCGCGCACGCGACCTGGCCCAGGAATCGCTGGCCCGCCTGTCGGCCAGCATCGCCCACGAAATCCGCAACCCGCTGGGCGCGCTCAGCCACGCCGCCCAGCTGCTCGGAGAGTCCGACGAGCTGCCCGATATGGACCGCAAACTCGTTCGCATGATTCTCGATCACAGCGCGCGGATGAACGACATCGTCGAAAGCGTCCTGAAACTCTCGCGCCGCGAGCGGGCCCGGGTCGAATCGGTCAACCTGATCAGCTGGACCCGGACCATTGCCAAGGATTTCATCGAGTACCATGAACTCAACGATGACAATCTCCGCCTGGAGCTACCGTCAGCGTCGATCATCGTTCTGATTGATCCAGGGCAGCTGCACCAGGCGGTCTGGAACCTGATGGAAAACTCGCTCAAACACGCCAGCAGAGGCAGTCAGCGGCCCGTGATCACCGTGCGAGTCAGCCCGATTCGCGGCCAGCGAGAAGTCGCCCTGGACATCATCGACGATGGACCGGGCATCCCGCTGGACAAGCGCTCCCAGGTCTTTGAACCGTTCTTCACCACCCACAATCAGGGTTCGGGGCTGGGGCTTTACCTGGCCAAGCAGCTGTGCGACGCCAACCAGGCCCCACTCGAGTACGTACAGATTCCCAGGGCCGGGGCCTGTTTTCGAATCCTGCTGCGCCGCTCTGACGTCACCACGCCCAAGATGGACAACGCCTGAGGTCTCGTCGAAATGGTCATGCCTACTGATGCCCCAACACCGCGCGCCCTGGTTGTCGATGACGAACCAGATCTTCGCGAACTCCTCGACATCACCTTAAGCCGGATGGGGCTCGAGGTGGAAACGGCGGCAGACCTGTCCTCGGCGCGACGACTTCTGGCCAGCAGCGGTCCGTTCGCGCTCTGCCTGACCGACATGCGCCTGCCCGACGGCAACGGCTTGAGCCTGATCCAGGAAATCAGCCGCGACCATCCGGACCTGCCGGTCGCCATGATCACCGCCTATGGCAAGGTCGAGGACGCGGTCACGGCACTCAAATGCGGCGCCTTCGACTTTGTCTCCAAGCCGGTCAATCTTGAAGCGTTGCGCGGCCTGGTTCGAACAGCCCTGCAAATCCACCAGGATGACCTGGAGCGGGCCGCGGCGGCTGAACCGACGGGCAGCGACGACAAGTCATCCGGCCTGACCGGTTCGGACCGCACCCCGGTCAGCGACCGCGAAACCCGCCTGCTGACCGAACGTCTCATCGGCACCTCCGAGGCCATCCAGAAGGTACGGCGAACGATCAGCAAGCTGGCCCGCTCCCAGGCCCCGGTCATGATCACCGGCGCCTCCGGCACGGGCAAGGAGCTGGCCGCCCGGTTGATTCACGATCTTGGACCGCGCGCCGAGCAGCCGTTCGTCGCGGTCAACTGCGGCGCCATTCCGTCTGAACTGATGGAAAGCGAGTTTTTCGGCCACATCAAGGGCAGCTTCACCGGCGCCGATACCGACAAGGAAGGGCTTTTCAACGCGGCCAACGGCGGCACCCTGTTCCTTGACGAGGTCGCCGACCTGCCGCTGAACATGCAGGTCAAACTGTTGCGCGTGATTCAGGAAAAGACCGTTCGCCCCATCGGCGGACGCAGCGAGCAGCGCATTGACGTACGCATCCTGTCGGCCAGCCACAAGGTGCTCAAACCCTTGGTCGAGGCCGGCGACTTCCGCCACGACCTGTACTATCGCCTCAACGTCATCGAGCTGCACATGCCGACACTGAGCGAGCGCCCGGAAGACATTCCTTTGCTGGCGCGGCATTTCCTCGACTCAATCGCCGAGCAGTGGGGAGAACCGACCCGGGCGCTCAGCGGGGAGGCCGTAGAAAACCTCAGCCGTCACAGCTTCTCCGGCAACGTCCGCGAGCTGATCAACATCCTGCAGCGGGCGATCACGCTGGCCGACGGTCAAACCATCCAGGCCCAGGACCTGAGTATGGAAGAAAGCCCGCAGGATGATGCGGCCGCGCCGTTCCGCCCTGAAGATCGGAACCTGGACGACTACATCGAAGACGTCGAGCGTCAGGTCCTTGAGCACGCCCTGCAAGAGGCGCGCTACAACAAGACCGAGACCGCCCGACAGCTCGGCATCACTTTCCGGTCGCTGCGCTACAAGCTCAAGAAATACGGTATTGACTGATCTGCCGGGCTGTCGAGAAAAGTTCATTGGGCTGTGCCAAAATGACCCGGGCACTCGCAGTTGCCCCGACCCACATCCCCTGGAATCCCCATGAGCAGTGTGCACCCGCTATTCGAATCAGCTGGTTCAGACCCCCTGAACTTCAATGACCTGGTCCCCGGCCGGGCCGATCCAGAGCATCTGGTTCGTCAATTCTGCCAGGTCCGCCAGACCACCGAGCGCATGGTCGCCGGCCTGAGCCCGGAAGATCAGAACCTGCAGTCCATGCCCGACGCCAGCCCTTTGAAATGGCATCGGGCGCATACCACCTGGTTTTTTGAAACCTTCCTGCTCAAGCCCCACGACCCGGGATACAAGCCGGTCAATGAGCACTACGCTTACATGTTCAATTCTTATTACAACGGCATCGGACGGCAGTTTCCACGACCGCAGCGTGGCCTGATGTCGCGCCCTGACAGCGACGAGGTGAGCAGCTACCGTGAGCAGATCGACGATGCCGTGATCCGGCTCCTGGAAGCGGCCCCGGCCAATAAGTTGCCGGAGCTGGCCGCAACGATTGTCCTCGGTCTCAACCACGAGCAACAGCACCAGGAATTGATGGTCACCGACTTCAAGCACGCGCTCAGCTTCAATCCCCTGGCCCCAGCCTGGACGCGCAGACCCGATCCGCTGGGGCCGGCCGCCGAGCAGGGCTGGGTGGACTTCAGCGGCGGCGTCGTCACCGTCGGCCACGAAGGCAAGTACTTCGCCTTCGACAACGAAACCCCGCGCCACGAAGTCATGCTGCGCGATTTCCAGCTCGCGCGGCGTCCAGTGACCTGCGGCGAGTTCGCCGAATTCATCGCCGACGGCGGATATGGCCGGTCCGACCTGTGGCTCGCCGACGGCTGGGCCTGGGTCCGGGAAAACGGCATCGAGGCACCGCTGTACTGGCAAGAAAGCGATGACGGGTGGATGCTGCACACCCTCGGGTGCTGGCGCGAGATGGATACCGAAGAACCCGTCTGCCACATCAGCTTTTACGAGGCTTTCGCCTATGCCCAGTGGGCCGGCGCACGACTCCCGACCGAGTTTGAATGGGAAACCGCAGCTCGCGGTGAACCCGTCGTGGGCCATTTTTCCGACCGCGAACGCTTCCACCCGGCCAGCGCCAGCGGGAGCGGTCGACTGGTTCAGATGTTCGGCGATGTCTGGGAATGGACCGCCTCCAGCTACGCCTCCTATCCAGGCTTTCGGCCTGCCGCCGGGGCTGTGGGTGAGTACAACGGCAAGTTCATGGCCAATCAGATGGTCCTGCGCGGAGGCAGCTGCGCAACGGCTCCAGGCCACGTCCGCGCCACCTATCGGAACTTCTTTTATCCAGCTGATCGCTGGCAGTTCTCCGGCCTCCGGCTGGCCCGGGACGCCGGCTGATGGCGCGCAGCCCGGGCCGCACGGAGTTCCTGGAAGACGTGCTTGAAGGCCTGTCGGCGCAGGTCAGGTCGCTGCCCTGCAAGTACTTCTACGACGCGCGCGGTTCGGCGCTGTTCGAAGCCATCTGCGCCAGTCCCGAGTACTACGTGACCCGGGCCGATCTGGCCCTCCACGAAGCGCACCTGGGCGAGATCAGCGCGATGATCGGGCCGGACGCCCACGTCATCGAGTTCGGCTCCGGGGCCGGGATCAAAACGCGCAAGCTGCTGGCCGGGCTGGACCGACCGCGTGCCTACACGCCGATCGAAATCTCGGCCTCGGCCCTGGCCGCATCGGCCCGCGATCTGGAACAGGCTTTTCCTGACATCGAGATTCGGCCGCTCAAGGCCGACTACACCCTGGACATTGATGCCGACCGGCTGAACCTGGAGCCGCCCTCGCGCCGACGCGTGGTCTATTTCCCCGGATCGACCATCGGCAACTTTGACCACGACGAGGCGCTGGCTTTTCTCAAGCGCATGGCGCGCATCGCGCGAGTCGACGGGGCGATCCTGATCGGAGTGGACCTGATGAAACCCGAGCACGAGTTGGTCGCCGCCTACGATGACGCCGAGGGCATCACCGCCGCGTTCAACCTCAACCTGCTTGAGCGCGTGAAGCGCGATCTTGATGCCCGGATTGAGCTCGACGCCTTCACCCATGAAGCGCGCTTTAACAGTGACGAATGCCGCATCGAAATGCACCTGGTCGCGCAGCGGCCGACGACGATCGAAGTCGAAGGCCGTTCGTTCAGCTTTGCCGCCGGAGACAGCATCCACACCGAAAACAGCCACAAGTACTCGGTCAAGGACTTTCGCGCCCTGGCCGCGCGGGCGGGACTGAAGTCGACCAAGGTGTGGAAGGATCCCGAAGGACTGTTCAGCATGCACTGGCTGGAGACCGCCTGAGGGCAACCCTGGGCGGCCAACGCGCTACAATTGACGGAATGTTTTCTTTCCAATTTCGCGGAGAACCGTCATGACCCACCCCAAGCGCATCGCCATCACCGGCGCGGCCGGCCAGATCGGCTACCAGCTCTGCTTTCGCATCGCCTCCGGCGACCTGCTCGGCCCCAACCAGCCGGTCATCCTGCAGCTGATCGAGATTCCGCCGGCGCTGGATATGCTCAAGGGCGTGGTCATGGAACTGCAGGATGCGGCATTCCCCCTACTGCAGGACGTGGTCGCAACGACCGATCTGAACGAAGGTTTCGCCGACACCGACTACGCGATCCTGGTCGGCGCCAGACCCCGGGGCCCGGGCATGGAGCGGGCTGATCTGCTGAGCGAAAACGGCAAGATCTTCGGTCCGCAAGGCAAGGCCCTCAACGCCGTGGCCAGCCGCGACGTCAAGGTTCTGGTGGTCGGCAACCCGGCCAACACCAATGCCCTGATCGCCCAGGCCAATGCCCCCGATCTGCCACCGGAGAACTTTACCGCCATGACCCGGCTGGACCACAACCGCGCGCTGGCTCAGCTGGCCGAGAAAACAGGCGTTCATCACACCAACATTCGTCAGATGACGATCTGGGGCAACCATTCCTCGACGCAGTATCCCGACGTCCACCAGACCCTGATCGCCGGCAAGGCGGCCCTGGAGCTGATCGGTCAGGGCTGGTACGAGAACGAGTTCATTCCGACCGTACAGCAGCGCGGAGCCGCCATTATCAAGGCCCGCGGCGCTTCAAGCGCGGCCTCGGCGGCCTCGGCGGCCATCGATCACATCCGCGACTGGGCACTGGGCACGGACGGTGATGACTGGGTCTCCATGGCCGTGCCGTCCGACGGCAGCTACGGAATCGAGCCGGGGGTGATTTATTCCTACCCGTGCACCTGCGAGAACGGTCAGTGGAAGGTTGTACAGGGGCTGGAAATCAACGAGTTCTCGCGCGCGCGAATGGACGCCACCGACACAGAGCTGCGCGAAGAACGCGCAGCCGTGGAAGCATTGCTTTAGCGCCTGGCGTCCAAGCTGCGCCGCTTGCGAACGACCAGCATGGCCATTTCGATGGCCTGCTCGTAGTTCAGGCGCGGATCGACGGTGGTCTTGTAGCAGCGCTGGAGGTCCTGTTCGGCCAGCTCGCGCGCGCCGCCGATGCACTCGGTGACGTTCTCGCCGGTCAATTCCAGGTGCACCCCGCCCAGGCGCGAGCCGCAGGCGGCGTGGACATCGAAGGCCTGCTCGACTTCGGCCTGGATGTTGGAAAAACGCCGGGTCTTGTAGCCGCTGGCGGTTTTTTCGGTATTGCCGTGCATGGGATCACAGACCCACAGCACCGGGGAGCCAGTGGCCTTGACGGCCTCGATCAGGCGCGGCAAATGATCGCCGACCTTGTTGGCGCCCATGCGATGGATCAGGACGATGCGGCCGGCCTCGTTGTCCGGGTTGAGCACGCGCAGCAAACCCTTGAGCCAGTCGGCCGACATGCCGGCCCCGATCTTGATCCCCAGCGGGTTGCGCAGACCACGGAACATCTCGACGTGGGCACCGTCCAGCTCTGCCGTGCGCATGCCGATCCACGGGAAATGCGTAGACAGGTTGAAATAGCCCCACTGACGCGGCACGCGCCGGGCCAGGGCTTGCTCGTAGTGCAGGTGCAGCGCTTCATGCGAGGTGAAGAAATCGACCCGCCGCAGGCTGCCCGGCTGCTGTCCGGTAATGGTTTCCATGAACCGGACCGACTGCCCGATGCTGTCGGCGATGCGGTGGAACTCGTCGGCCAGCGGAGAATGCTCAACCCAGCCCAGGTCCCAGTACTCCGGGTGATGGAGGTCGGCAAAACCGCCGTCGACCAAGGCCCGGACAAAGTTCATCGTCATGGCCGAGCACGAAAATGCGGTCAGCAGACGCGAGGGGTCCGGACGTCGGGCCTCGGCGGTAAATTCCGGCGAGTTGACGATATCGCCGCGATAGCTGGGCAGAGTGACGCCGTCGCGGGTTTCGGTATCTTCGGAGCGCGGCTTGGCGTACTGGCCGGCGAACCGGCCGATTCGCACAACCGGCATTTCCAGCCCGTGCAGCAGCACCAGCGACATCTGCAGCAGAACCTTGAGCCGATTGGCGATGATCGACGGCTCACACTCGCCGAATACTTCGGCACAATCCCCGCCCTGCAGGAAAAAGCGCTTGCCGGCCTGAGCCTCGGCGATCTGCTCCTTGAGGGTCAGGATTTCCCAGGACGTCACCAGCGGTGGCATCTGGCTCAAGTGATAGACCGCGCCATCAAGCGCTTTCGGGTCGGGATAAGTCGCCTGCTGGCCGGCCGTTTTCCGCTGCCAGGAATCCGGGGCCCAATCCTTGGCCGGGGTGATGGTCTTGAGTGCTTCGGTCATGTCACTATCCTGCTGTTGATCCCGCGCCTGAGCGGGTACTTGAGGCCCACAGCATAAACACTGTCAGGACAACATACCAGAGCAAGGCCCAGCCGGGAAACGTCAAACCCAGAAAACTCCAGTCGATTTCCGCGCACTCGCCGGCCCCGGTGAAGGCCTCGCGTACGATCTCGCTGAAGGGAAAATCAAATTCGCGCATGAAATACAGGCCGGGCCCGCAGTCGGGCACCTGGTCTGCCGGCAGGTTCTGAAGCCAGACGTGACGGCCGGCTGTGGCGAAACCCCATCCAGCACCGCCCAAAAAAGGCAGGGCGTACAGCCAGCGGCCCCAGGAGACCGGGCCATGCAGGGCCGCCACCAGCGCGGTCGCGCCCATGATCATGAAGCCCAGGCGCTGCAGCATGCACAGCGGACAGGGTTCCAGCCCCATCACGAACTCGGCGTAGTAGGCAAAGCCCAATAGCCCGGCGCAAAGCAGGAAGATCAAGACATAGGGCGTGCGCCCGCTCAGCAGTGCTTTCATGGGTTGGATTCTGGCGGCAAGGTCGTCAAGCCCGCATCAGCGATTCGGTCCAAGCGTGCAGGTCCTATGGCGACTCTGCGACCCGACGGGTGCGGATCCGCAGGTAGACCGCCGCCGTTTCCGGCGTGGCGGCAGCATCATCGTCGACCACGCTGAAGGTAGCAGTCTCACCCTCTGGAACCCCCAGTATGGAATCGGCCAGCCGTTCCCACTCACCGTCAATCTGCTGATGCACCCCGACGTGGATCCAGAGCGTGTCGGTTGGGGCATAGGCGTCGTTGACCGGCTCGACCTCGACCTCCAGGCGCCAGCCCTGCTCCTCTTCGCCCGAGATTTCGATGCTGGCCGGGGAGTTGGCCAACACCTGAAGGCTGGGGGTTCCGCGCTGGACACCGTCCAGCCAGAGCTCGGCGTCGACCCGGAAGGCCTGGTCAGCAGCCGCTGCCTGCCCGGCGGCCAGGACGAGGACGAAAATCCCGCCAAGTAGAGCACGCATGACCGTCAGGCTCCTCCGCGTCGGAAGCGCTCGGGCAGAACTTCGGTTTCCTGGTCAGGCTGGTCAGCACCTTCCTTGGCCACCGGCATCAGATCCTGCTTGGAAACACCCAGCATGATCGCGGCCGTGCCGGCAATGTAGATCGACGAGTAGGTTCCAACCACCACGCCGACGATCAGCGTGAAGGCAAAGGCATGGATGATCTCGCCACCAAAGTAAAACAACGCGATCAGCACCAGCAGCGTGGTCAGCGAGGTCATGACCGTACGACCCAGCATCTGGTTGATCGACAGGTTGCACAGCTCCAGCGGCGTGCCCTTGCGCTTGACCCGGAAGTTCTCGCGCAGGCGGTCATAGACCACGATCGTGTCGTTGAGCGAGTAGCCGATCACGGCCAGAATGGCGGCGACCACGGTCAGGTCAAAATTGACCTGGAACAGCGACAGGATGCCCACCACCACCAGCACGTCGTGGATCAGCGCGGCGACCGCACCGACGGCAAAACGCCACTGGAACCGGAAAGAGACGTAGAGCAGGATGCCGATGATGGCATACAGCAGCGCAAGGCCGCCTTGCTCGGCCAGCTCTTGTCCAACCTGCGGGCCGACGAATTCGACCCGCCGCAGATCGATATCCGGGGTGGTCTCGGACAAGGCCTCAAGCACCTGGGTCGACAGATCGGCACCCGACTCGTCGCCCTGATCAGCCGGCATCCGGACCACGATGTCGGTCGCCGTGCCGAAGGTCTGAACCGTGAAATCGTCAAACCCTGCGCCGGTCAGCGTGTCACGCAGCTCGGCCAGGTCGGGCGCGGCCGGATAGGTCACCTCGATCAGCGTGCCCCCGGTGAAGTCCAGCCCGAAATTGACGCCTCGGACGAACAGCGATGCGATGCCGATGGCCAGGAGAATGGCCGAGATCGCCAGCGCCAGCTTGCGCTGGCCCATGAAGTTGATGTGGGTATCGGTCTTGATGATGTCCATGACTTTAAGTCCTTCAGATCGCCAGGGCCTGAACCCGCTTGCGCCGGCCATAGATGAGGCTGATGATGCCGCGCGTTCCGACGATGGCCGTGAACATCGAGGTGGCGATCCCGAGGCTCAAAGTCACGGCAAAGCCCTTGATCGGACCGGTACCGAACATGAACAGCACGATGGCCGCAATCAGCGTCGTGACGTTGGCATCGGCGATGGTCGAAAACGCCTTCTCGTAACCGGCCCGAATCGACGCCTGAGGCGTATTGCCGTTGCGCAACTCTTCCTTGATCCGTTCGAAAATCAGCACGTTGGCATCCACCGCCATACCGACCGTCAGTACGATCCCGGCGATGCCGGGCAGGGTCAGGGTGGCCCCAAGCAGCGACAGCAGGGCCACGATCAGGACCAGGTTGGCGGTCAAAGCGATATTGGCGACCAGCCCGAACACCTTGTAGTACACCCCCATCAGCACCAGCACCAGGGCAAAACCGATGATCACCGAGCGGAAACCCTGGTCGATGTTGTCCTGACCCAGGCTAGGCCCGACGGTGCGTTCTTCGATGATCTGCATGGGTGCTGCCAGCGCGCCGGCGCGCAGCAGCATGGCCAGCTGGGTCGCCTGGGTGGCCGAGCCCAGGCCGGTGGTCTGGAAACGCCGCCCGAACGGCTCTCGGGTCACGGCCGCCGAAATCACCTCTTCGACCCGGCGGGTGGTCTGGATTTCCTCGCCGTCGACTTCGCGCGTATCCGGCCGATGTTCGATGAACACCACCGCCATGCGGTTGCCGACATTCTGACTGGTGTGCTCGAGCATGCGCCGGGCACCGACGCCGTCCAGGGTAACGACCACGTTGGGCTGACCGGTTTGCTGGTCAAACCCGGCCGCGGCCCCGATCAGGTTGTCGCCGGAAGCGATGACCGTGCGCGACAGCAGAATGGGCGAGCCGTCGCGCATGAAGTACAGGCGCGACTGCGGCGGAATCCGGCCGGTGCGGTTGGCTTCAAACGGATCGTTCTGTTCGTCGACGCCGCGGTACTCGATGGTGGCGGTCGACCCGAGCACCCGCTTGGCTTCGGCGGTGTCCTGCACGCCGGGCAACTGGACGACGATGCGCTCAGCCCCCTGCTGCTGGATGATGGGCTCGGATACGCCCAGCTCGTTGACGCGGTTGCGCAAGGTCGTGATGTTCTGACGCAGCGCGGTCTGCTGCAGCTCCTGGAGGATGGCCTCGTCGATGGAAGCGCGCAGGTTGAAGGTTTCGCCGCCGTCGCGAGCTTCGACGGTCAGCTCTTCGAGCTCGCGCTCAATCAGGCTGATGGCACGGTCGCGGTCCTCGGCCGTGCGCAGCTCGGCCACGATGCTGTTGCGGTCCAGGCGCACCGAGCGGTAGCGCAGGTTGCCCTGACGCAGCACCGTCCGGATGTCGCTGACGAAACGCTCCAGCTGCTGGGTGCGCGCAGCTTCCATATCCACCTGCATCAGGAAGTGCACCCCGCCCTGCAGGTCCAGGCCCAGCACCATCGGCTCGGCCTGCAGCATCCGCAACCAGTCGGGCGTTGAAGGCGCCAGGTTGAGGGCCACAACGTAGTCCTCATCGCTCAGGGATTCACGCAAAAGATCGGCGGCGCGGGACTGGCGGTCCGGGCTATTCAGCCGAACCAGCAGGCGCTGGGGCTGGAACTCGATCGCCTTGTACTCGATCTCGGCCGAGTCCAGCAGGCCCTCGATGCGATCGGCCAGGTCCGGCTCGAGTTCGAAGCCTCGAATCGAGGAGACCTGCACCGAAGGATCGTCGCCGAACAGGTTGGGCAGCGAGTAGAGAATGCCAATGCCCAGCGCGATGATCAGCAGGGCGTATTTCCAGGGCGGAAAACGGTTCATGAAAGAAAGTCCCGGGTCAAACGGTTACGTGAAAGTGGGCTAGCTGGACGAATCGATCGTTCCTTTCGGCACGACCTGGGCCACGGAATGGCGCTGCAGCTTGACGACCACGTTATCGGCCAGCTTGACCGAGACGAAGCTGTCGCTCACCTGGGTGATCTTGCCGAGCAGGCCACCGGCCGAAACCACCTCGTCACCGACTGCCAGGCTTGAGATCAGCTCCCGGTGCTCCTTGTTGCGCTTCATCTGCGGACGAATCAACAGGAACCAGAAGATCACCACGATTAAAATCAATGGAATCAGGCTGCCCCAAACGCTGGGCTGCGGAGCGGCCGCGGTCTGGGCCATGGCGCTGGCGATCAGAAAATCCATAGGGTTGTCCTCGACTGATCAATG
Source organism: Wenzhouxiangella sp. (assembly GCA_036353315.1). Lineage (GTDB taxonomy): Bacteria > Pseudomonadota > Gammaproteobacteria > Xanthomonadales > Wenzhouxiangellaceae > Wenzhouxiangella. Next base: position 4,644 of record JAZBOC010000157.1, on the reverse strand, counting down.
CTTGAAGAGTAGGAGATGGGGACACAAAGCCCCGATCCGAACCTCTCATTATCGCATACACCTGCGCAGACAGCCACGGCAGGTCGCGTCGATTCTCCGCAATCTTTAAGGAACCCCCACGGCCCAGCCTGCCTGCAGCTCAGCCGCGACCTCGTCGAGCCTGCCCGCCTCGATGGCCAGACGCAGCGTGCGCATCAGGTGCTGGTAGTAGTGCAGGTTGTGGATGGTGGCCAGGCGATGACCGAGAATCTCGTTGCACTTGTTCAGGTGCTTGATGTAGGCGCGCGAGTAGTTCTGGCAGGCGTAGCAGTCGCAGTGCGCATCAATCGGACGGGTGTCGGTCCGGTAGCGGGCGTTGCGGATCTTGAGTACGCCGGCCGAGGTGAACAGGTGGCCGTTGCGGGCGTTGCGGGTGGGCATGACGCAGTCGAACATGTCGACCCCGCGCAGCACGCCGGCCACCAGGTCCTCCGGCCGCCCCACGCCCATCAGGTAGCGCGGGCGATCCGCCGGCAGGTGCGGCACGGTGGCCTCGAGCACGGCGTTGCGCTCGTCTTCCGGCTCGCCCACCGACAGCCCGCCGATGGCGTAGCCGTCGAAGCCGATCTCCACCAGTCCTGCGGCCGACTCGGCGCGCAGCCCGGCGTGCATGCCGCCCTGGACGATGCCGAACAGGGCCGAGGCGCTGTCGCCGTGGGCGGTCTTCGAGCGCGCCGCCCAGCGCAGTGAACGACGCATGGACTCTGCCGCCTGCTCTTCGCTGGCCGGGTACGGCGTGCACTCATCGAAGATCATGACGATGTCCGAGCCCAGCGCGCGCTGCACGGCCATCGACTCCTCCGGGCCCAGGAATACGCGCGAGCCGTCGACCGGCGAGGCAAAAGTGACGCCGCGCTCGTCCATCTTGCGCAGCTCGGCCAGGCTCCAGACCTGGAAACCGCCGGAGTCGGTCAGGATCGGCCCGGACCAGCCCATGAAGTCATGCAGATCGCCATGGGCGGCGATCACGTCGGTGCCGGGTCTGAGCATCAGGTGGAAGGTGTTGCCCAGAATGATCTCGGCCCCCGTCGCGCGCAACTCCTCCGGCGTCATCGCCTTGACCGTGCCGTACGTACCCACCGGCATGAAGGCCGGGGTCTCGACGGTGCCGCGCTCGAAGCTCAGACGCCCACGGCGGGCGTCGCCGGCGGTGGAGAGGAGATCGAACTTCATGTCAGCAGGCGATCAGCATGGTTCGGCGCATCCTACAGCAGGCCTGGCCAAAAATGCATGTAACCACCGCTCGGGCATCGTGGCTTCGATGGCGAGATGACGGGGAGGCGCCGCTTCAGTTCGACGCGTGGCGAGGCCTTCAGCGACGCCTCCCCGTCAGCTCGCCAGGGTTCGCCGCCAGCTCAAGCATCGCGACTTCGAAAACGCAACCACCCTCTCGGCGCCACCAGCGCCCAGCCTGCCGGGGTGGGGATGACATCCTGAAGGCCTCGCCACGCGTCGAACTGAAGGATGTCATCCCCACCCCGGCAGGCCTCGAAGCCAATGACCCAAGAACTCTAGGAGATCAGCATTGCATCGCCATAGCTGAAAAATCGGTATTCCTGCGCCACGGCTTGCCGATAAGCGGCCAGAACATGTTCCCGCCCGGCCAACGCCGAGACCAGCATGATCAGGGTCGACCCCGGGAGGTGAAAGTTGGTGATCAGGGCATCGACCACGCGGAACTCGTAGCCCGGATAAATGAACAGGCGGCTGTCGCCGGTATAGGGCTGGAGGTGGCCGGAGGCTGAAGCGGTTTCGAGCGAACGCACGGCCGTGGTACCGACCGCGATGACCCGCCCGCCGCGCTCGCGGGTCTCAGCAACCGCATCGACCAGCGCCTGATCGACCTGCAGCCACTCGGCGTGCATGACGTGCTCCTCGACCCGCTCGGCGCGGACCGGCTGGAAAGTGCCCGCACCCACGTGCAGCGTGCAGAAGGCCCGCCGCGCCCCCAGCGCATCGATCCGGTCGAGCAAATCCTCGTCGAAGTGCAGCCCGGCGGTCGGCGCCGCCACGGCTCCCGGCACCCGGCCGTAGACGGTCTGATAGCGCTCGCGATCCTCGGCCTCGTCGGCCCGCTCAATGTAGGGCGGCAACGGCATGTGGCCGACCGCCTCGAGCAGCGCCGGCCAATCGGGGCCGCGGTCGATCTCCAGGCGCCAGAATTCGCCTTCGCGCCCGGCCACGCGCAAACGAGCGCAGTCTTCGATCTCCAGCCCGCTGTCCGGCGCCGGTTTTCGGTTGGCCCGCAGCTGGGCCATCGCCGAACGCGCGTCGATCAGCCGCTCGATCAGGATCTCCACCCGCCCGCCGGTGTCCTTGGTCGCCCACAAGCGCGCCGGTATCACTCGGGTGTTGTTGAAAACCAGGAGATCCTCGGGCTGTAAAAGCTCGGGCAACTCGGCGAACCGCCGGTCGGCGGTCTGACCGCTCTGCCGATCCAGGGTCAGCAGGCGGCTGGCCGATCGATCGGGCAAAGGGTGCTGGGCAATCAAGCGCTCGGGCAGATCGAACTGGAAATCGGAAACCTTCATGAGTTGAGTCTGGGCAGCTCGGGTCGGTGAAAAAGTGTAGCGCCTTCGGCGTGCCGCGGGATTCGCCTCAACGACCGCCGATCGCCCGGTCGACGCGGTTTTCGCTGGCAGTGGTACTCTTTCGATTTTTACCGGACCCACGCCCATGACCGTGATCCAGACCGACAGCGCCCCCGGCCAGTTCCGCGATCGATTCCGTATTCCGCACGCGCCTGGCGGCGGCGACGCGCTGTACCTGGTCGGCAATTCGCTGGGTGCCCAGCCGATCGCAGCCGCCGACGCGGTCAACGCCCAGCTGGAGCGCTGGGCCCAGCTCGGCGTGGTCGGGCACTTTGACGGCCCGACGCCTTGGCTGGAGTTCCATCGTCTAGGCCTTGATACCTTGGCCGAACTGGTTGGTGCCAAACCCCACGAGGTCGTGGTGATGAACACCCTGACGCTCAACCTGCACCTGATGATGACCAGCTTTTTTCGCCCCGAGGGCCAGCGACGACGGCTTCTGATGGAGCGCGGCGCGTTTCCGTCTGACCGCTACGCCGTGGTCTCGCAGCTGCAGTGGCACGGCCTGGACCCAACCCGTGATCTGGCCGAGTTGGCCCCGCGTCGCGACCGGCTGCTGCACGAAGAGGACCTTGAAGACTACCTGGAGCGCTACGGAGACCAGGTCGCCATGGTGCTGTGGCCCGGCGTACAGTACGCCACCGGTCAGGTTTTCGACCTTGCCCGCATCGCGCGAGCTTGTCAGAAGGCCGGCACGGTGTTTGGGCTGGACCTGGCTCACGCGGTCGGCAACATTCCGCTGGAGCTGCACGAAATTGGCGCTGACTTCGCGGTCTGGTGCAGCTACAAGTACCTCAACTCCGGCCCGGCAGCGGTCGCTGGCTGCTTCGTCCACGAGCGTCACCGCGATTTCCAGGGTCCTCGACTGGCCGGCTGGTGGGGACACGACGAACACAGCCGTTTCCGCATGGGTCCGGACTTCAAGCCCATGCGCGGGGCCGAAGGCTGGCAGGTCTCGGAGCCGCCGATCCTGACTCTGGCCCCGCTCTGGGCTTCGCTGGACATCTTCGCCGAAGCCGGCGGCATGACAGCCCTGCGCAAGCTGTCACTGGAGCTGACCGGCCATCTGGCCCACCTCATTCAGGAACGCCTGGCCGACCGGATCAATATCATGACCCCTCTGGAACCCCACCGGCGCGGCTGCCAGCTCTCGCTCCAGGTCCGCGCAGGACGAGACGCCGGGCGCCAGCTTTTCGAGCGCCTTGAGGCGCACGGGGTGATCTGCGACTGGCGCGAACCGGACATCATCCGGGCCGCGCCGGTACCGCTTTACAACAGTCTGGAAGACGTTGAGCGCCTGGTAGACCTGATCGACCAGCTGAGCGCGGTCCGAAAACGTTGAGCTCATCCCCGCGCCGCAACCGGCGCCCGACCACAGAGATTTTTCTGGCCCTGGGGGTGATCAGCGCCATCGCGGCGGCCGCGTGGCTGGGACTGGATCCGGTGTTTTCTGCCCTGGAGTGGCTGGAGACCGAGGTTGATCAGAATCTCGGCGCGGCGCTGGCGTGGTTCACCCTGGCCTTCGTGGTTCTGTCGCTGACGACCCTGCCGGTCGTCACCGTGTTTTGCCTGGCCTCAGGCTACCTGTTCGGCCCCATCACCGGGACGTTCTTCGCCCTGCTCGCCGGGACCACCGGCGCGACCCTGACCTTTGCCGTCGTGCGCGCGGTGGGTGGTCGACGCTTTCGCGCCCGCCTCCCCCAGGGTCGGACTCAGAGTTGGATGGCGCTGCTCGAGCGCGACGTCACCTGGTACCTGATCGTGCTGCGCATCGTTCCGGTGGCACCGTTTTTTCTGATCAACGCAGCGGCGGGCCTGACCGGCATCAGCCTGCTGCATTTCATCAGCGTGACCGTCGTCGGGCTGCTACCGCTGACGCTGATCTACGTGAGCGTCGGCAATGGCCTGGAGACGCTCACCGACAGCCGTGACCTGCTCGGCCCCGGGCTGCTCCTGCAGCCACAGATCATGCTGCCGCTGCTTGCCCTGCTGGCGCTGGTCGGTGCTGCGCGAT
>JAZBOC010000156.1:0-3256 GCA_036353315.1 Wenzhouxiangella sp. | reverse complement strand
GGTGCTTTCGGCAGCCTGGTCGGTGCGCTGCTCATTCTCCCTGCCCTACTGGTGCTGAGCCGGCCCTTCTTTCTCTGGAGGATTCGTCATGCCTAAGGCTTTGCTCATTGGATTGGGGCTGCTCCTGAGTGGAGCCACGCCGGCCCAGGACTGGTCGGACAATCCGGAAGGCCAAACCCTGGCCCAGGCCATCTACGAACGCCCGGCCAGCGCGGGCCGGGTCGGAACCATGAACTTCAAGCTGATCAACAAGCGCGGCCGCAGTCGCGAGCGGGTCGCGCTGATGGCGCACTCTGAGATCGAGAACACCACCCGGGTGGCGATTTTTTTCACCGCTCCGGCGGCCATCCAGAACACCGCCTTCTTGAGCCATGAACATGCCCTGAGCGACGACGATGCCTGGCTTTATCTGCCGGCCACGGAGCGGGTGCGCCGCCTGCCGGCTTCGGAACGCGGTGATGCCTTCATGGGCACGGACCTGAGCTACGGCGATATCCGCGACAACTTCCGCTTTCCGCCCGAGTACTGGCGTTTTCGCGCTAATGGCATCCGCGACGTCGACGGACGCGAGCTGATCGCACTCGACGGCCTGGCCCGCAGCGAAGACAGCGCCCGTGAGATGGGCTACGGCCGCTTCGAAGCCCTGGTCGACGAGACCAGCCTGTTCCCGGTCGTGGTCGAGTACTTCGACGTCCATGACCAGCCGCTCAAGCGCGTAACGGTCAGCAACATTGGCCTGGTTGGCGAGGCCTGGACGGCGCTGGCCTTCGAGGTCGCCAACCACCAGACCGGCCATCGCACCGAGGTGTTCTTCGACAACATGCGCGCCGTACCCGACTTGAGCGAGCGGGTATTCCTCCCCGCGGCCCTGGCCGACGGTTTGCCGAGGATTCCGTAAATGAGCTGGACATCGTCTCCAAGATCGGCACCGCTTGCAGCTGTGGCCTTGGGCCTGACCCTGGCCCTGATGACGGCAGGGCCGGTCGCTGCCGGCCTCGAGCGCGTCTCTCAGCGTACCGAGATCGACTACTGGGCCGGTGCCGACGGCGACGAGGGCCGGATCGCGCTGTCGCGCCTGAGTATCAGCCCCACCCTGCGACTGCGCGCCGGCCAGAACTGGGATATCGATCTGGCCGGGCGGGTGGAGGCTGCCTATGACCGCACCGGACTGGGCACCACCCGCAGCTATTCGCCGGCCTCGAGGCCGCTGATCGACAGTGACCATGTCCGCCTGGAAATCGATCAGTTCGTTCTCAGCCGCCGCATCGGGGCCAATCGCCTAAGCATCGGTAAGCAGACCCTGGCCTGGGGCGTGCTCGATGGCATCCAGATCACCGATCGCTTCGATCCCGTGCGCCGGCGCGACTTTGTCCTGACCGAATTTCGGCCCGAGCGCCTGGCCCGCTGGGGACTGCGCTGGCGCCACGACGGCGAGGGGCTCAGGGCCGACCTGGCGGTGGCCTTCGACCCGACTGTCAACCAGCTGGCGCAAGCCGGCGACCGCTTCGAACCGCTGGCGCCGCGGCTGCGCGGCGGGCTTTCCAGCGAGCTCGACACTACGACGCTTGACATCGTCCAGTCCGACCGCGACCGCTACTGGCGCGACGCCACCTACGGCTTGCGCCTGAGCCACGCGATCGGCCGGGCCGATGCCAGCGTGCTGTTTTTGTCCGGCCCCGATCCGGAGCCGCTGCTGCGCCTGGCCGGACTAGAGCCTGAGCGCCCGACCATCGAGTTGGTCTACCCGCGCCGCGAGCTCATCGGCGCCACCCTTGAGGTCCCCGAGGGCAGCCGGGTCTGGCGCCTGGAGCTGGCCCATATCCCGAACCAGCCGATCAACGTGGAAGGGACCGAAGCGCTGAACAGCGACGAGCGCGGACGCACTCTGGCCGGGGTCGGCATGGACTGGAATGCACCCGAGGGCTGGTTCGTCAACGCCCAGCTGGCCGTCGACCACCTGAGCGGCGGCCACCCCGACCCGGTTCGACCACAGACCGATGTGATCGCCACCCTGCGCGCCCAGCGCGGCTTTGCCCAGGACACGCTGAAATTCCGCTCTGAAGTGCTGGCCTCGCTCAGCGATGGTGATGGCGCAGTTCGCACCGCCCTGGACTGGCAGTTCAGCGACCCCTTGCGCCTGAGCATCGGCGCCGACTGGCTGTTCGGAACGCGCGCCGGCCTGTTCGGCCAGTACCGCGATGCCTCGCAACTGTGGATCAGGATGCGACTGAGCTTGTAGGGTCGGGCGGAGAATCTCCGTCGCTCAGGCGAGCCGCCAACCAGCGGCGGGCAAAGCGCCAGTCGCGCTCGGCGGTAGATTCGGAGATCTCCAGCAAGTCGGCAATCTCGCTCATGCTCGCGCCCCAGAACACGCGCAAACCCACCAGTTCGGCCTTGCGCGGGTCCAGCGCCTGAAGTTCCTGCAGAGCGGCCGGGACCTCGCTCAGATCAAAGCTTTCATCGCCAGGCAAATCGTCCAGGGTCACCTTGACTTGCGGTCCACCGCGCTTCTGGGCGTTGCGCCGGCGCTGGTAGTCGATGATGGCGCGCGCCATGACCTGGGTGGCATAGGCGAAGAAGTGGCGGCGGTTTTCGAATTCCAGCGGGCGATCCAGGATCTTGATCAGGGCGTCATGGGCCAGCATGCGCGGCTCCATGGTCAGCCCGTCAAGCCCGCCGCGATTGCCGGCCGCCATTTCGCGCGCGGCGATCTGCTCCAGCCGACCGACCACGGCCTGGATCAGCCGGTCGTCGGCATGACGGTCACCATGGGCGGCGGCGGCCAGCAAGCGCGTGATCGGTTGATCGTCCATCGAGATACATCCCTGGTCGGCTGCAGCGTTCCCCGTCAACGCCGCTCGGTCGGGAAAGTATCCGGACTGCGTGGATGCAGGTCAAGGCGCTTCGACTCAGACCGGGCCCCGTCGTTCGCCTCAGCGAGGCTTTATGCGGACAGGTGCCAGGTGTTGACGGCAGTAAAGACCAGATCTCCACGACGCATCCGGGTTGGGGATCGAACCGCCGGACTGACGACATAGTTTTCGCCATGCGGATACAAACTGCGAAACGCCACCGCAGCCTGCGCGTCCAGTTTGTCGGGATTGATCTTGCACTCGATGATATCCACCTGATCGCGTCCTCGCCGGATCACGAAATCGATTTCCCGACGTGACTTGTCCTGCCAGTAGTGGATGTGCTCATCGGCGTGGCGGAAACGCAGGCTGTCCAGAACCAGATGCTCCCAGAGCAGACCACG
>JAZBOC010000155.1:0-2730 GCA_036353315.1 Wenzhouxiangella sp. | reverse complement strand
TGGTCTCTACTTCCGCCGCAATCCGGTCGCCAGACTCGCGTTCGGCCACAGCCAGCTCATAGCTGGTTTGCAGATTCAGCCAGAAGCGAGCGCTGTTGCCAAAGAAATGGCCCAGCCGGAGCGCGGTGTCGGGAGAAATGCCGCGCTTGCCGTTCAGAATATCGGTCAGGCGCCCGGAAGGCACCCTCAGCGCCAGCGCCAGGCGGTTGGCAGACATTTCTCTCGCCGCCAATTCGCGTTTCAGAATTCGGCCCGGATGTACAGGAAACATATTAATTTTCACTTTTTACAAGGAGCGTAGTATCGCAACTTTAAGCGATTGGATCAGTTGCCCACCGCTGCATGCCCGCCGCGGCGACCGTCGGCGGTCGCTGAGTCGGGGCCGGCCGCATGAACGCCGCCGAAGAACAGGCTGCGCTCGGGCCAGGCGCGGGCGCCGCGAAAGTGGGTCATCAACCAGTCTTGGGCTTCCGCCGGCCAGGCTTCGGCGCACTCCACGCTCAGATGCCCGCGCTCCAAGTGGATGCGAGGCGCGTTGACGGCTGCGCGCAAGTCCATGCCGAAGTCGATCAGGTTGCAGATCACCTGGGCCAGGGCCGTGCGGATGCGGTTCGATCCGCCGCTGCCGAGCAGGTAGCGGTGCTCGCCGCGGCGGATGATGGTGGGCGCCATCATCGAGGCCAGGCGGCGGTTGGTCGGCCAGTTGTGGAAGCCGGAGCGGTTGAGGTCTTCCTCGCCGAGCATGTTGTTCATGATGATTCCGGTGCCCGGGATCACGTAGCCCGAGGCCTCGCCGTTGGACAGGGTCAGGGCCACGGCCAGGCCGCGCCCGTCGTCGATGCTGATGTGGGTGGTGCCGCGCCGGCTGACTTGATGGGTCTGACCGGTCAGGCCGGCAAACGCCGCGCGTAGCGCCCGTTCGGAGGCGAGCAGCTTTGGTTGTTCCAGCTGGGCGCGCAGGTCTTCCGACTCGGCCATGGCCAGGCACAGAGCCTGAAGATGAGCCGGTGAGCCGAAGCCGCCGCGCGGGCCGAGGTGCAGGGCCAGGCGCTGACAGGCCAGGGCCAGCATGATGCCGCCGAAAGCCGGCGGCGGCGTCGACCACAGCACCGCATCGCGATAGCGCCAGCGCAGCGGTCGGCGCCAGCGGGCGCGGTAGCCGGCCAGGTCTTCCAGGCGCAAATGCCCGCCCTGTTCCACAGAGTCCTTGGCCAGACGCCGAGCCGCTTCTCCCCGGTAGAAAAATTCCGGGCCCTCTTCGCCCAGGGACTGCAGAAAATCAGCCAGCTCGATGTTTTGCAGCGCAGAGCCCTCGGCGGGCAGCGGTGCGGTTTTGTCGGCCAGGCCGAACACCCGCGCACCCGGGTCCGTCGCTCGGACAATGGGTTCAAGAATCTTCAGCGTGAAGGCCTGAACCTTGTTGAGAATCAGACCCTCGCGACCCAGACGGACGGCGGGTGCAACAAGATCGCGCATCGGCAGGCTGCCGTGGCGCTCATGCAAGGCAAACAGGCCCGCGACCACGCCCGGTGTGGCAATCGAGGCCATGCCAACGTGGAACTCCTGGGTGTCGGGCCCGAAGTTGCCGATGATGGGGTAGAAATCCAGCCCGCTCAGATGACAGTGGCGTGGGGTCTGGGTAAAGAAATCCAGCGCCTGCGGGGCCTGGCCTTCGCGCTGCACCAGGGCATGCCCGCCGCCGCCGAGCGAACACAGCAACGGCTCGGCCAGGCTGGCCGCAAATGCTGCGGCAACGGCGGCATCGGCGGCGTTGCCGCCTTCGTCCAGGACATCGCGCGCGGCCTGCGTGGTTTGCTGGTGTCCGGTGGCGATGCGCCAGGGAATTGATGAGGAAGGTCCGTGCATATCAGGCTTTACTCTCATCAGTAGGGGGCTGGCTTAGCTGCAGTGAACGTTCACTGCGCCACACTCTGACAATGCGAACCCGGTGTGATTCTCTTTCGTAGACGATGCGGAAAGGTGGATGGATCAGCTCGCGCAGGTGTTTCTGGTCAAACTCTGGCACGATCCGGCCCAGTTCCGGATTGTCAGCGAGACGCTCTGCTCGGTCCATGATTTCACCAACCAGGCGCCGACCGACGTCAGGAACCTGCTCCCGCTGACACCCATGGAGAATCTCCTCCAGATCTCTCATTGCAGATTCGGAGAGGATGACGTGCACCTTGGTCATCAGCTATGGCGCGAGTCGGGTTCTGGCCTCTTCCAAGGTAATCTCGCGGCCTGTTTCCAGATCGTTCAGGCCGGCGATCACGGCCCGCATGAATGCGCGCTCCTCCTCTGCGACCTCGAAATCCTCAAGCGATTGAACAACGGCAACGCCGCGACCCCGGCTGGTGATCAAGGTAGGACGATGAACTCTGGAGACATGTTTAACGACCTTGCCAGGATTGGTCTTGAGGTCCGTCAAGGGGACGACATCTTCTGAGAATTTGGTGCTCACTTGGCAAGATCCGCATGATTCAGCCGAAAAGACTATTTAACGATACCAGTAAATGGGTCGCAACGGGCTCTGGGCTGCACTTCAACCACGTTAGTGGCAGGCTGGTGAGAGATGACTTGATGATCTTCCGCTGGCTGGCGCGCAAATCGCTTGAATCCGGACGGGCTCTGCGCAATAATACGCGGCTAACTTCGAACTCTTGCACAGGTTTGCCGTCATGAAAGCCGATATCCACCCCAACTACCGCGAAGTCGTTTTCCAGGATCTGT
>JAZBOC010000205.1:0-1333 GCA_036353315.1 Wenzhouxiangella sp. | reverse complement strand
CGCGACCTTCCTCGTGAACGCGCTGCAACCCGCCGAGGTGACCAAGGTTGTCATCGACGAGGATGCCGAGCGGATCGAGGTTGTCGTGCCCGACGAACAGCTGTCGCTGGCGATCGGGCGGCGTGGCCAGAACGTGCGTCTGGCCAGCCAGCTGACCGGGCTCGACATCGACATCCTGACCGAGGAAGAGGAATCCAAGCGCCGTCAGGCCGAGTTCGAGGAGCGCACCAAGCTGTTCGTCGATACGCTTGATCTGGACGAGTTCTTTGCGCAGCTTCTGGTCTCCGAAGGCTTCACCTCGCTGGAAGAGGTGGCCTATGTGGAACTGGACGAGTTGCTGGTGATCGACGGCGTCGATGACGGCACCGCAGAGGAATTGCAGGCCCGCGCCCGCGACTACCTGGAAGAGCAGAACAAGCTGGCGCTGGAAAAGGCGCGCGGGATGGGCGTCGAGGACAGCCTCATTGACTTCGACGGCCTTACCCCCCAGATGCTGGTGGCCCTTGGCGAGGATGGCGTGAAGACGCTGGAAGATTTCGCCACCTGCGCCGACTGGGAACTTGCGGGCGGCTGGACCACCGTCAACGGTGAGCGCGTCAAGGATGACGGCCTGCTCGAGCCCTTCGACGTCAGCCTCGAGGAAGCCCAGAACATGGTGATGACCGCCCGGGTCAAGCTGGGCTGGGTCAGCATCGAGGAACTCGAGGCGCAGGCCGCCGCAGAAGCCGAGGCCGCCGCGGCCGAAGCCGAAGCAGAGGGGGCGGAGGGCTGAGGCCCTCCGGTTCGGGGCCCGCGCATGAGCCGGGGCGGTCGCGATAAGGACAGGGCCGATGGCCCCGAGCGACGCTGCATCGCCACGGGCGAGGTGCAGCCCAAGCATGGGCTGATCCGCTTCGTCGTCGGCCCCGACGGACAGATCGTTCCCGACCTGTCCGAAAAGCTGCCGGGCCGCGGCATCTGGGTGGCGGCGGACCGCGCCGCGCTTGACTTGGCGGTGAAGAAGAACCTCTTCGCACGCGCGGCGAAACAGCAGGTCACCGTGCCGCCCGATCTGGTGGACCTGGTCGAAGCCGGGCTCGCCCGGCGGTTGACCGACCTGATCGCGCTATCGCGCAAGGCGGGTGAGGCCGTGGCGGGCTTCGAGAAGGTGAAGGACTGGCTGGCCACGAAACAGGTCAAGGTCCTGCTCCAGGCCACCGACGGCTCGGAGCGCGGAAAATCGAAACTGTGGACGCCCACCGGCGCCCGCTACTTCAGCGTCCTGACCGCCCGGGAATTGGGTTTGGCATTCGGACGCCAAAGTGTGATACATGGCGCGCTTGCGGCTGGCGGT
>JAZBOC010000154.1:0-7875 GCA_036353315.1 Wenzhouxiangella sp. | reverse complement strand
CGTCATTCGAGTCCAGGCCTCTTCGGGTGAGCTTGAGGGCGACGCGGCGCTGGACCGGCTCGGACTGCTCGGCCAGGTAGACCCGCCCCATGCCGCCCTCGCCGATCAGCTTTTGCAGGCGGTAGGGTCCGATCTGCTCGGGATCGGCCGGCACCTCGCCGGTGATCTGGCCAACAACATCGATCAGGTCATCGATCAGGCGCTCGCCGTGGTCGACCTGGGTCGAGTCGGCCAGCATGCGCAGCAGTTCCGGGTAGAGGTCGGGTTCGGACTCGGCCAGTTCAGCCAGACGGGCAGCGCGCTGTTCAGCGCTCATGGCCTCCAGTTCATGGAACAGGCGTTCGAGTCGCTGGAACTGGTCTGAAGAGGACATGGCGGCCTAGGTTGATGTATTGCGGGTCTCGCTACTTCAGTACGCAAAGCGCGGCCGGAACCCGTCCCGCGCATCGGCTCGCACGAATGCCTGCGCGGGATTTACCCAATAATGAACGAATTGGGTCTTCAAGGCGTTTGCTGCGTCGCGTGCTTCACTCGCAAGATTTCTACGGTACGGGCCTCGGCCAGCACACGGTAAAAAACGATGTAGTTCGGATGCACGACCAGCTCGCGTAGCCAGTCGGGCAAGCCCGGCCGCCCAGTGCGCCCCAGCTCCGGATGCTGCGCAAGCGCCCCTGTCCTGGCGCGCAGCTCCTGGCCGAAGCGCTTAGCCCGACTCGGGTTGTCCTTGCCGATGTCGTCCACAATGGCGCGCAAGTCCTCGCGGGCCCTCGGCCGCCATTCAATGCGGTATGGCTCCGCCTTCAAGCGCGCTTTGTCTTCGGTAAAACGGCAATGTCGGCCTCCATCTCGGACATCACTTCGTCGTGCCGCATGCCCGGCCGGGGGTCGTCAATGGATGCTTGAATCTCGCCGGCCAGCCACTGGTTATAGGCAGCCGCTTCGTGCGCCCCGCGCATGGCGTTTGCCCTGCCCCTGTTGCCCACGTCCTGTTGCTTGTCGGCCGGGTTGTATTCGCTCGCGTCGAACTGGCCAATCGTGATTCCGATATCACGCAACACGTTCAATGCGGTCAAGGGATTGCCGAATCGGCGCGGCTCGGTACTGCGGGCCTTTGAAAGCACGGCAGAGGAACCGCTGCGGGTGTCGATCTGAACGAGGAATGCCCCACCCTGACCCTTCAAGGTCACGCCTGAAACGCCGCCCGCGTCACTTGCAGCGCGCAGCTGCTCTAAGGTCATGTGTTGCATGGCTGGCTCCTTGTACATGTCACTGATAATTAAAGATCATTGTGCATGAGAACAAGGAGGTGTGCAATTGAGCCGGCGTCGGCGCACCGAAAAGCTGCACCCTTGTTCGGCAGCGACTGTAACGGCTTTGGAGCGGTCACTCAGAACGCTTTGGCTGGCTCGACGATCCCGTCAGTGGTCGTGGGCAGTTTCGCTGGCGCCACCGATCACCCGCTCCAGGTACATTTTCAGCCGTTCCCAGGCATGAGCTGCGGCCGGGCGGTTGTTGGCCGGGTCGCGTTCGGTGTAGAGCCAGAAGCCGTGATCGACCTCGTCATAGATGTGGACGTCGTTGTCGATCCCGGCCGAACGCAGGGCCTCAACGAAGGCCTCGACTTCGGCCACCGGGATGCCGCGATCGTTCTCGGCGAAGGTGCCGTAGACCTCGTGGTGGATGTGCGACATGGCTTCCGGGTCGTCGAGCAGCGAGCCGTAGAAGATCGCCGTGCCCTCGTGGCGCTCGCCGCCCAGGGCGTAGGACAGCGCCAGGCCGCCGCCGAAGCACCAGCCCACGGTCGCGACCTTGCCGGTGGACGGGGTGTTCTCGCGCACCCAGCGCACCGCCGCATCAAGGTTGCGGATGATGGCGTCCTCGTCGGCCCGGGCTTCGCGCATCAGGGCGATGTTCTCGTCGCGATTTGATCCGGTTTGTCCGCGGTAGAGGTCGGCGGCAAAGGCGATGTAGCCGTGGGCGGCGAAGGCGTCGGCGGTGTGACGGATGCGCTCGACCACGCCGTTCCACTCATGGATCAGGATCACCGCCGGAAACGGCCCCTCGCCTTGCGGCACGGCCAGGTAGCCGCGGGTGGCCGGGTCTTCGTCGAAATAGGCCACTTCGCGACCTTCGATCGATTCGGCCTGGCCGGAGATGGCGCGCATCATCGAGTCTTCGGGCGACGTCTTTGCCAGCAGGGGCAGCGCTGTGGTGGCCAGGACGATGGCCAGCAGTTGATAGAATCGGGTCAGACTTGGCATCGTTTGTTCTCGAATAGGATCTGGACAGCGATGGACTATAACGTCTGGCCCGTGCAATTGAGTTCGGGTCACTCGTAATGCGTCCACACTCGGAGTAGTTTTGTGCCGCGCTCTACCTCAGGCACTTGGTAGACCAGACGATGCTTGATGCTGATGCGTCGCGAATAGGCGCCGGCGAGGTCACCGACCCTGTTCTCGAACGGTGAGGGCGTGTGAATCGATCTTCAGCCATCAGATCGAGGAGCTTCCTGGCTTTGGATTTCAGGCGGCAGCGGGGCAGCTTTTTGTGCGTTTTTCGGAGTTACATTTCCCTGGCCGGGCTGCAAATCTTCATTCCCGGCAGCCGCGGGTCGGCGGCCGCTCCCTTGATCCGGCGGTGCCGATTGCCGGGTGTCGATTGAAAGGGGTGTGAGAGTCATGGAAGAAGTGGTGCTGCAGTACTTGGTGTTTGGTGCGTCCGTGTCGGTCTTCTCGTGGATCGTCGGCCTCATTCTGATCTTTCCCCTCGCGAAGTCCGCCTACTACCAGCGGCTGCAGCACCTGAACTTCATTCCGAGTGCGACCGTGAACCGGTACATGGGAATCTGGATCTTCCGGTGGATCGTCCGGGATACGCCCTTCCGGTTCTTCAACCCGACCATCCGGCTGACCAGCGGCCGCGCCGATCTGGCGCGTGTCCGCGACGCGATGACTCACGCTGAGATCAGCCATCTGATCGGTTTCTTTGCGGTTGTGTTAGTCGCCCTTTACATGAGTGTCACCACAAGCTGGCTGCTCGGTTTGATGATCATGATGGCGAACACCTTACTGAACCTGTACCCGTCGCTACTGCAGCAGGAGAACAAGCGACGGATCGACCGACTGATCGCGCGCGGCCCGGGTGCCGCGCGTAGCTAATCAATGAAAGGGCAGTGGCTTTTGCCGCAGTTGAGATGCCCCTCAAATGGGCGGTGCTATCTTTTCACCAAACGACCCTGACCGACACTTCATGGAACCCGTTCTCGTCATCCTCGCCTTGGCCGTCCTGGCCTGGGGCACGCTCCGATTTCTGCGCGCCCGCGGCCGCCGCCGTGCCGCCCGGATGCCGCTGAGCGACGCTCAGAGGCGCATCCTGAACGAAAATATTCCGCTCTACCGAAGGCTGCCGGACGATCTCAAGAAGCGACTTGACCGTCATGTCCAGACGTTCCTGTTCGACAAGCGTTTTTTTGGCCTCCAGGGCCTCGAAATCGACGATGAGATCCGCCTGACCGTGGCCGGGACCGCTTGCATGCTGCTGCTGGGCCGTGATGATCTGGCATTCGCCGGCTTCACGACGATTCTGATCTATCCGACCGCTTTTGTCTCCGAACAACGGGTGCAGGACGGTCTGCTCGAACAGGTCGGCCGCCCTGCTCGTCTCGGCGAATCGTGGAAACGCGGGCCGCTGGTGCTGGCCTGGGATTCTGCACGGCACGGTGCCGGCGACATCAAGGACGGCCACAACGTCATCCTGCACGAGTTCGCCCACAAGCTCGACGAGGTCGACGGCGCGATGGACGGCACGCCTATCCTGAAGCAAAAAAGCCAGTACGTCAGTTGGGCTCGGTTAATGCAGCCGGCCTTCGACGAACTCCAACGAAACGCCGCGCGCCAGGTCCAGACCGTGATGGATCACTACGGTGCGACCAACCCGGCCGAATTCTTCGCCGTGCTGGTCGAGACTTTCTACGAGAAACCACGCCAGCTCAACAAGCACCATCCCGAGCTATACGCCGAAATGCGGCGCTGTTTGGGGGTCAATCCGATTGAGTGGCATGATCCGACCAGCCCCGGTTGATCGAAAAGAGAGACAAACTGGACACCTGCTTCGCGCCGTTTCCCCGGCGTAGTCGCGCCCATCAGCACGAGTGATCCTTCCCGATGGTCATCGGCGGCTGCCCGAATTGCGTGCTGCAAAAAGGTGAAATACGAGGAGGGTAGCGCGGCGCCGGATATCGCTGGCAATCGGGAAACAAGGCGACTATAGTCCCGTGGTCTTCCCAAGGAGGGAAACTGATGTTGAGAATTCCGACGCTAATTCTGCTTTTGTTGGGCGCTTCTATGGCCAGCGCTGCGCTGGCCGAACCACGGATCGATTCTGCCCTGCAGCAGGCCCTGGATCGGCAGGGCACTGTGCGTGCGACCATCCTCTTCAAGCTGGATGCCGCAACGGACAACGCCGAACTCACCCGCGAAGAGCACCTTAACCGTCGCATGGCGGCCGTGGCGCGCGGGACTGAGGCGATCATTGCCGCGGCTGGTGATGATTTCTTGGTTCATCGTCGCTTCAATCTGGTCAGTGCCGTGATTCTCACTCTGGATCAAGCAGCGCTGGGCCGCGTGCTTACCTTGGACACGGTGCAGTCCGTGAGCCTGGACCCCGGCGGGGTTGGGCATCTGGACGTGGCCCGCGCCCTGATGGGGATCGATACCATCCAGGCCCCGCCACCGGCCGGTCTGGGCGTGACGGGGCAGAACGTCAAGGTGGTGGTGATGGACTCCGGCATCGACTCGGACAATACCGATTTTGCCGGGGCGCTGGTCGCCGAGGCCTGTTTTTGCGCAGATGACGGTGCAGGCTGTTGCCCCAATGGCGAGGTGACGCAGACTGGTCCGGGATCGGCCGAAGACGATCATGGTCACGGCACCTGGGTCAGTGGGCATGTTTTGAGCCGCGGCAACGACGCGCCACGCGGCGCCGCGCCCGACGCTTCTTTGGTGGCGGTCAAAGTGCTGGATTCCGACAACAGATTTTGTTGCGCCTCGGATGTGACGGCGGCCTACGATTGGATCGCGACCAATCATCCGGACGCCGATGTTCTCAACGCCAGCCTGGGCACGAGCGCCTTGTTCGGCGTTGAGTGCAGTTCGTCCACGTCCTGGCTGCAGGCCATGAGCCAGGCCACGGCAGCGGTGCGGGCCAACGGTACGCTGATGACGGCGTCCAGCGGCAACGATGAAAGCGCGACCGGCATTGGTGCACCGAGTTGTCTGAGCGATGTGATGGCGGTGGGCGCGACCTACAAACAGAACTACGGCACGGTCAATTGCTCGACGCCGCAGGTCAACCCGTCGGTTGACGATGTCACCTGCTTTTCGAACGTGTCGCCAGAACTGGAGGTGCTCGCGCCGGGTGCCTTCCTCAACGCGCCGGCCCTCGGCGGCGGCACGGCTTCCGGGCTCTCGGGGACTTCATTCTCGGCGCCTCTGGTGGCCGGTTGTGCGGCGCTGATCAAATCGGCCTATCCCAACGCTTCCGACGATCAGATTCGCGCGGCGCTGATCAATACCGGCCTGCCGGTTCTGGATGATCGGGTTGGGCAGACCTTTCCGAGGGTCGATTGTCTGGAGGCAATCCAGGCGTTCAACGCATTGATTTTCGACGACCGCTTCGAGACGCCCTGAGGCGGGCGGATACGGCAGCCGTGGCGGCCGCCACCACCATTGCGGCGTCGGCTATCGGCCAGACCCGCACGTTAGCGGATGCTGGGTGCAGCGCCAGTCGGGTCACTCGTGATGCGTCCACAGGTGCAGAATCTTGATGACGCGTACTTCCTCGAGCGTCGGGTAGACCAGACGATGCTGGATGTTAATGCGTCGCGAGTAGGCGCTAGCGAGGTCGCCGACCAGTTTCTCGAGCCGTGGGGGCGTGTGAACGGATCTTCAGCGATCAGGGCCAGAAGCTTCAAGGCTTTGGGTTTCAAGCCGCTGCGGGCCGGCTTTTTCGCGTCTTTTTGGGCTTGCCGGTGACGGAGGTCCTCAAGCTTGTCCTGGGTAGTGTCCGGGTTCGTGTGCACAAGCCCGCTGCGGTCTTTCGGGAAAAGGATCAACCGTCGAGTCTGGCGCAGTTCTGGGCACCGGTGGAAATCGGCGGCTTAAACTTCTGATACGCGATGCGTGACCATGGCCGGATTACTGAAAATGTTTTGCGCCGGGGCGGCCACAGCATTTCTTGTATTTCTGGCCGCTGCCACAAGGGCAGGGTTGGTTTCGGCCGATCTTTTCTGAGCGAACTGGCGATTGGGCCGGTGGCGCGGAGGGGGCCTGGCGAGAAGCGAGACCGATCGCGGCATATTCCAGCGCCGCCTGCTCGATCAGCCCGTGAAACTTGCTGGCTAGTTCTTCGAGGGTGGGGGCGTTGCTCGAGGATTCCCGGGCCATCTCCTTTACCACCCGCTCAGCCATCGTTTGACTGTCGAAGAAGGTAAAAAGTATCAGGGCCATGCTCAGCGCTCGATCGGCTTCGCTGTCTTCCTTAAGCACCTGGTCCCAGCTTTGCTCCAGCCAGCTATGGCCAGCGGCAACGCCGCGGCACCATTGTGAGAAGTTGTTTTCCGTTTCCAGAATGCGCAAGGGCTCTGGGCCGGGTGTGCAATCGACCGGAATGGCGGGCTGATCTTGATGAAAGCAATCGGAGATCCAGTTCATCAGCGCCATGCGCGCTTCGCTGACGGCTCGTGCCTCTTCGAGGTCAGCGAAAATGGCCTCACCCTGAACGATTTCGATCCACTCCGAGGGCATGACCAGATCCGGACAGGCCTGAACGGCGAACAGGAAGCCCGCAGTTTGCGGCCAGGACATGGCTTGATTATGGGCATGTCGATCGCCGAATTCGATCAGCACTTGCCGGTGTTTGGCTTGGAATTCGGGCACGTCGCCAGCGGCTTGTGTGGTGGCGTCTTCTAGTGCGATTTCTGCAGGATCGATCTGCTCCAAAGCTCGGGCATACGCTTCCGGGTCGTACACCTGACTTTCCGACACCGATGCAGCCAATGAGTCGGCCATGACATCGCTCAGCACCTCGATTGCCGTCATCCGGTCTATGCCGCTTTGGAGCAGGCGCTCGAGGGTGGTGCTGGTGACCGCGGGGTCGCCCATGGCGAGCTGGTTTTCGATTGCCAGAATGGGCACCGCCTCAAGCACGCAATCGTCGATATCCGAACCGGTCAACTCGGAAAGCCAGCGCTGGATGGCGTAGAGGCGAACCTCCTCATCAATCTCCAGCCACTGCACGGCATCCATCTGTTTTGCTGGGCTGTAGTCCATGGGGATATTCTTTGAAGAGATTTTGCCTATTGTAAGGCTCAGGGCAAATTGCCAGTTTCGTGACCGTCTAAACTACCGTTTTCCGGGCTGACTCGGCGCTGGAGACGCAGGACGATGTAGCGATGAATGACGAAGGCGACCAATGCCATGAACGAGCTGAACACTTTCTGCAGGAGGCCACCGCAGGTATTCCTGCTCGCTGGACGTGCTGCAATGATGCTGACGAGTTCGGATTCTTCAGGTCAGATGCCTAAAACTGATCGTCAAACATCGCCGCCCAGCCTTGCGACGTCTCTTGCCGCCTGACCAGGCCATTGCGCGTCCAACCAACTCATTCGATTGGGTTTCGTGCCAGGTGAATCTGCTGGCGCACGACGGCTTCCGGCTGTTGCAGCATTGAAAGTTCGCCGTGCTGAGCTTCCATAACCCGGCGAATCTCCGGCAGCGACTGCTCGATTGAATCTGTGAGCCGGCGAACTTCCTCGACGACAAAGCGCGGACGCATGCCGAGGTCTCTCGCGGTCTGCTCCCAATGGCGACGGTTGAT
>JAZBOC010000153.1:0-62394 GCA_036353315.1 Wenzhouxiangella sp. | reverse complement strand
GACCAATCGATGAACGGCTGATCGATGGAAACCTGGCCGAACAGGTAGTCGACGTCGTGATCGGGCTTGGCCGACTTCGACAGGATCACCGTCTTGGAGGTGCTCGAGGTCGCCCCGCCCATGCCGTCGGTGTGCTTCCCATAGGGGTCCGGCGAGCCGATCACCCGCAGCAGCAGGGCATCGCGCGCCGGGCCGGGCCTGCGGGCAAATTCCGGCAGATCATCCAAGCGGAAGAACACGCCCTTGCTGGTGCCGCCGCGCATGTAGATGGCGGGAATACGCTGCTGTGGTCGATACTTCATGGCAACAATCAGGCCGCCGCCGATTGCTCGAGGAAATCCTGGGCAAAGCGCTGCAGCACCCCGCCGGCGGTATAGACGGACAGCTCCTCGGCGGTGTCGAGCCGGCATGTAACCGGCACTTCCACGACGCTGCCGTCCTTGCGGTGGATCACCAGCATCAGCCTCGCGCCCGGAGCCGGCTGACCCTCGACATCGAAGGTCTCGCTGCCGTCGATCCCCAAAACCTTGCGATTTTGATCGCCAGTAAACTCCAGCGGCAGTACGCCCATGCCGATCAGGTTGGTGCGATGGATGCGCTCAAAGCCTTCGGCCACAATCGCCTCCACCCCGGCCAGGCGCACGCCCTTGGCCGCCCAGTCGCGAGAGGACCCCTGGCCATAATCCTTGCCGGCGATCACGATCAACGGCTGCTTTCTGGCCATGTAAATCTCGATGGCATCCCACATGCGCATCACCTCGCCGTCCGGTTCCAGCCGGGTCAGCGAGCCCTGCTTGACCCCGCCGTCGACCACCGCCATGGCGTTGATCAGTCGGGGGTTGGCAAAGGTCGCGCGCTGGGCGGTCAGGTGATCGCCGCGGTGGGTGGCGTAGGAATTGAAGTCTTCCTCGGGCAGGCCCATTTTGGCCAGGTATTCGCCGGCCGCGCTGTCAGGCATGATCGCGTTGGACGGCGAAAGGTGGTCGGTGGTGATGTTGTCGCCGAGCACGGCCAGCGGCCGCATGCCGGTCAGCGCGGGCCTGGCCGCCAGCGCACCTTCCCAGTAGGGTGGGCGGCGAATATAGGTGCTCTCAGGACGCCAGTTGTACAGTGGATCAACGCGCTTTATACGCTTGAATTTATCCCCAAACATCGGCTCATAGACCCGGCGGAAGTGGTCGGGCTTGACGCTTGAGGCCACGATCGCATCGATCTCCTCATCACTGGGCCAAAGGTCTTTGAGCGTCAGCGGGTTGCCCTCGGCATCGTGCCCGAGCACATCTTTTTCGATATCGAAACGGACGGATCCTGCGATGGCATAGGCCACGACCAGCGCGGGTGACGCCAGAAAGGCCTGCTTCGCGTAGGGATGGATCCGGCCATCAAAGTTGCGGTTGCCCGATAGCACGGCCACGGCGTAGAGGTCACGGTCGATAATTTCCTTCTGGATCTTCGGGTCCAGGGCGCCGCTCATGCCGTTGCAGGTGGTGCAGGCGAAGGCGACGATGCCGAATCCAAGCTTTTCCAATTCTTCAAGGAGACCAGCCTCTTCCAGGTACAGACGCACGGCGATCGAGCCCGGCGCAAACGACGACTTCACCCACGGCTTGCGGATCAGGCCCAGCTCGTTGGCTCTTTTGGCCAGCAGGCCCGCGGCGATCACGTTGCGCGGGTTCGAGGTGTTTGTACAACTGGTTATCGCGGCGATGATGACCGCGCCGTCGGGCATGGAGCCATCGTCCGGAAGTTCATAAGGCCCGGCGATACCGCTTTCGGCGAGCTGGGCCGTCGCCACCCGCTTGTGCGGACTCGACGGCCCGGCAATGTTGCGCTCGATGGTCGACAGGTCGAAGCGGAGCATGCGCTCGTAGTCGGCGCCCTCGATGTCATCGGCCCAGATGCCGGTATGGCGGGCGTAGTCCTCGACCAGCTTGACGTGCGCGTCTTCGCGTCCGGTCAGCTTGAGATAGTCGATCGTCTGCTCGTCAATATGGAACATTGCGGCGGTGGCGCCATACTCGGGCGTCATGTTGGAAATCGTGGCCCGATCGCCCACCGTCAGGGTGCGCGCGCCTTCGCCGAAGAATTCCAGCCAAGCGCCCACCACGCGCTCGGCGCGCAGAAACTCGGTCAAAGCCAGCACGATATCCGTAGCCGTGATACCTGGCTGCGGCCTTCCGGTCAGTTCAACGCCGATGATATCGGGCAGGCGCAGGTAGGAGGCCCGGCCCAGCATCACGTTCTCGGCTTCCAGGCCGCCTACGCCAATGGCGATCACACCCAGCGCGCAGACGTGCGGAGTGTGCGAATCGGTCCCGACCAGGGTGTCGGGAAAAGCCACGCCGTCGCGGACCTCGACCACGGTGCACATCCGCTCCAGATTGATCTGATGCATGATGCCGCTGCCCGGCGGAATGACGTCGACGTTGTCGAACGCCTCGCGCGTCCAGTTGATGAAGTCGAAGCGATCGACATTGCGCCGATCCTCAATGGCGCGGTTTTTCTCGAACGCGTCCTTTTCGAACCCGGCGTGTTCAACGGCCAGTGAATGATCGACGATCAGCTGGACCGGAACGACCGGATTGACCTGGGCCGGATCGCCGCCCTGCTCGGCGATGGCGTCGCGCAAGCCCGCCAGATCGACCAGCGCGGTCTGGCCCAGAATGTCGTGGCAAACCACCCTCGCCGGAAACCAGGGGAAATCCAGGTCCCGCTTGCGCTCGATGATCTGGGCCAGGCTTTCTTGCAGCTGTGCAGGCGGGCAGCAGCGCACCAGATTCTCGGCCAGCACTCGCGAGACGTAGGGCAAACCGTTCCATGCCCCCGGACGAATGGCTTCCACGGCCGCGCGGGCGTCGTAAAAGACGAGCTCGGAGTCGGGCAGATTCGAGCGATACTCCTCATTCATGGTGACACCTGCTAGTTGCTAACTTCATCTCAAGCGCATGGTATACCTTCTACACCGATGAAACTCTACACCTACCCCAAAGCGCCCAGCCCCCGCCGCGTGCATCTGTTCGTGGCCGAAAAACAGCTTCAACTCAGCCAGCGCATCGTTGATCTGGCCGCAGGTGAACATCTTCAGGCGGACTTCGCTACGCTCAATCCGGCGCTGACGGTACCCGCGCTGCTTCTCGATGACGGCACCTGTCTGGTCGAACCCATCGCCATTTGCCACTACCTTGAGCAGCTTTACCCCGAGCCTGCCCTGTTTGGCCGAACACCGCTGGAGCAGGCGATGGTGCTTGAGCGCAACCATTGGATCGAGACCAATGGACTGCTGGCGGTCATGGAAGGGTTCCGCAACCGTTCAGGCGCCATGACGGACCGCGCCTTGACCGGGCCGCGAGCGGTCCGCCAGATTCCGGAACTGGCCGAGCGCGGCGTCCAACGCTACCGCTGGTTTATCGAGGATCTCGACCAAGTGCTCGCAGACTCCGACTACCTCGCTGGAGACCGGTTCAGTCTGGCCGATATCACCGCCTGGGTTGCTCTGGAATTTGCCGCCTGGGGCATCCGGGCCACGCTCCCGGAGACGCTGAACAACCTCCAGCGCTGGCAGCAGCAGATCGCGGGTCGGGCAGCGTTTTCCGAGCCGCACTGACCGGCCGAACATCTTGCCTCCCGGGGATCAGCGCCCTTTTCAGCCCGGAAGGTGTCAAAAGCGCAGACGAAAGCCGCCAAAGACGTTTCTTTCGGGCGCCGGCTCATAGTAAGCCCCCCGGGCGGCATTGACCCGAACATTGCTGAAGTAGTGCCGGTCGGTCAGATTATTCAGCGCCACAAAGACCTCCAGCCGCTGTCGACCCAGATCCAGCTGCCGCCCCAGGCGCGCGTTGACCAGTCCGTAACCGGCGACCCGTTCCCGGTTGGCGTTATCGGCATAGACGTCGCTCATCACCAGCGTATCGATGATCGCGTAAGCGCCCTGCTCGCCGCGCCAGGCCAGCTCGGCGAAAAGCAGATGCTCAGGCAGGCCGGGCATGCGATTGCCGTCGAAACGCTCTTCCCCATCGCGGAAACGCTCGAAGCGAAAGCGCGACCAGGTGTAGGCAGCGCTGAAGGTCAAGCCGCTGCCCAGACGCCGCTCGAACGCCAGCTCAATCCCGTCGCGACGGGTGCGCCCAGCGTTTTCAAACAGATTGAGTCCATCTTCAGAGGCCACGATAACGATCTCGTCACGCGTAGTGACCCGAAACAGGGCCGCGTCAAAGCTGGAATGCTCGCCCCAGCGAGCGCGAAACCCGAACTCAAGATTGCGGGCGCGCTGAGGGTCCAAGTCGCGACTGAAACCCACGCCGCCCGCTGCATCCTTGATTTCGGTAAAGGTCGGCGTTTCGAACGCGTTACCCGCGTTGACATACAGCTGGCGATCCGGGCGCAGCCGGTAGCTGAGGCCAGCTGTCCAGCTAGACTCGTCAAAGGCACGCCGACCGCTGCCCGAACGGTCGCCAAGACGATCATCGATATCCAGATTGACTCGATCGTGGCGCAGACCTAGCAGCGCGCTCCACCGCTCGCTCAAGGACGTATCGAGCTGGGCGAACAGCCCAAGGTTGTCTGCTCGCTGCAACTCGTTCTGGGTCTGGCTGCGCGGCAGGCCAGCGGGGCTGACGGTAAAGCGGCGACGATCATCATCCTGGCGGGCCAGATCAAGACCGATCGTGTAGCGGGCGGGAAAGCCCCCCAGCGCCAGATCCCCGACGTACTGCGATCCGGCACCGAAAAAATTGCGGTCGAACTCGATCAGGCTTGGAAAGAACGAGCTTGGAAGCTGCTGGAAGAAATCTCGAGCGGCCACGAAGGCATAGGCTCTGACCAGGCCGCCCATTGCTGCCCGATCCTCGAATCGCAGGCCCAGTCGGTACTGGTCGACGACCTGCCGCGCGTCAACCTGAACGGCCTGCCCACCGGCCCCGCGACGGTTGGCCTCGGCCTGCGCACGAGTCAGCGCCGAGGGATCCTCGCCGCGCGGCTGATCGAGCGCGGTCAGAACCAGTTCGACTCGACGGTCCGGCCCCAGCTGCCGCCCGAGATGTGCATTGAGCAGCCGCTTTTCGGTCCGACTTTGTTCCCGATAGCCGTCATAGCGCAGATCCCAGGCGCTCAGGTAGGCGTTCCAGTCGTCAAAATCACCGCCGGCCCGCACGCCCAGGCGCTGGAATCCATAGCTCCCCAACGTCGCCCGAAATTCCGCTTCCGGCGCCAGGCCGCGGCCGTCTTCGGTGCGAAAGCTGATCACGCCGCCCGAGGCATTGCCGTGCAGCGCCGAACTGGGCCCGCGTAGAACCTCGGCGTCGGTGACCGACTCCAGATCGATCCCGTCGACCTGGGCCTGGCCATCGGGCAGCGTTTCAGGAAAACCATCGACCAGCAGCCTGATTCCGCGGATGCCGAACGGCGAACGGGCGCCGAAGCCCCGGATGGCCAGGCGCTGATTCTGGGCAAAGTTATAGCGATTCTGAAAAAACAATCCTGGAACCCGACCGAGCACCTCATCCATCTGCAGCTGCTGGCGCGCGGTCTGTAGCTCCCGTTCGCTGACCCGGCTGACGGCTGCAGGCGCATCCAGCAGCGCACGATCGATTCGGGTGATGGTCACGCTCAGCCTGTCCTCAGCCGGGACATCGCGGTCAGGGTCGGCCGCCGCCGAGGATTGCTCAGGCGTCGCCTGTGCCGCATGAGAGGCCGCGCACAAGGCGATCAAAAGACATAGACTCAACCGGAGGAACCAGAAATTCATGGGATAACCGTGGGTGATCCAAACCTGAAAGAGTGCGCAAGCCTAGCATCGTGAACATGAGTTTCGGGACCAGACCATGCCGCTGATCGCAGAAACGTTGCATCGCCATGCTCGGCAGCTTGGCAGCCGCCTTGAGGCAGAGCTGGTAACCGCCCACGGCATCGGCAAATCCCGAGAGTGGCTATACGCGCACGGCAACGAAGCGCTCGAAGAACCGCTGATCGATCAGGTCTCAGCGCTGGTGCACCGCCGGCTGGCCGGCGAACCGATCGCCTATATTCTCGGTCGGCGCGAATTCTACGGGCGCGACTTCACGGTGACCCCGGCCGTTCTCATTCCGCGGCCCGAGACCGAGCTTGTCGTCGAACTGACCCTGGATAAGCTGTCAGCAGATGCTCAGCCCTTGATCGACGTCGGTACCGGTTCCGGTTGCATCGCACTCACCTTGGCCGCCGAACGGCCGGCGTGGTCAGTTACCGCTGTCGACCTCTCGGCCGACGCCCTGGCCGTCTGCGCCGAAAACGCTCGCCGGCTAGGATTAGAGCGGGTGCGAATGCTAGAAAGCGATCTGCTCTCGAACGTTTCGGGAGAGCGCTTTGCCGCGATCGTGAGCAACCCGCCCTATGTGGCCGCCGGCGATCCGCACCTGGATCAAGGTGATCTTCGCTTTGAACCCGCTGGCGCCCTGAGCGCTGGAGCGAGCGGCCTGATTCTCATCGAACGTCTGATTGAACAGGCGCAAACCGTCCTCGAAGCGCGCGGCTGGCTGGTGCTGGAACATGGCCATGATCAGGGTCCGGCCGTCAGGGAGCTGATGGCGGCGGCCGGCATGGAGAACATCGAGAGTCATCGGGACCTGGCCAGCATCGAGCGGGTCACGCTCGCGCGTCAGCCCGACTGAGCGTGCACAATACAGCGCAATCGGTCTACGCGATAACCGGTCAACTGTTCATCGTCCGCTACGAGTGCTAGAGAAATGACCACCAAACTGGCCCTGCGCCTTCTCTTGATCGCCGCGTTTTTTGCTGCCATCGCAGCGTTTTTCGCCCTCGATCTCGGCCAGTTCTTCAGCCTGGAAACGCTGCGCGTCCAGCGCGACAGCCTGATGGAGTTCACCGAGCAGAACCTGTTGCTGGTGCTGTCGGCCTTCATGCTGGTCTACATCACGATGGCCGCTTTGTCGGTACCGGGCGCCGCGGTGCTGACAATTGCCGGGGGCGCCCTGTTCGGCGTGGCACTGGGGACCATTGCGGTCTCTTTTGCCAGCACGATCGGGGCAACGCTGGTCTTCCTGGCCGCCCGTTTCCTGTTTCAGGATGCGGTTCAGAAGCGTTTCGGAAGGCGCCTGAAGGCGATCAACGAAGGGGTCGAGCGCGACGGCGCCTTGTACCTTCTGGCGCTCCGGCTGGTCCCGGCGTTTCCGTTCTGGGTCATCAACCTGGTGATGGCCTTGACGCCTATTCGGACCTGGACCTACTACTGGGTCAGCCAGCTCGGCATGCTGCCGGCAACGATTGTCTACGTCAACGCCGGGACTCAGCTCGCGCAGATCGAGTCCACGGGCGATATCCTCTCACCGGGACTGATCGGCGCATTCGCGCTGTTGGGCCTGCTGCCGCTGATCCTGCGATGGGTGCTGCGCATGCTGCGGTATCGGAAGGTTTATCGGACCTACGCCAAGCCCAGGCGCTTTGACTATAACCTGATCGTGATCGGCGCAGGCGCCGCGGGTCTGGTGTCGGCCTATATTGGCGCCACGGTCAAGGCCAAGGTGGCCTTGATCGAGAAGAACAAGATGGGAGGCGACTGTCTCAACACCGGCTGCGTTCCATCCAAGGCGCTGATTCGCACCGCCCGCTTGATGGCCGAAGCGCGTGACAGCCAGCGCTACGGCATCGCCCGGATGACGACCCAAGCCAAGTTCAGCGATGTCATGGCGCGTGTGCATGAAGTCATCCGGCGAATCGAACCGCACGATTCTCCGGAGCGATACCAGGGCATGGGCGTGGACGTCATTCACGGCACGGCGCAGCTGGTTTCACCCTGGGAAGTTGAGGTCGATGGCCGCCGCCTGAGCGCCAGAGCCATCGTGCTGGCCACCGGCGCCGAACCCTTGGTGCCGGACCTACCGGGTCTGGATGGGACCGCGTTCCTGACCAGCGACACGTTGTGGAACCTGACCGAGCAACCTGATCGTCTGGTTGTGCTCGGCGGTGGACCGATCGGCTGCGAGCTGGCCCAGGCATTCGCCCGACTGGGTTCCCAGGTCACCTTAGTCGAGATGGACGAGCGTCTCCTCCCTCGCGAGGACAGCGACGCCGGAGAACTGCTGACCCAGCGTCTCCGCGCAGAAGGCCTGACCATTGCGACGTCTCATCGCGCGTTGCGCTTCGAAAACGGGCGAGAGCTGATCTGCGAGCACCAGGGCTCGGAAGTCCGTTTCGCCTTCGACCAGGTGTTGATCGCTCTGGGTCGCAAGACGCGCACCAGCGGCTATGGCCTGGAGAACGTCGGAGTGCAGCTCGACGGCCAGGGACGAATCGTCAGTGACGCCCTGCAGGCGACCAATTTCCCGAATATCTACGTCTGCGGTGATGCCGCAGGCCCCTATCAGTTCACCCATGTCGCGGCCCACCAGGCCTGGACAGCTGCGGTCAACGCGCTGATTCGACCGTTCTGGTCTTTCAGCACAGACTACCGTGTGATCCCCTGGGTCACCTTTACCGATCCGGAGGTCGCTCGGGTTGGCCTTAGCGAGCAGGACGCGCGGGAGCAGGGCATTGATGTTGAAGTGACCACTTACGGTTTGGACGACCTGGATCGGGCCATCGCGGAAAGCGAAGATTACGGCTGGGTCAAGGTCCTCACCGAACCGGGCAAAGATCGCATTCTCGGGGCCACCGTCGTCGGCGCGCGTGCCGGCGAAATGCTGGCCGAATTCGTGCTGGCGATGAAACACGACCTGGGCCTGAACAAGATTCTGGGTACGATTCATGTCTATCCCACTTGGGCCGAAGGCAACAAATACGCCGCCGGCGCGTGGAAAAAAGCCAACCAACCGGAAACGGCCCTGCGCTGGGCGCGGCGGTTTTTTTCCTGGCGGCGTGCATAACTGCACCCGGCCTCTGATGCTCAATGTGCGGCATCAACGCGTCCTGAGCGGCCTGTTCGGGGGCATTCTTGCCGGCGTCCTCGCCTACGCCGGCTTCAAACTTGCAGATCCATCTACACCGGCGCTGCTGGCAGCCGGCCTTGGACTTTGTGCAGCTGCTCCGCTGATGTTCCTGCTGCGCCCGCCCAAACCGGCCGTCAGACAGCACCCGGTCCTGATTTCTTCACTATGCGGACTGGGCTGCGTGATGATCATGGTCGGCGTTCAGCGCTATGGAGAACACCATCAGCCGCTGCTGATCATCGCGCTGCTAATCCTGATCGGCTGGATGGGTTACCAGCGAAAAATCTGGCGCGCCGGCGATTCTCATGGTTCTGACAGGCCGGACCAACAGGATTGACGGGACAAGCTCTGCCCCAGGTCGCCTGCACGCGGTATCATGGGGGTTATCGGGGGCTAGCGTGACGCAAGAGGGCTGAATGAACGAGCACCGCGAATACCGAGCGGAATCCAGCGACGAACTGCACGACAAGATTCGCCACTATCAGGAACTGGTGGGCAGCGACATTCAGTTTGCCTTTCAGACCATCATCGATGCGCGCGAGCTTGAGGTTGTAGCCTTTGAGGCGCTGGTGCGCGGTCTGCACGGCGAGGCTGCCGCTACCGTAATCAGCCGCATCGCCCAGGCCGACCGGTTTGCCTTTGACCAGGCCTGCCGCATACGCGCGCTTGAGGCCGCCTCACGCAGTGAGATTGATCTCGATTTGCATCTGAACTGCGCTGAGATCAGGCTGGCCAACGTCAACCTGGTTTGCGAAGTCATCCATCACATGGCCAGACGCTACCGGATCAACAGCGAGCGTATCGTTCTGGAGATCTCAGGGCTCGAGCGATTGGGAACGCGCCGACAGCTGGTGGAGATTCGCCGCGACATGCAGGCTGCCGGCTTGCGAACGCTGGCCGATAACGTTGGACGCAATCATGCCGACCTGAGCACGCTGGCGGCCTTCCAGCCAGACCAGATCAAGCTCGATCGCGCGCTCACACTCGATATCGAACAGTCAGCCCAGCGCCAGGCGGTCGTCCGGGGATGCCTGAGCCTGTGCCGAGACCTTGGCATTCGGCTCATTGCCAGTGGCATTGAAACAGGAGACGAGTTTTCCTGGCTTCGACAGGCTGGAGTTGAGTATTTCCAGGGTTTTTACTTCACCCAACCCGATCTGGATGCAGACCGACGCTGACGGACAGCAAGCCGCCTGCTAGCTCAGCCAAGGCGGCAGCGGCAACTGGCGCTCGCACAGAAAGTCCCGATTGAATAGCTTGGTGGCATAACGCGCCGCCGAGTCACACAAAATCGTCACGATCGTTTTTCCAGGTCCAAGCGCCTGTCCCAGGCGGATAGCTCCGGCGACATTGAGTGCGCTGGAAGGCCCGACGTACAGACCTTCCCCACCCATCAGGTTCCACAGAACCGGAACCAGCTCGGAGTCTGAAATATTGAAAGCGTCATCAATGACCGCCCCCTCGAGATTGCCCGTGACCCGGTTCTGGCCGACTCCTTCGGTGATTGAGCTGCCGCTGGAACGCATTTCTCCGTGCTTGATCCAGCTGTACACCCCGGCCCCGTCGGGATCAGCCGCCGCAATCACGATCTCGGGATGCTTGTCCTTGAGCCACAGCGAAACTCCGGCCAGCGTGCCGCCCGTCCCGACCGCGCAAATGAAGGCATCGATCTCACCGCCGGTCTGGTCCCAGATTTCCGGCGCGGTTGAGCGCATGTGCGCGGTTCGGTTGGAGAGGTTGTCCCACTGATTGGCGTAAAAAACACCGTGCTCACTGACCATCGATTCAGCCAGACGCCGAGCCTGATGCACGTAGTTTTCAGGATTACGATACGGAACCGCCGGAAACGTCCGGAGCTCGGCACCCATGCTTCTGAGGGCGGACTTCTTTTCCTCCGACTGCGTGTCGGGCATCACAATCACGGTTCGCAAACCGAGCGCGTTGCCAACCAGGGTCAGTCCAATCCCGGTATTGCCGGCTGTACCTTCGACGACCGTACCCCCGGCCTCAATCAGACCGCTAGCCAGCGCATCTTCAAGCATGTATCGGGCCGCGCGATCCTTGACCGAGCCGCCCGGATTCATGAATTCGCACTTGCCGTAAATGTCGCAGCCGGTCAGTTGGGACGCAGCGCACAGGCGAATCATGGGCGTGCTGCCGACCGCCGCCAAAACGTTATTGAGAACCCTCATCGGAATAGTTTAGCGCGCTGCGCATTGAAATCGGACCGGCTCCCCTCGGCCTGATGACAAATGCACACCCAGCAGGTATGGTGCGCAGCTTGGCCTGTTTGTGAGTTGGAGACCACCTTGCGCCCTGCCCTGCTTTTGCTCGCCCTGCTCGCGCCGAATTTCCTGTCAGCCTCGGAGCTACGCCAGCCGGTCCCCGATGTCCATGCTCTGGTCGGGGTGCGCATCGTCACCGCACCGGGCCAAGTCATCGAATCCGGCACCATCGTCATCCGTGACGGGATCATCGAAGCCGTAGGACCGGATACGCCGGTTCCGCCCGATGCGCGCGTTCATGATTTCACCCGCGAGAAAGAACAGGACCCGATGGTGGTTTACCCCGGCCTGATCGAGAGCTATTTGCCGATCGAGTTTCCCGAACCCGAGGAAGATGCCATCCCGGCCGGCCGTCACCCCCTTGTGCAACCCGATCGACGGCTCTCGGCCGCGCTCTGGCCGGAAGATCGCGTCAGCGAGATGCGGCGGGCCGGATTCACGACCGCGCTGATGGCCGGCGCGAACGGACTGCTCCGCGGGCACGGGGTCATTGCCAATACCGGTGATGGCGGCCTGAGCGACAACCGTCTGGCGGGCGATTTCGGGCAGTTTGCCAGTTTTGCCGGACGCGCCGAGGGGCGGACTTTTCCCAACTCCCTGATGGGGGCGGTGGCGCTGGTTCGTCAAACGCTGGACGACGCGCGCTGGCAGGCTCAGGCCCGGGAGGCCATGCAGCGAAACCCGGCCCAGGCCCGCCCCGAGTGGCTGGAAGGCTTGGACCACTTGGCCCCGTCCCTGAACGGCGCCACCCCCTTGGTGTTCGAATCACAGGATCTGCTCGACACGCTTCGCATTCTGGAATTCATTCCTCCGGACGAGATCGATCTGGTCGTTGTGGGTCACGGGGCGGAATATCAGCGTCTGGAGGCGCTCGCTGCTCGCCCGGTTCGCCACATCCTGCCGCTGGCATTCCCGGAAGCGCCCGATGTCGAGGACGGCAAGGAGCGCGACGTTTCTCTGGAAGTCCTGCGCCACTGGCACCGGGCACCGGAGAATCCGGCCCGAATGGTCGATGCGGGCATCCCGCTGATGATCACGGCGCATGGTCTGTCCTCGCCTCTAGAACTGTTTGCTCGCCTGACGACAGCCATCGAGCGAGGTCTGGATCCCCAGGTCGCGCTGGCCGCGGTCACGACCGAACCGGCGCGCTGGCTGGGCCTGGAGGACCGCGCCGGGCGCATTCGTCCCGGGATGATGGCCAACCTGCTCGTGGTCGAGGGGGAACTGTTCACCGAAAGCCCTGCGATCTCCGAGGTATGGGTCGACGGGCAGCGCCATGTCCTGGCCTCACTCGAGCCTCCGGCTGTCGATCCGGCCGGCAGCTGGGACCTCGTTCTCGGGCTAGGCGGCATGGGTGATGTCGAAGCCACCCTCTTGCTCGAAGGCGCACCCACAAGCCTGACCGGCATGCTCACCGTCATGGGTAACGACAGCCCCTTGAACGAGGTCCGAGTCAGCGGCGAGCGCCTTAGTGCCACCATCGACGGGGGGCGTTTCGGCGGTAGCGGAACCATCTCCATCCGCCTGGATATCGACGGTGATCGCGCCCGCGGCAACGGCAGCGGACCTTTTGGCGAATTCAGCGTGCGCGGCCAGCGCAGCGCCCGACCCGACGAAAAGGAGGCCATCTGATGAGACGCATGACGCTTGCCCTGGCCGTTGCCGTCTTCGTCAGCCTGCCCGCCCTGGCCGACTGGACGCCGGATATCGAGGCCTGGAACAGCGCCCCGCCGCCGCAACCGGAGGTCGTGATCGTGCGCGGCGCCACCGTCTGGACGGCGACCGATGAAGGCATTCTTGAAAACGCCGACCTGCTGATTCGGGACGGTCGCATCGCCGCCATCGGTGAAGCCATCAGGGCACCGGCCAACGCGTTGGAAATCGATGCGGCGGGAATGCATGTGACCCCGGGCATCATCGATGCCCACTCGCATGCCGCCATCATCGGCGGCGTCAACGAGTCCTCGAACATCAGTACCGCCGATGTGCGTATCCGCGACGTCATCGACGCCGAATCGATCAACATCTACCGTCAGCTGGCCGGCGGTGTCACGACCATCAACCTGCTCCACGGCTCGGCCAACGCCATCGGCGGCCAGATGGCGGTCATCAAGATGCGCTGGGGCGCCTCACCCGAGGCGCTGGTCTTCGAGGCCGCCCGACCCGGCATCAAGTTTGCCCTGGGCGAGAACCCCAAGCAGAGCAACTGGCGCAATGACACCCCGCGCTATCCCCAGACCCGCCAAGGCGTCGAGCAGGTCATACGGGAGATGTTCCAGCAGGCGGCCGATTACCGGGCCGCCCACGAAAACCATCCCCGTGGGCGGGCCGGGCGTGATCGCGTCCCGCCCAGACCCAACCACCGCCTTGCTGCCGTGGCCGAAGTCATCCATGGCGAGCGCGACGTCCACAGCCACGCCTATCGGGCTGACGAGATGCTCGCCCTGATGCGCATGGCCGAACAGTTCGACTTCACCATCCGGACGTTCCAGCACGTCCTTGAGGGCTACAAGATCGGCCCGCAGCTGGCTGCCCATGGCGCTGGTGCTTCGGTCTTCATCGACTGGTGGGCGTTCAAACAGGAAGCAATCGACGCCATCGCCTTCAACCCCGCCCTGATGCACGAGGCCGGTGTCCTGACCGGGCTGCACTCGGACAATCCCGAGCTGGCTCGCAGGATGAACCTCGAAGCGGCCAAGGCGGTCCGCTACGGCGGAGTGGATCCACACACTGCGCTGAAAATGATCACCGCTTTTCCGGCCGATCAGCTCGGCGTCGGCGACCGCACCGGCCGTCTGGCCCGAGGCCTGGATGCGGATTTCGTCATCTGGAACGGTCATCCGCTGTCGGTCTACAGCCGGGTCGAGCAGACCTGGGTCGACGGCCGCCGCTATTTTGACCGTGCCGCCGATCAACGCATGCGTCAAGCCCTGGCCGCAGAGCACGCGGAGCTGCTTGCCCTGGCCAGCGCCGAAGCCTCAGACGAGCCGGACGACAACGCCGCCAACGCTGCGCCGGACGATGAGTCTGAAGCTGAACCCGCGCCGGGACAGCGCCGCCGCGTGATGAGCTTTGCCACCCACCTGACCGGCTACCGCGCATCTGAACTGGACCATGACCAATATTGCATCCTCCATGATCACTAGAACCCGTTCCCTGCTGATTGTCCTTGTGCTGTTGCTGGCCGCGCCGGCCGCCGCGGAAATCACCGCACTGGTTGGCGCAACGGTTCACCCGGTCAGCTCCGCGCCCATTCAGAACGGCATCGTACTGATCGAGGATGGCCGGATTCAGGCGATTGGGGCGGATATCGCCGTTCCGGATGGTGCGTTGGTCATCGACCTGGCCGGTCTGCACCTGTATCCGGGATTCGTTCACCCGGCGACCCAACTGGGGCTGACCGAGATCAGCAGCGTTCCCGGCAGCGTCGACACTACCGAAATGGGCTCGATCAACGCCGCACTGCGCGCTGAAGTCGCGGTGAACCACGATTCTGCCCTGCTGCCGGTCGCCATCGCCGGCGGGGTTCTCAACGCCCACGTGATGCCCGGCGGCGGCCTGATCCGAGGAACGTCGGCCGTCTTGCGGCTCAACGGATGGAGCTGGGAGGAAATGATCGTGCAAAGCCCTGCCGCCATGCACCTGGCTTTTCCCGCGGGGGCTGCCGATGACAAGGACAACGACGACCTGGCCCTGATCGACGAGACCCTGGACAAAGCGCGTCACTGGCACGCCGCCGAAGCCGCCGCTGGCCTTGGGCAAGCGCCGCGCCCGGCCCGCAATGACCAGCTCCAGGCGCTCGGTCCGCTGCTGGCCGGCGAGGTCCCGCTGATGATTCACGTCAACGGCATCAGCGCGATCGAGGCTGCCCTGGACTGGGCCCAGGCCCAGCAATTCGAGCGCATCATCCTCAGCGCCAATGCCGACGTGCAGTACGCGGCCGAGCGCCTGGCCGCGGAAGATATCCCGGTCATCCTGCGCGGCGTCTACAACATGCCCACGCGGCGCTGGGAAGCCTATGACATGGCCTACGTGGCGGCCGCTCGTCTCCACCAGGCCGGAGTGCGCTTCGCCATCGGCGACAGCGGCGGCGGCATGGACGTGGCCAACGCGCGCAATTTGCCGTTCCACGCCGGCACTGCGGCGGCTCACGGACTGGCGAAAGACGCTGCCCTGAAGAGCGTGACCCTGTGGCCGGCCCAGATACTCGGCGTAGGCGACAGGCTGGGCTCGATCGAGCCGGGCAAGCAAGCCAGCCTGTTCGCCGCCACCGGCGACCCGCTGGAACCCATGAGTCAGATCGTGCGCGTGTGGATCGACGGCGACGAATACGACCTGGGCATGGAGCGCCACCGCCGCCTGTACGAACGCTACCGGCTGCACCAGCAGGCCGGAAGCCCCTGACATCAGCGTTGAACGAACGACGTGAGCATTCTCCTGGCCACACCCGGACGCGACAGCACGGGACTGGCCGCCTCGCTCCGTCAACAGGCGCCATCGCTGGATGTCAGAGTCTGGCCGGATACCGGCCCACTGGACGAGATCCGCTTTGCCGTTTGCTGGCAGCAGCCGCCCGGGCTGCTTCGGACGCTCGTCAATCTGCAGGCTGTCTGCTCGCTGGGCGCTGGGGTCGAACACGTTCTGGCCGATCCGGATTTGCCAGCCGGGATGCCCGTCGGTCGCCTGGCCGGAAAGCGGCTGGCCAGCGACATGGCCGGCTACCTGCTCGCCCAGGTGCTGGGTCACTGGCGAGGTCTGGCAAGGTTCCGCGACCACCAGGCGCGCGGCGAGTGGCGACCCTGGGCACCACCGGATCCGCCCAGAATCGGCCTGCTCGGCTCGGGCCACATGGCCAGGCCAGCCGCACGGACATTTCAGGCTCTGGCGATTCCGGTCCGGGCGTTCAACCGCAGCGGCCGCGCCCTTGGCACGGTCGAGATCGAATCAGGCCGTGATGGTCTTCTAGCGCTGGCCCAGTGGAGCGATTACCTGATCTGTCTGCTGCCACTGACCCGGCAGACGCGAGGCATTCTGAGCGCCGAGCTGTTCGCGCACATGCGCCGCGGATCGGTTCTGGTCAACGTTGGGAGAGGCGCCCACCTGGTTGAGTCCGATCTCCTTGCGGCCTTGGAAGGCAATCGGCCAGCAACGGCCATTCTCGATGTCTTTGACCAAGAGCCGCTGCCTTCTCAACACCCGTTCTGGAATCACCCGAAAGTGCATATCACGCCGCACTGCGCCAGCATCACCGGCGACCAAGAGGCGGCCCGGCTGATCATCGAAAGCTACCGGCGCGTGGCCGCAGGCCGAGCGCCCTTGGACGCAGTCAACCGGACGCTCGGTTACTGACCTTCAACACACTCAGTGCAAACGCTTTCGGACCCGCCGCAGGCTGGGCTCGAGCGGGTCGGTGGCGATACTGAACTCCAGACGCTGCATCAGCGAGATCATGTTGTGATTGTCGGCCAGGACCTCGCCCTCGATCAGGTCCAGACCGCGCGATCGGGCGACGTCCATCAACTCGCGCATCAGGCGAGAACCGATCCCTCGACCCTGCCAGTCATCGGCCACGGTCAGGGCGAAATCGCAGCTCTCCTGATCGGGATTGACGGTGTAGCGGGCCACCGCCACCTGAGTTTCGCTGCCGTCTTCGTCCTCGCGCACCGCGATCAGCGCCATTTCGCGGTCATAGTCAATCTGGGTAAAGCGAACCAGCATCGCCTGGGTCAGCTCACTGACCGCCTGCATGAAGCGGAAGTAGCGCGACTGCGGAGAAAGGTTGCGCACGAAAGCGCGCTCGATCTCGGCGTCTTCCGGGCGAATCGGCCGAATCGTCAAGTTGATTCCCTCGGGCATCTGTACCTGGCGGACCAGGTGCGCTGGATAGGGATGGATCGCCATATGTTCGTAGCGCCCAATCGCCGTGTCGGGGTGGCCGACCGAGATTCGGGCGTCGACCGCCATCAGCCCGCGCTCGTCCGCGATCAGGGGATTGATGTCCATTTCGCGGATTTCCGGCAATTCGCAAACCATCTCCGACACTCGAAGCAGCACCTTTTCCAGCGCTTTCAGATCGATAGCGGGCATGTTGCGAAATTCCTGCAGTAGGCGGGCAACTCGGGTCCGATCGATCATCCCGCCGATCAGGACACGGTTGAGCGGCGGCAGGGCCACCGACCGATCGTTGAGGATCTCCACCCGCGTCCCGCCGGAGCCGAAGCTCACAACCGGCCCGAACACCGGATCGCGCAAGACTCCAACCAACAGCTCGCGGCCGTAGGGACTATCGTGCATCTTCTCGATCGTCACGCCGTCGATGCGCGCCTCCGGCCGCAGCCGGCCGGCCTGCTCGACCATGTGCAGGTAAGCATTGCGAACGTGCTCGGGACTGCTGATGTTGAGTCGAACACCGTGCACATCCGACTTGTGCGTAATGTCCGGCGAATCAATTTTCATCGCCACCGGATAGCCCACGTTTCCGGCGGCCACTAGCGCCTCGCTGGGCGAGGCTGCACGTGCGCTGGCCGTCACCGGAATTCGAAAGGCCGAGAGAATCGCCTTGCTTTCCAGCGTGCTCAGGGTTTTTCGACCTTCTGCCAGGACACCCTGAATGATCATGCGCGCGCTTTCCAGATTGGGCGGCGAACGATCGGTCAGCGGCCCCGGCACCTGCATCAGCAGGCGCTGATTACGCGCGTAGGCGGCCAGATAGCCGAACGCGGCCACGGCCGCTTCCGGGGTTGTGAAATGCGGTACGTGGGCCTCGGCGAAGTGACTTCGCGCCGTACGAACCTGAACATCGCCCATCCAGCAGGTCAGCAGCGGCTTGCGGCTTCCGGCGGCCAACTCGCTGACCGCCCGCGCCGTGCCCTCGATGTCGGTCATCGCCTGCGGGGTCAGCATGACCAGCAGGGCATCGACCTGATCGTCTTCCAGACAGGCCGTAACCGCGGCCCGGTAGCGTTCCGGGTCGGCATCACCGAGCAGATCGACCGGGTTGCCGTGGGACCACTGCTCGGGCAGCGCTTTGCCCAGTGCGGCCAGCGTGGTCGGCGACAGCTCGGCCATCTTGATGTCCAGTTCTACGGCGCGGTCGGTCGCCATCACCGCGGGTCCCCCTGCGTTGGTCACGATGGCCAGGCGGTTGCCCCCGGCGCGGTAGCCGCTTGACAGGATGCGGGCCGCCGAGAACAGGTTATAGATCGAATCGGCTCGCACCACGCCGGCACGCTCCAGCGCGGCGTCGAACACATCATCCGAGCCGACGATCGACCCGGTGTGGGACATGGCCGCGCGCGAGCCCTCGAGATGCCGACCGGACTTGATCACAATTACCGGTTTCATGCGGGCGGCCGAGCGCAAGCCGCTCATGAATCGCCTGGCGTGATGCACGCCCTCCACATACAGCAGAATGCTTCTGGTCTCGGGATCCATGGCCAGATAATCGAGCAGGTCCCCGAAATCGACGTCGGCGGCATTGCCGGTCGAAGCCACAAGGGAAAAGCCGATTCCCTGCGCTTCGGCCCAGTCCAGGATCGCGGTACAGATCGCGCCGGACTGAGAGATCAGCGCCAGGTTGCCGGGGGCGGCATTGTGACGGCTGAAGGTGGCGTTGATCTTCTGCGACGGGCGCATGATGCCGAGGCAGTTGGGACCGATCAGGCGCATCTTGTATTCGCGCGCGATTTCCACCAGCGACTGCTGGCGGCGTTTTCCGGCTGGACCGAGTTCGGCGAACCCGGCCGAAAGGATCAAGGCCCCCGCCACGCCCTCTTCACCGCACTGCCTGAGCACCCCCGCCACGGTATCGGCGGGCGTGGTGATCACGGCCAAATCAATGTCTTCTCCGATGGCGGCAACATCCGGCCAGGCCTTGCAGCCTTGGACTTCCGATCGATTGGGGTTGACTGGATACAGCGCACCGGCGAAACCGGCCTCGCGCAAATTGCTGAAAACAACGGCACCCAGCGAACCTTCGCGATCGCTCGCGCCGATCACCGCAACGTGTCGGGCGGCAAAGATCTGGTCGAGAAAATGACGGTTCACTGGTTTGTCTGAGTCCTTTGGAAACGGCGCCTTATGCCATACGCCATTGTATGTGTGCAACGCACAAAATGCAATGAATCAGACCCCATCCTGCCGCTTGCCCAGGTCACAGAAGCCGTGCTCTTCGGCCCCCAGTGCAGCGTTGAACTTTGCGCTCATATTCTGAAATCCAATCCATGCGGTCAGTCCGGTGATCTGGTCCTCCGTAAAATAGGCGCGCAACCCGTCTACGGCCGCCTGATCGATCTCCGCGCAGCGCTCTGTCACCTGCTCGGCCCAGCCCAGCGCCGCGCGCTCTGAGTCATCGAACAGCGCGCTATCGCGCCACTCGCTCACGGCCGCCGCCCGCGCTTCGTCGCCTCGCGCCTTAAGAAAGTTGTAGGCATTGAGATCGACGCAAAAATGGCAGCCGTTGAGTTGCGCGATGCGAATCGAGACCAGGGCCCGAAGTCGACGGTCGACCGGATAACTTGTGCGGTTGAACATGCCCAGCAGGGCCAACATGCCGACAAAGGCGCCGGGCAATCGTCCCCACAATAACGCCGGGGCCAGCGTTTGGCCGTAGATCCGTCGCTGGCGATTGAGAAAGAAGCGCACATACCATGGGTAGGCTTGAGGAGATCTGGGTGAGATTCTGGCCATGTTCGGTTGGGAAGGCAGGTGCGGAAGACGCCATTGTGGCATCGGCTGGGGGCGACCATCTGCCCTTGTCGCGTTTTGCCGGTATACCGTGACAATCTTGCGACGCAAGCGTCTAAACTGACAGGCTGTCACGGCCAGCTTTTTTTCGCCCATGAACCCGCCCGCCCCCGAACTGTTCGGCGACGAACCGGTCCGCCATGTCCAGCGCGACGGCGTCGACTACGCTCTGCTGGGCACCGCGCACGTCTCTCGAACCAGCGCAGAGGCGGTCGAACGCCTGATCGAAAGCGGCCACTATGATGCCGTGGCCATTGAGCTGTGCCCTTCAAGGTACCAGGCTCTGACGGAGCGAGACAGCTGGCGCAAACTGAACCTGTTTTCCGTGCTCCGCCAGGGCAAGGCCGGAATGATGATGGCCTCGCTGGCCCTGGGCGCTTACCAACGCCGGATCGCCGACCAGTTCGGTATCGAGCCGGGTGCGGAGATGAAAGCCGCCATCACCGGCGCCAAGCGCGCCGGCGTGCCGATTCAGCTGGTCGACCGCGAGATCGGAGTCACCCTGCGCCGAGCCAGCCGACGACTGTCGCTTTGGAAGCGCTGGGTCATGATCAATGGCCTGTTTTTGTCGCTGTTTTCGCGCGATGAGATCAGCGAGCAGGATATCGAGCAGCTCAAGGAAGGTGACTTGCTGACGCAAACCTTCAGCGAGTTCTCCGAATCAAGCCCCGAACTCTACGAGGCCCTGATCGCCGAACGTGACCAATACATGGCTGCCCGCCTGCGCCAGGCAAACCGCGATCGCACGCAGGGTCGGGTTCTGGCCGTGCTCGGCGCCGGGCATCTGGCGGGTACCGCTGCCGCGCTGGAGTCCGAGGTCGAGCCCAGCGCCCAGCTTCGGGAACTGGACGCCATGCCGCCGCCTTCACGCGTCCTCAAGGCCCTGCCCTGGATCATCCTGGTCGCGGTACTGACCGGATTTGCGATTGGTTTTTCGCGCTCGCCGGAACTTGGCCTGTCGCTGGTACTGACCTGGGTCATCATCAACGGGTCTCTATCAGCGCTCGGCGCGCTCATTGCCCGCGCGCATCCGCTGACCGTGTTGACCGCGCTTTTCGCGGCGCCCTTGACCTCGCTCAACCCAACGATTGGCGCGGGCATGGTCGCCGGCGCCGTCGAAGCCTGGTTGCGTAAACCGACGGTTGCTGATTTCGAAACGCTGCGGGACGATGTCGTGCGTCTGTCGGGCTGGTTCAACAACCGCGTATCGCGCGTGTTCGTGGTGTTTTTCCTCGCCAATCTCGGCTCCGCCGCAGGTACCTGGGTGGCCGGCTTCCGGATGTTCCAGCAGCTGGTCGAATGAGGACCCGGGCCGGGACGGTGGTCGGATTCGGGCCGGCGCGGTACTCTATACGGGCCTGAAGCTGGACAAAGCGAACACCCGGATGAACCTGCGCTCGAAATTCCTCAAGAAGCCATGGCAGCAAAAGGACCCGGAAGCCCGTGCGGCCGTGGTTCGCGAACATAAGGATCCCGAGCTCAATGCGGAGCTGCCGCAGCTGGCCCAGCACGATGAGTCCGCCCTGGTCAGACTGGCGGCTCTCGAACGGATCAACAGCGAGCCGTTCTGGCTGGACGCGCGCCTGCGTGAGTCGGACCCGGCCATCGTCCAGGCCGCCGACCGCTTTCTGGGCCGATCAATCCTGAAGTGCGATGAGCCTGATCTGGAGGCCGCGCGACTGGAGTGGTTTGCCCTGCTCGAGGATTCCGACCTGATCCGCAAGATCGCGGCAGGCGCCCCCACGCTGGCACTGCGTCGCGCCGCGCTGAAGGGAATCAGCGCTCAAGGCTTCTTGGGTGACTGCTACGCGAGTGAGCCCGATGACACGCTGGCTGCCGAACTCTTGCCGCGCATCCAACAGACCTCGACCCTGGAGCGCGTGGTGGAAAAGCTCCGCGGCCGCAACAAGCGCCGAGCGCGCAGCGCGGCCGAGGCTCTGGAGCGCCTCCGAAGCGTGAGCGGCGATGGTCAGGCCGGTCAGGCGTCGTCTGAGCGACTGGTCCAAGAGGCCGAACAACTGGCTCGGGGGAGCTTCAGCGGCGATCCTGAACAGCTGCTGGCCGACCTGCGCAGCCGCTGGCAAGCCGAACCTGATCATCCCGAGGCGCTCGCCCATCGATTTGAGAGCGCCCTGCGCATCGCCGTGGCCGCAAGGCAGCGGCCGGCGCCATCGGAACCGGATTCCACCGCGCATGCAGCGCCGGCCATGCCTGAGACGCCGGTGCCGGACGCCAGGCTCAGCGCAGCTGCCGATCAGATTCGCACCCAGATCCGGCACGAGCGGGAGATTGATCCGGCTGAGCTGCTGGCCAGCTGGGACCGAGCCTGGAACCAGCTGGCCAGCGTTGCCGCGGCCGACGAGCAGCTCAAGCTGGACATGCTACCGCTGCTGCGCGAACTACAAGCGCAGATCCAGCAGCGTCTCAAGCAGCAGACTCCGAGCCCGGACCGGTCATCGGCAGCCGAAGGTGAGTCGGACAGCACGGATTTCGACCGTCGTCTGGACGACGTCGCCAAGGTCTTGGAGGCCGGAGACATTGGCCAGGCGAACGAACGAATCCGTGAGCTCCGACGCGACTTCGACCGCCTGCCGCCGCGCCGGCGTCCCGGTCCGGTCGGCGGACGCCTCCAGCGCATGGAGGGCCGTCTGAAGGAGATGCGCGATTGGCAGCACTGGTCCAATAATCAGATTCGCGACGAGCTCATCGGCCAGATCGAAAGCCTGCCCGACTCGGGCCAGCATCCCGACGCCATCACGGCCGCGCTCAAGAAGGCCCGCACCGAATGGAGACGCCTCGAGGCGCTCGAGGTGCTTCCAGGTGACAAGCGTCGCTTTGCCGCGCCGACGGGACAGTGGCGGCGGTTTCAGAATGCCTGCAAGAATGCGTTCGAAGCGGCCAAGCCGTTTTTCGAGAAGCGTGAGCAGGTCCAGCAGGACAACCTGGAGACGCTCGAGGCGTTCGTCAAAGCCGGGCAAGCAGCCGCTGTGAATCCGAACAGCGGCTCCGGCGATCTTCTGGGCTTTATGCGTAAAGCCCGCCAGGCGATCCGCCGCATGGACGATCTGCCCCCCAAGGCCCGCGGGAGCTCCGCGGCCGCGCTCAGAGCCTTGATGGACCAGCTGTCCAAGCGTCTGGACGAGTTGTTCGAAACGGTAGAGTCCAACAAGCGCAGGCTGGTCGCGGAAGCCCGCACGCTTGCCCATGAGAAGGATCTGAAGACCGCCGTGGAAAAGGCCAAGGCACTGCAGCAACAGTGGCAGCGCGCCGGCGCCGGGCGACGAAAGGTAGAGCAGCAGCTATGGCGAGAGTTTCGCGAGCCCATCGACCCCCTGTTTGAAAGGCTGAAGGGTGAGCAGACTCAGCGCCGAGAGTCCGATCAACAGGCGCTGGCCGCGATGGAAGAGCTGTGCAAACAGGCTGAGGACCTGGCCAAGGTACCCGATGAAGAGCTGGACGGCGCCAGCAGCCGACTCAGCGGCCTGCTGCAACAGTGGCTGCGCCAGGATGGACGACCACAGCGACTGAACCAGCGGTTCGAGCGCGCCGAACGCAAGCTGCAGCAGCGCCGTGAAGCGCGGCGGACCCAAGCGCTGGCGCGCGAGCAAGAGCAGCTATGGAGTCTGGCAGAGACACTGCAGAACCTGTGGGCAGAGCGCTGCGAAGGCCGAACAGAAGACGTTTCCAATCGGATTCCCAAGGCAACGCAAAACGACACTTTGAGCGCAGCACTGATCGACGTTGCTCGGTCCATTGCAACGGCTGATTTCGATCTCGACCAGCTCAAGACCATGGTCGATGGCAACCTGGAAGCGGCTCGTCAGGTCGCAGTGGAGATGGAGTTTCTGTCCGGCCTGGATACCCCCGAAGCCGATCAGCAGCTGCGCATGGACTACCAGGTACAGCGTCTGGCCCGGCGGATGAGCGAGCGCGAGCGTCAGCCCGACCTGGCCACGGAAGCGGCCGAGCTCCAGGCCCGCTGGCTGAAGTCCTTGCCCCATCCAC
Organism: Wenzhouxiangella sp.; assembly: GCA_036353315.1. Classification (GTDB taxonomy): domain Bacteria; phylum Pseudomonadota; class Gammaproteobacteria; order Xanthomonadales; family Wenzhouxiangellaceae; genus Wenzhouxiangella. Next base: position 38,441 of record JAZBOC010000153.1, on the reverse strand, counting down.
CGAACGCTCACGGCGAACTGCTGCGCCGCTATCGGCGCGCCCGGGAGGTCATTGAAGGCATGATCGGACTGGGCTGATCGACAGACATGCCCGCAGTGAACACCAGTGGCTCGTCCCGGACGGCTTTTGTCCATCTTCGCCTGCACACGGAATATTCGCTGGAAGATGGCCTGATTCGGATCAACCGTCTGCTCGACCGGGCGGTCGAGCTGGGCATGCCGGCCGTGGCGATGACCGACTGGCACAACCTGTTTGCGTTGGTCAAGTTTTACCGCGCTGCCGTGGCTCGGGGAATCAAGCCGATCGTTGGGGCCGATATCCGGGTCCAGGAAGCAGCTGATCAGCGCGGTCAAAATGGCGTGGTCACGCTGCTGGTCCAGGATCGAATCGGTTACCTCAACTTATGTCGCCTGCTCTCCCGCTCCTTTTTGGAAGGACGCGAGCGAGGCGGCCAGCCACGAGTGCTCAGCCCTTGGTTGCGTGGCCATACCGACGGCTTGATCGTGCTGCTGGGCCGTGCCTCGAGTGTCGGTGATGCCTTGACCAACGGTCGGCCCAACCTGGCGGTTCAGCGACTGCAGGAGTGGCTTAAACTTTTTCCCGGCCGCACTTGCATTGCACTGGAGCGGCTCGGACGGGACGGCGAGCAGGCGCTGGAAAACGGCTTTCTGCAGCTGGCCGCCGAGCACGCCGTCCCGGTGGTGGCCTCAAACGATGTTCGCTTTCTCCACCCTGAAGACTACTTTGCCCACGAAGCCCGCGTCTGCATTCACCAGGGCCGCCTGCTCGACGACAAGCGTCGGACGCGCGAATACGTTGACCAGCAGTACCTGAAGAGTACCGATGAAATGGCCCAGGCGTTTTCCGACTTGCCGGTAGCGCTGGAGAACACCGCCCAGCTGGCCATGCGCTGCAATCTCGAGCTGACCCTCGGAGAGTACGTACTGCCGGCCTTCCCCGTCCCGGCAGGTCGCAGCGAAGCTGATTTTGTCCGCGAGCAGGCGGCCCAGGGGTTAACCCGCAGGCTGGCGCGGCACGGCCTGGCACCCGACTGCGAGCATGACGACTACACCCAACGCTTGCAGCGTGAGCTGGATGTCATCACTTCCATGGGCTTTTCGGGCTACTTCCTGATTGTCGCCGACTTCATTGCCTGGGCGCGCGACAACGGCGTGCCGGTCGGGCCGGGCCGTGGCTCTGGGGCCGGTTCGGTCGTGGCTTGGAGTCTCGGGATAACTGACGTTGATCCAATTCGTTACGATCTACTTTTCGAGCGTTTTCTCAATCCAGAACGGGTCTCCATGCCCGACTTTGACATCGACTTCTGCGTTGAGGGCCGAGACCGGGTCATCGACTACGTCGCCCGAACTTACGGGCGCGACCAGGTGGCCCAGATCATTACCTACGGCACGATGGCAGCCAAGGCTGTCGTCCGGGACTGTGGTCGGGTTCTGGGATACAACTACGGCTTTGTCGACTCAATCGCCAAGCTCATTCCGAACAAGCTGGAAATGACGCTGGAAAAAGCCCTTGAGGAAGAACCAGAGCTGAAGCAACGTTACGAAAGCGAAGACGATACTCGCTCGGTCCTCGATCTCGCCCGTTCGCTCGAAGGCCTTGCAAGAAACGCGGGCAAGCACGCCGGGGGACTGGTCATCGCTCCGGGACCACTGACCGATTTCACGCCACTCTACACCGAGCCCGACGGCCACTCAGTGTTGACCCAGTTCGACAAGAACGACGTCGAGTCGGTCGGCCTGGTCAAGTTCGACTTCCTTGGCCTGCGCAACCTGACGATCATCGACTGGGCGCTGAAGGCGGTCAACGAGCGCCGCGCCGGCGAAGGCAAGGACAAGCTCGACTTCGACGACCTCCCGCTGGACGACAAGCAGGCCTTCAAGCTGCTCCAGGCGGCCCACACCACCGCCGTATTCCAGCTCGAGTCGCCGGGGATGAAAGAGCTGCTGCGCAAACTCAGGCCGGACAGCTTCGACGACATCGTGGCTGCCGTTGCCCTCTACCGGCCTGGCCCGCTGGATGCCGGGATGGTCGACGAGTACATCAATCGCAAGCACGGCAAGGCGCCGGTCAAGTATCCCCACCCTCTGTGTGAGCCGATCCTCAAGCCCACCTACGGGGTGATCCTCTACCAAGAGCAGGTCATGCAGATTGCCCAGGAGCTGGCCGGCTACAGTCTTGGCGCCGCCGACTTGCTCAGACGCGCGATGGGCAAGAAAAAACCGGAGGAAATGGAGCGCCAGCGTGAGATCTTTGTCTCAGGAGCGGCCGCCAACGGCATCGAAGGCGAGCAGGCCGATGCGATCTTCAACCTGATGGAGACCTTCGCACGCTACGGCTTCAACAAGTCGCATTCGGTCGCCTACGCGCTGGTGGCGTATCACACCGCCTGGCTAAAGGCCCACTACCCGGCTGAGTTCATGGCTGCGGTGCTGTCAGCCGACCTCGACAAGACCGACAAGATCGCCAACCTCATCGAAGACTGCCGGGCCATGGAGTTGGCCATCCTGCCGCCGGATCTCAATCGCTCCGAGTATCGTTTTCGAGTCGAGAACGGCGCTATCCGCTATGGACTGGGCGCAATCAAGGGTGTTGGTCAGGGTGCGATCGAGAATCTGGTCGCCATCCGTCAGCGTCGCGGCGACTTTTCCTCCCTTCGTGAACTGTGCCGAGAGATTGATCTGGGGCGGCTAAACCGAAGGACGCTGGAAAGCCTGATCCGAGCCGGAGCCGGCGACTGTATAGATCCCAACCGGGCCGCCCTGATGCAGTCTCTGCCAGATGTCCTGTCCGAGGCCGAGCGCTTTCAGACCGACCGGGAGGCCGGTCAGGCCAACCTTTTCGGAGCCAGCGAAGGTCTACCGGAAGACGCTCCATCAAGCCGTTCCGGATTGCCGAGCCAGGCCAGAGCCTGGACCAATCTGCAGCGACTGAAGGCCGAGCGCGATACCCTCGGCCTATACCTTTCGGGCCACCCCTTGGACGATCTGCGCGATGAACTGACCGCTTTCACAACGACAACGCTGGATCGGCTGGGCACCCAGATCAGTAAACCTTCGAGTGCGTCCGGCGACGGCGGATCGCGCAGACGCCAGCGCGGCGTCGAGATGACGCTGGCCGGGATGGTCATGGCCGTGCGCAAGCGACCGGGCAAAGGCGCTTTTGTGGCCCTGGACGACGGTACCGGACGGATCGAGGTCGCGGTCTTTGACCGGCTCTTCGCCCAGGCTGCAGACCGGCTGGTGGTTGACGCCATTCTGGTCGTGGTTGGAAAAGCCGAAGTTGATGATTTCCGTGGCGGTTATCGCATGGTCGCCGATGAGATCCTCGGAATCGACGAGGCCCGCGCACGGTTTGCGCGTCGCCTGGAAATCGAAATCAGCAGCGAGAGTTTCGACCAACTCGACAGCGATCTTGCGGCCGCGCTCAGGCCTTATCGCAGCGGCCAGACACCCGTTATCGTGCACTTCCGTAACGCCCGCGCTCAGGCACTGATCGAACTCGGTGAAGACTGGCAGGTGCAGCCCTCGGCCGAACTGTTGGCTGCCGTTGGCGGAGTGGCCGGTATCGGCGCAGCCCGACTGCGCTACTGAGCCGGCAGACCTAACCGCGCCTAAAAGCTGGCGGCGCGGGCGGTTCGGTTGATCAGCAGCTTGCCACTGCAGAAACAGGCATTGAGAAATGCCGAGACGTTGGCTTCCGGTTGACCCGACTCGGACAAGAGACGCTCAAGGTCAATGGGACCGCGCAAGGTAATCCGGGCCAGCTGATGAAGCTGCTCGTTTTTCATCGCTTCAGGGGGAACCTGGGTGAGCATGAATTCAGGGTCACCGCGCAACTCCGGATGAAGCCGTCCCGGAAGCTGGGCGAGGCCTGCATACCACTTCAACTCGCTCAGGGTGCGCTGGCGATGTCCAGAGATTCTTTCAACGAGTTCGGAATTACTCAGAGCCACGCCGGCTGACGCAGGAATCGGAAGCGCAAACCGCGTCGGGTCAAGATCGCCAATTGATCCATCGTAGAACCACGTCCCGGAGCAGGGATCGATCAGCAGCACCGGCCATCCTGAGCTGGTCAGCGCGATCGGCCCCGGCCAGGTCTGACATCTGAGATGGTCTCCCAGGGTCAGCCCGGGTTCATCCGCCGGCATGTTCCCGCCAGCAGCGGGACCGGCAGCGGAAGAAGACCCAAGAGGACCGTCAGATACGGTTGAGGCTGGAAGGTCGCCAGGTTCAACAGCAGCCGCGTCTGGCCCCGTGACCGACTGGCTCTCGGCCATTGTGCTCAGAAGCTTCAAGAATTCTCGCGAGCGCAGCGGTTTGCCGAGCACGAGCGACGCATCGAACCGCTCCTGTCGCGTCATCGCGATGGACGCGCCGGCACCGTGAACAAGACCTGCCCAAGCCTGCTCACCGGCGGCATTGTCGACATCAATGATGGTGACATCGCCGCCGGGCTCGTCGGTCAAGTGCCACTCCGGAGCATCACCGCGTCCACTGATCAGATTGAGCAGCGAACGCATGACCATCCGGTCCTTGCTACCGGCATGGAGCACAGAAAGGATCAAGGTTTCAGGCTTGGCCATGGATTACGCAGAAACTCCAGGAATGTCCATCAGCTTAACGCGGTCCAGCAAAAAACCCAAGCATAATCAATGGGAAAAAAATCACGCTTGGCCCTCCAATTCGTGAACCAGAGCCGTGAGCACTTTCCCGACCCGATCCATGGCCTGCGCGAGAACGGCATGGATTTCATCGATAGAGATCGGGTTCTCGGCCAGCCCGGCGGCGGGATTGGCCACCACGCACAGGCTGGCATACTCGAGCCCGGCCTCGCGCGCCAGGGCCGCTTCCGGCATGGCGGTCATCCCGACGAGGGTACAGCCGTCACGACCTAGGCGCACAATCTCCGCTGCAGTTTCCAGACGCGGCCCCTGGGTGACGCCGTAACAGCCTTCGGCTCGAATCTCGACGCCGGCGCGCGTAGCGGCCGCGGCCAACGCGAAGCGCAGTGAGCCCGAAAATGGCTCACCAAACTCGATATGTTCCAACGGATGGTCGGCGCTGTCGCTGAAGCTGTGAGCGCGGCCCCAGGTGTAATCGATTAACTGATCCGGAAGAACCAGAGCACCCGGTGCGAGGGTAGGATCGACCGAGCCGACCGCGTTGATGGCCACAACCCGGTCCACGCCGAGCTCGGCGAGCGCAGCAATATTGGCTCGATAATCCACGCGGTGGGGCGGAATGCGATGCGGACGTCCATGCCGGGCCAGCATCCAGCAACTCCCGGCCCCCAGTCGCACCCTCGCCACGGCCGCCGAAGGCTTGCCCCAGGCAGTTTCCAGCGCGCGCTCCTCAAGGATTTCAAAAAGACCCAGCGCGCCCGTACCCGCGATGATGCCAAGTGCTCCGCTCACGACGTGCACGCCTCAGGCAGGGCCCAGATGTCGTCGAGCTGGCGCCAGTATCCGTGCCAGTCCATGCCGCAGCCGAACACGTAGCGATCCGGCACGGTCAGGGCCGCATCATCGACCCAATCTCGCCGCAACCCCCGGTCATGCTGCTTGAGCGCCAACACGGCCGTCACCACCTCGTCGGCGCCGTCCGTGAGCAGACGTTCGCGCACCGCGCGCAGGGTGTGGCCCTCATCGAAAATGTCGTCGACCAGCAGCACGCTTCCGCGGACCTTGTCCGGCCAGCGTCCCCAGTGCAGTTCGCCACCCGAGGTCGCGCCGCGATAGCGGGTTGCGTGAACGTGGTCCATGGCGAATGGAAAATCAAGCCGACGGGCCAGCTCCACGGCTGGATATAGGCCACCGTTCATCAGGACCATCATGGTGACATCCCGGCGATCAGCGAGCCGAAGGCTCAGCCGCTGAGCTTGACGGTCCAACGCAGCAGCCACAGTCGCTGCGGTCAGCACACAATCGGATCCGGCCGGCCAGCGATCGGGAAATCGTTCAGACCGATTCACGCGCATCGTCTCCGTCTCTGGTTTCACGCGCCATCTGTTCGGCCTGCTCAAGCTTGATCGTGCGCGTTGGAAAGGCAATCTCGGCACCGTGAGAGGAAATGATATCGCCGATCTTCAGCAGCACATCTTCTCTGACGGCATGGTAAGTCGTCCAGACCGTGGTCCGGGTAAAGCAGTAGATCATGATATCCAGCGAGTGCGGGCCATAGATGTTGAAGTGCACCATGGTGGTTTGGTTGGTGTCGAGGTCCGCATGGCCATGGATCATTGCACGAATATCGTCGATGACGGCGCGGATGACGTTCTGATCCTCGTAGCGCAGACCGATGTGCTCAAAAATTCGGCGATGGCTCATGCGCGAGGGGTTTTCTACGGTAATCGTGGTAAATGTCGCATTGGGAACGTACATGGGGCGCTTGTCGAACTTGCGGATTGTGGTCATCCGCCAGCCGATCTTTTCCACTGTACCCTCGATCTCCTGGTCCGGAGATCGAACCCAGTCTCCAACCGAGAAAGGCCGATCCATGAAGACCATGAACCCGCCGAAAAAGTTGGCCAGCAGATCACGTGCGGCCAGACCGATCGCGATGCCGCTGACCCCGCCGGCCGCGAGAAATCCGGAAATGGGGATCTCGAGAATGCTGAGCACGGTCAGGGTACCGGTCAGAACAACGGCGATACGCACGATCCGTCCAAGCACGCTGACCGTGGTGATGTCGAACTGCACATTGCGCTTCTGTCGCTCGGCGACGTAAGCGTTCTCGAAGCCGGTTGTCAGGCGGAAGAAGAACCAGGTCGCGGCAACCACCAGCCCCAACTGCTGCATGGCATTCAGAAAGTCGCTGGAGAAGTACAAAAGTTCGGTGTGCGGGGTCATGACCCGGGCGGCCATGACCAATCCTTGCCACCAGATCAGCAGCGAGACCGGCCGCTTGCCGGCATAGACCACGCCATCATCCCAATGCTTTCGGGTTTTCTGGGCAAATTTTTCAAGCCGGCTAATGAAACCGCGATAAAAAAACTCCAGCAACAGCGCGGCCAGAATGATCAGGAAGGCCTGCAGAATCCAAGCCGGAATGCCGATCATTCCGCCCAGGCGGTCGAGATACTGCGTCATTGATTGGTTCCGTTCAATGCTTTGAGTGAATCACGCCAGGCTCGGAACTCCGGTACCAGCAATTGCTCATCCATCGTCATCATTGCGTGCCCGTACAAACGCGAAAATCGGGCCTCGGCAACCCGCGGCAGGGTCAGGTCGCTGGACAGCACTTCAGCCACGGAGTCTGGATTACAAACCAGCGCCAGATCGCAGCCCGCGCTGAATGCCTGCGAAAGGCGCTGGGCGAGATCGCCTGCCGGCGCGGCGCCGAGCATGTCCAGATCATCCGAGATCACCAAGCCGCCGAAACCTGCCTCGCTACGAAGCTCTTCTTGAATCCAGCGCTTTGAAAACCCGGCGGGCCGATCATCAACGGCCGGGTAGCAGACGTGAGCCATCATCACCGCGGCAAGCCGATCAGCCAGATCGACGAACGGTGCAAGATCGTCCGCCAACTCGGCTCGCGAACGTGCATCCGTCACCACGCAGTGATGCGAATCGGCTTCGACCGAGCCATGTCCGGGAAAATGCTTGCCGCAGGCAGCCATGCCGGCATCCTTCATGCCCGCGATGTAGTATCGGGCCAGTTGGGTCACGGCGGCCGGGGCGGCGGAAAGCGCCCGATCGCCGATGACGTGACTCCCGCGATCCAGATCGAGGACCGGGGCAAAACTCAAGTCCACGTTCAGCGCCAGCATCTCGGCGGCCATCACCCGGCCGTGACGATAAGCGAGGTCACAGGCGCGGTCGGGACGGCTGGCGAACCAGCGCCCCAGGAGTCCCAGCGGGGGCAGTGGCGTCAGTTCAGGGCAGCGGAATCGCTGCACCCGACCACCCTCTTGATCAACCGTTACCAGCAGGCGCGGCGACTTCAGCGCCCGGATCTCGGCTGCCAGTGCGCTGACCTGCGCCAGCGAGTCAAAGTTTCGCGAAAACAGAATTACGCCGCCAACCGCAGGATGCATGAGCACCGCGCGGCTTGCATCATCCAGCACCAACCCCTCAATGCCTACGATCAGCGGACCGATTTCGCAAGACCCGCTCATGGCCGCTCGAACAGGGCGATGGATTCAACGTGCGCGGTGTGCGGAAACATGTCCGCAATGCCGGCACTCTTGAGTTCGAAACCGAAGCGTCGAACCAGTTCTCCGGCATCCCGGGCCAGGGTCGCCGGGTTGCAAGAGACGTAGACCAGCCGTCGAGCCCCGCTTCCGGCCACCACCGGCAATATCTCGAACGCACCGGATCGCGGCGGATCAATCAGGGCGGCATCGAAGCCCTTTCGATACCACGGACGCGAGGACACGTCGGCCGCCAGGTCGGCGACATCAAACTCGACGTTGTCCAAAGCGTTGGCCTGTGCATTGGCCCGAGCCGCGTCGATCAATTCCCGGGAGCCCTCCACCCCGGTTACCGAGCCGGTCCGTCGCGCCAAAGGCAGGGTGAAATTCCCCAGACCACAGAACAGATCCAAAACCCGTTCCTGAGGGCCCGGCGCCAGCAGATCCAGGGCGCGTTCGACCAGCAGTGCGTTCAGTGGCGCGTTGACCTGGATGAAATTCTGGGGATGGAAATTCAGGGTGAGGTCGAAAGCGTCCAGCCGATAGCTCAGGCCATGGGTTTCCGGCCACAGTCGGTGAACGGTTTCAGGCCCTTTGGGCTGAAGATAAACGGCAATGCTCTCGGCCTCCGACCAGCCCTTGAGCAGCAGCAGATCTTCGTTACTCAGCTCGCGCAAGTGTCGAATCACGATGGCCGACCCGTCGTCGCCGCTGGCCGTTTCGATCTGCGGGACTGCGTCGGCCACGCTCAGGCTGCCGAGCAGCGCCGACAGGCTGGCCAGGCGGTGGCTGAAGTCCGGGTGCAGCACCTTGCAGTGTCCGACGTCGGCTACGAAGCGCCCCTGCTTTTCGCGAAACCCGACCAGTACTCGCCCCTTGCCCTTGACCAGGCGAGCACTCAGACGACTGCGCCGGCGGTAGTGCCAGGGTTCAGCCGCCAGTGGCTGCAGCCATTGCTCGGGTGAAACCTCGCCGATCCGGGTCAGGTTGTCGACCAGTCGCTTGTGCTTGAAAGTCAGCTGGGCTTCGTGGGCAAGGTGCTGCAACGCGCACCCACCGCACTGCTCGAACCAGGGGCAGTCCGGCTCGACCCGATCGGCCGACGGTTCCACGACTTCCAGGCAAAGCGCTTCATCGTGGCGCCGGTTGCGCTCGATAATGCGCGCCATCACCGTCTCGCCGGGCAGGGCGCCGTGGACGAACACCGCCTTTTCGCCGACCCGACCGACACCCCGGCCGTCGTGACCGAGGTCTGTAATTTCAACCCGGACCGGATCAGCCGGCAGCTTGCGGCGATGTCTTCTGGCCATGTCCTAGTCCACCCCGCGACGCATTCCGTCACTTTCAGCGAGTCGGAAAGCGCTTGGCTGCAAGGCAGGACCACAGGGAATGGCGGCGTTCCTTCCAGCGGGCCCGACGCCGCAGGAGAACCCTTTCCGGCTCGCCCTGCGGGAGCGTGTCTGGGTTGACATTTCTGCGTGCAACCCCTTGTAGAGGACTGGCCACTCACAGCGGCTTGCGCCTTGCACTGTCGACTCGGTCACTTTCTGAAACTGACAGAATGAGCGGCGGGGCACGCTAGGAACGGTCGAAGTCAGATGCGGCCAGCGGCTTACTTGCGCGTCCAGCCGCCATCCTCGCGCTGGTACATCCAGCCGGCGCGGGCGTTGGCGATCCACTGGCGGGCGAAGGTCTGGCGAATTTCGTCTTCCCACTCCGGTCGACCATTGGCCACCGCAATCTCGCGGTAGACGGCGCGTCGATCCGCGTTTTCCTCTGCCACGATCCGCTCAAGGTTGCGCCGATCAGCGAGACCGATGGCGCTTCGATCGCGAATCTCGACCAATCCATCGTTGGACAACCCGATCGCGCCGGCCTCGTACCAGGCTGCGAGATGCTCACGGTGACGTTCGGCCATGCGCTGCTTGATCGCCTGGACCTGCGGTGTGTCGATGTCGATGTTCGGGCTTTGGGCATACGCGCGGGCCATGAACAGATCGGAAAGCCGAAAACCGCTGGTTTCGGGCAGCTCCGAGCTCGGCGTCGACTCAAGCTCCTGGCTCTGCCGCCCCTCCTCGCCCAGCACGTCCTGGATGAACCGATCTGCAGCCTGCTCGGCGGCCGCTTCCGGAAAGTACACGTTGATCGTCACGCAGGCCGCCAGACCCATGACCAAACCAATCATCAGCAGGGAAATCAATCGCGTCATGTCTGTATGCTCCTTTGGCCTCGGCGAAGGCCCAGGTAGGGCCGGAGTTCCAGCCTGCGGTGCAGCGCTTGAACAATAGCTGAATAGTGTAACGTCTCAAACGGCCGCCAGCGCCTCGGCCAGGGTTTTGAACCCGCGTACGGTCAGACGGGCACGCACACCCTTGGTGTTGCCTTCGGGCACCAGGGCTTCGGTAAAGCCCTGGCCGGCGGCTTCGCGCAAGCGCTCCTCGCCGTTGTAGACCGGACGCAGCTCGCCGGCCAGACCGATTTCTCCGAACGCGACCAGGCCCTTTGGTAGCGGGGCTTCGCGCAACGAAGACTTGAGCGCCAGCGCAATCGCCAGGTCGCTGGCGGTCTCGCTGACCCGAATACCGCCGGCCACGTTGACGAACACATCCTGGTCGCCGATCTGGATTCCAGCATGCCGATTCATGACCGCCAGCAATAGAGCCAGCCGGTTGGGATCAATACCCACCGCGACTCGCCGCGGATTGGACAGCGTCGATGGCGCGACCAGCGCCTGGACCTCGACCATCAACGGCCGGGTCCCCTCTCGGGTAACCAGTACACAACTGCCCGGGGATGGCGCTTCGGCGCCCGACAGAAAGATCGCAGACGGGTTGGCGATCGCTTTCAGCCCCTGCCCGGTCATGGCGAACACGCCGAGCTCATTGGCAGCTCCAAAGCGATTCTTCACCGCGCGAATCAGGCGGTAGCGGCTACCGGAATCAGACTCAAAGTAAAGCACCGCGTCGACCATGTGTTCCAGGACCCGGGGCCCGGCCAGCGCACCTTCCTTGGTGACATGCCCCACCAGGACGACGGCGCAACCGGTCTGCTTGGCGAACTGCACCAGGCGCGCTGCGCATTCGCGGACCTGGGCGACCGCGCCAGGCGCCGACTGCAGCGACTCGGTCCACAGGGTCTGGATTGAATCGACCACCATGAAAGCCGGCCGGTCTCGAGCTGCCGTGGCCAGAATCACCTCGAGCTGGGTTTCAGTCAGGCAGCGTAAGCGCGACGGGTCCAGGTCCAGGCGTCGGGCGCGCATCGCAACTTGCGCGGCCGATTCCTCACCGGTGACATAGAGGCTACCGTGCTCGCCCGCCAAGGCCGCCTGGGCCTGCAGCAAGAGCGTCGATTTTCCGATGCCAGGATCACCACCCAGCAGAACCACGGAGCCGGGCACCAGGCCGCCGCCCAGGACCCGATCGAGCTCGCTGAGCCCGGAAGACAAACGCTGGGAGGCGTCCTCGGCCCGCACGTCGGCGAGGTTGGTGACCTCGGCTGAGGCGGTGCCCGTCCAGTTGCCCCGCTGGCGTGGGCCTGCGCCACCGCTCGAGGTCGCGGCGGACTCTTCGAGCGAGTTCCACACGCCGCAATCGGCGCACTGTCCGGACCATTTCGGAAACGCGGCGCCGCATTCGCGGCAGGTATAAGTCGTCTTGGCTTTGGCCATATACGGTATTTTAGGCGCATGACGCGAGATGAACAGCCCATGATCGGCGAGTCGCCTGCCTTCCTCGAAGTCTTGGAGCAGGTATCGAAGGCTGCGGGCATGAACCGCCCCATGCTGGTGGTGGGCGAGCGAGGCACTGGCAAGGAGCTGGTCGCAGAGCGCCTGCATTACCTCTCTCCACGCTGGGATCAGCCGCTGGTCAAGCTCAACTGCGCTGCAATCAGTGAAACGCTGCTGGAATCGGAGCTGTTCGGCCACGAGGCCGGCGCCTACACGGACGCCACGCGCAGCCGCCTGGGCCGGTTCGAGGCAGCCGACGGCGGCAGCCTGTTTCTGGACGAACTGGCCAGCACGACACCGTCGGTGCAGGAAAAAATTCTGCGCGTGATCGAGTACGGACAATTCGAGCGGCTGGGTTCGTCTCAGACCCGTAGTGTTGATGTACGGCTGATCGGGGCCGCCAATGTCGATCTGCCGGAACTGGCCGCCCGCGGTCGTTTCCGCTCGGATCTGCTCGATCGCCTGGCCTTCGACGTCATCACCCTGCCGCCGCTGCGCGCCCGTCGAGAAGACATTCTCCCGCTGGCTGAAGCCTTTGCCATGCGCATTACCCGCGAATTGGGTCGAGAACTGTTCGCCGGCTTCAGTCCCGAAGTCGTCGAGCGACTGATGGAACACGACTGGCCGGGGAATATTCGCGAACTGAAGAACGTGGTCGAGCGCGCCGTTTATCGTCACGAAGCGATAGTCGAACCGGTCAGCAATCTGCCCCTTGATCCGTTCGATTCTCCGTGGCGGCCGATCGATACGGTTGCGGACAAGAGCGCCGAGGTGACCGTGCCCGACCCCGGTCGAGCGCCCGTGGATCTGCGCGACTACCTGAATCGGCAGGAGAAAGCCCTGGCTGAGCGGGCCCTATCTGTCAGCGGCGGGCATCAGGGCAAGGCCGCCGAACTGCTAGGGTTGAGCTATGATCAGCTGCGCGGTGTGCTGCGCAAACATGGACTCAGTGGACGCTGAATCGACAAGAGCCATGGTCAGCCGTGGCGGCGCGCGGTTCGAGGCTGCCGCTGGCTGCGCGTGGGCACGGTCCAGAACGTAATCGCGATGGCGACCATCCCCAGACCCACGAACAGGCCGAACCACGCTCGCAGATCCGGACCGGGCAGGATCACGGAGCGAGCGGGATCGGCGGGATCGAAATGCACGTTGACGGGTCCGCCGGGCACATAGCTGAGCAGCGCCTGCTTCGCCTGCACCTGGGTTCTACCACCCAAACGCCGGCTGAAGCGAAGTCGCTCCCCGCTAAAGGACCGGCCGTCTACTTTGTATTCATAAGTGATTCGAATACGCCAGCCCGGCCCAGCCTGGGCGCCGGCCAACGGCGATGCCGCAGCCCCGGTCACAACACCGGTCACGCTCGGCCAATCCAAGCTGTCCTGTCCGACCAGCAGCAATCGAACCCGGTCCTGGATCAGTCCAAGGCCCATCAAAATGATCAGCACCGCGGCAATCCTGCGGACTTTTTTTTGCCCGGCCTTTTCGGCCACATTCGACTCCTCTGCTTGCAGCACGCTCCCTACACGCGCGAGCGCCAAGCTCTACGCCACCACCATAGCAGGACGGGCCGGTCATCTCCAAAGGGCTGCGAAATCAGCTTGAACAGACTTGATTACGACCTTCTCGCTTAGCCCGGTAAAGGCGTGCATCAGCCCGCGCGATGACAGCGTCGGGCTCGGCGTCTTTTGCCTCGGCAACGGCAACCCCGATGCTGATAGTCATGGGCAAAGACCGGCCGGCCGCATCAAGCGTGGATGCCTCGACCGCTTGACGCACCCGCTCAAGCGCCTCCCGACCTTCCTCCAGCGGCGTCTGCGGCAAAACCAAAAGAAACTCTTCACCACCCCAGCGACCCACCCAATCGCCCGCCCTGACCGAGTCTCGCAGGCATTGAGCAACGTGTTCAAGCACATGGTCGCCGACATCGTGACCAAAACTGTCGTTGACCCGCTTGAAATGATCAAGATCAGCGATGGCGAAGCAGCAGGGAAGTCCGCTGCGCCAAGCCTGCGCGAACTGGTGCCGGGCTACATCGCTGATTCCGCGACGATTTAGCAGCCCGGTCAACTCGTCATGCTGGACCAGAAACTCCAGTCTCTGTTCGGCGACTTTACGCTCGGTGATATCCTGGACCAGGCCCATCATTATTGCGTCGTCGCTGCCAGCTCCTTGTCCAGCGACCCGATCCAGCCACCATCGCCATTCGCCGTCCTGATGGCGAATTCGATACTCCATCTCCATCGACTCACCTTCGGCCAGGATATGCTGTTCGGTCAAGACTCTTACCCGGGCCTGATCCTCCGGATGCAGCAACTGCTTCCAGGTCTCCCAGTCCAGCGTCATGAGTCGCGGATCGTGCCCCAGCAGGTGAACGCAGCGGTCGTCGCCCAAAATCTCTCCAGCATTCCGATCGACCGTGTAGCAGCCGATACGGGCGGCGTCGAGGGCCATTTCCAGTTGCTGGCGTGAGCGTTTGAGGGCTTCTTCGGCGTTCACACGATCCGTCACGTCGCGCCCTACCCCGATCACCGCTGTTGGACGACCCTGATCATCCAACACGGCCGTGTCGGACCAGCCCAGCCAGCGCCAGCCTTTCACGGTCCAGGCCCGCTGCTCAAAATAGCTGACAAATGGCGGAGAGAGGCTTGCCCGAAAAGCCTTCAGGGTAGTCTCGACGTCGTCCTCGTGTACCAGCGGGATAAATTTTCTTCCGATCAATTCTTCAGGGAGCTTGCCAAAGGCTTCGCAGTAGCTGCGGCTGACAAATTCGAACCGGCCTTCAGGATCGACCTTGACGACAAGATCGACCTGGTTTTCAACCAACAGCTTGTAGCTGGCGGCTTGGGCCAAGCCTCGCTGTGCCTCGCGCACCCGGATCAGAATGGCCACCGCAGCAAAGGGCATCTGCGCCAGCGCAGCCATATCCCACAGCTGACAGGTCTGCAAGCTGCTGCCCAGCCACCCGGCATTGTGAAAAATCTGAAACAGGGCCGCGCCCATGGTCGGGATAAACATCACCAGCATGGCCAGTGCACGTACCCGCAAATGCCGGATCATGCCAACGAAAAGCACCAACATGGCGACGAGAATCAAGAGGATCAGCAGCAGAACGACCTCAGCGATTCGGTGGTAGCTGCCCAGCAGCGATACGACGACGCCAAGTCCCAGCATGATGGCCAGACCCTGCAAGAAAAGGGTCAAGCGCGGAAACCGCTTCCTTGATTCAAGATAGCTGGTTACGAACCATGCCATCAGCGCTGCAGCCGCGCAGGTAAAGGCACCAAGCAACCTGTCATTCAGCCATGGCCGGTCCGGGTAGAGGAAGAGCTGGTCGTTACCGTTGACGATGAACTGAAAGGCGAAAAAACAAAACAGATAGGCGGCTGCAAGAACAAAAACGGACTGCCGCAACCAGACCGCGGCAAGTATGGCCATGAGCATGGCGGTCAAGCTCATGCCCAGGAAAACGCCGTGACGAGTCCAGCGTGCGACGCCCTCGCCGGCCAGCGCTTGCTCGCTTTTGAGCTCAAGGCTAAGGCTAACGACCGAGTTCGTATCGACCCTCAACAGGTAATTCACCGGGTCAGAGCCCACGACCACCCGAAAGACGGTTTCTGGTATCGACAAAGCGCGTTCGCTGACGGGCACGTGATCACCGGCTTGCTGGACGCGCCATTGCCCGGACGTCGACGGCATGTAGAGGTCCAGACGATCGATAAACGGCGGCCAGGCCACCAGGAACAATGGCTCTGGCCGAGGCTGGTCCCCGACTAGACTGAACTTCAGCCAGAAAACGTCTTCAGTGAACCCCTCGCGCAGGTGGTCGCTGGTCAGCGGCGAGAAACCACGATCGGAAGCGGCCAGTTCGGCCACCTGCTCGACCGTAAGCGCACCGGCCGGATCACGCAGAAGTTCAGCGTGCTTGAGAACATTGATGGGATAGGCGGTCTGGTCATCATCGGCAGATACGAACACCGGAAGCCCGCCGGCAACCAGGACCGTGGTCACGAACAGAAAAGCAGACAAAAGAAGCCAACTGGCCAGCGATCTGCTGACTGATCCGGGACTCATACGGACAGTTTTGTCCATCGACTCCACCCCTTCAGCTACGTCTTAACTATACGCCTTTCCAAGCCGCGATGAGCTATGCTGGTCCGCGAAAGACCGATCGGCAAACCGGTTGACAAGGAGGTTGGCAAATGACCGAAAAGCCGGGAGACCCACCGTTGTCTTACAGCCGCCGGCAACGCCTGGGGCTGTTCGCCGGGCCCGCGCTATTTGTCCTGATGCTCTTGCTGCCGGCTCCCGAAGCGATGACCGCGGCTGCCTGGGCGACCGCAGCGGTCGGCAGCCTGATGGCCGTTTGGTGGATCAGCGAACCCATCCCGATCCCGGTCACGGCGCTGCTGCCAATCCCCCTGTTTCCGCTTCTGGGCATCGGCACCATCGGTGAGGCAACCAGCCCATTTGCCAATCCGCTGATCTTTCTTTTTATGGGCGGCTTCATGATTGCCCTGGCGATGCAGCGTTGGAAACTGCATCGACGTATTGCACTTAACATCATCGGCAAGGTCGGACCTCGGCCCAACGCCATCATTTTCGGATTCATGCTGGCTTCGGCCTTCCTGAGCATGTGGGTCAGCAACACCGCAACCGCACTGATGATGCTGCCGATCGCCATGTCGGTGGTCAATCTGAGCAAACGTCTGCCGCAAACCAGCGCCGAAGAGAAGCGCGCGCTGGGGCACTTCGGTATCGCTTTGGCGCTGGCCATTGCCTACGCCTGCAACATTGGCGGCATGGGCACGCTCATCGGCACGCCCCCCAACGCCCTGATGGCGGCTTTCATCCTCGACAACTACGGTCTGGAAATCGGTTTTGCCCAGTGGATGCTGGTCGGCGTTCCATTGGTCGCAATCGGCTTGCCGGTGGCATTTTTCGTTTTGACGCGACTCGCCTTTCCGGTGGATCTGGCCGAGCTTCCGGGCGGATCCGACCTGATCCGGGACGAAACCTCGAAGCTCGGGCCGATGAGTCGCGAGGAGCTGTGCGTGGCCCTGGTTTTCGCCGCAACCGCGGGCCTGTGGATTTTTCGCCAGCCGCTGCAGGGCCTGCTCCCCGGGCTCAGCGATGCGGGCATCGCCATCGCCGCCGGGATTGCCCTGGTGCTGATCCCGTCGAGTCTGCGCGAGGGCAAGTTTCTGCTCGATTGGGAGGCCATCGAAAAACTGCCCTGGGGGATTCTGATCCTGTTCGGCGGCGGCCTCAGCCTGGCCGCTGCGTTTACGCGCACCGGCTTGGATGAAAGCATAGGAATGCTGGTCGTCGGCTTCGAGGCATGGCCAACCCTGTTGCTACTCGCACTCTCGGTACTGGTGATTCTCGTCCTCACCGAAATGACCAGCAATACCGCCACGGCTGCGGCTTTCCTGCCGATCCTGGCGGCCGCGGCGATCGGCATCGGCGAAAATCCTCTGTTGTTCATCATTCCGGCGGCTCTCGCCGCCTCTTGCGCCTTCATGCTGCCGGTGGCCACGCCACCCAATGCCATCGTCTACGGCAGCGGTCTGCTGACAGTCCCGATGATGGTCAAGGCCGGCTTGCTGCTGAATCTTTTCTTCATCGTGATTGTGTTGGCCGCGGCCTACACCTTGCTCTTGTGGGTCTTCGGAGCCCAGCCCGGTCTGCTGCCCGACTGGGCCGGTTGAACCGTTGGCCTGGGCAGCGCCGTGAATCCTGAAGACAGACAACTCAAGCCGCATTCTCAGGCACGCTACCTGTTGTGCTCGGACCTGGACCGCACCCTGATTCCGAACGGCCCGCAGGCCGAGTCGCCTGGTGCTCGCGAGACGCTTCGAAAGCTGGTCGATCATCATGCGGTCTGCGTGGTCTTCGTCACCGGCCGAAACCGCGAGCTCGTCGAGGAGGCCGTCGCTGCGTTCGACCTCCCCTGGCCCGATGCTGTCATCGGCGACGTCGGCACGCGGATCTGGTCGACCTTCGATCGGCGCTGGACGCTCTGGTCGCAGTGGGATGACTTGATTCGCCGAGACTGGACCGACGCCATCCATCACCAGGTGCAAGAACAAGCCGACCGGCTTGAGGCGCTGCAGCGACAGAGCGAGAACCGCCAGACGGCCTACAAACTCAGCTATTTCTGTCACGCTGAACGGCTGGACACGACCGCGAGGCTTCTGCGCCAGCGCCTTGCCTCCGCTCGGCTTCCGGCCAGGGTCATCGCCAGTCTGGATGAAACAACTGAGCAGGGCCTGATCGACGTTCTCCCAGAACTGGCCTCCAAGCGCAGCGCGATCGAGATGGTCATGGGGGCCTGGGGCTTCCCGCACTGGGCGACAGTGTGCGCCGGCGACAGCGGCAACGACCTGCCGTTTCTGACTTCGGCGCTGCAGGCCGTGCTGGTCGGCAACGCGACAGACCTTGTCCGCCAGCAGGCGCTGGCGATGGCCTGTACGCAAGGCCAGGCCGACAACCTTTACCTTGCGCGCGGCGGTCTGCTTGGCATGAACGGCAACTACGCCGCGGGGGTCTTGGAGGGCTTTGCACACTACGTTCCAGAAGCGCGAGACTGGTTGAATTGAACCCGCCAGCCGTTTGACCTGGATCAATGGACAAGCCCCGTGCTCAGAAGACAATCCAGTCCTGATCAGCTGCGTTTTTGAGGTATCCACCATGTCATTCACCAGAACCGCCATCGCCTTCGTATTCATCTTCATCGCTTTGACCGCAACGGCTGCATTCGCTGCCGATGAGCCGGCCCCGCTGAACGGGATGACCATGCATGTATTCATGTCCGAGACCTGTCCGCACTGCCGCGCTCAGAAGCCTTTCCTGGCCAGTCTGGATACGAGCCACCCCGATCTGGAAATTCTGCATTTCGAGATCATGACCACCCGCGAGCATCACGACCTGCTGCGCAACATGGCTTCGCTGCATGGCGTTCAGCCCGGTTCGGTGCCCATGATCTTTTTCGGCGGCCGTGTCTGGACCGGGGATAGCCCGCAGGTTCGCCGTGAGATCGTCGATCATGTTGAGGACTGCCTGGATGGCGGTTGCCCGCTCTAGATCAGCGGGAGCCATCGCGAGCGCACAGTCCGGTGCGAGGGCTACAATGCCTGTCCTTCCAGCGCCAAGCGAGAGCAGCCCGTGGGCAAATCAAAGGCCGACGCGAATCGTTCGATCACCATCGGTCGGGTCGAAGTAAACCCCGGAGAGCGACGCAGCATTCAGCTGGAAATGGGGCGCCTCTACACCCACGCCCAGACCGCCATGCCGGTCCAGGTGATCTGCGGGAAGCGCGCCGGCCCGATACTGTTCGTCAGCGCAGCGATCCATGGCGATGAGCTCAACGGGGTTGAAATCATTCGACGCCTGATGCGCATCGATGAACTCAAGCGCCTGCGCGGAACGCTGATCGCCGTACCCATCGTCAACTTGCACGGATTCATCCACACCAGCCGCTACCTGCCGGACCGGCGCGACCTCAATCGTTCATTTCCCGGATCGCTGACCGGCTCACTGGCAGGCCGGATCGCCCACGTCTTCATGCGCGAAATCGTCAGCCGTGCCACCCACGGGATTGATCTCCACACCGGGGCTGTTCACCGCACCAACCTGCCGCAGATTCGGGCCAACCTGGATGATGAACAAACCTTGACCATGGCCAAGGCCTTTGGAGCGCCGGTCATCATGAACTCGGCGATTCGGGACGGCTCGCTGCGCGCCGCCGCGGCCGAGCGGAAGACCCCGATCCTGCTCTACGAGGCCGGCGAAGCACTGCGCCTGGACGAGTTCTGCATCCGCGGCGGCGTCGAGGGCATCATGCGGGTGATGCGTGTTTTGGGAATGCTGCGCAAAAGCCGTCGCAAACCGCCGCCGGAACCCATAATGGCGCGCGCCAGCAACTGGGTGCGGGCGCCGCAAAGCGGTATTTTTCGCGCCTACGCCCAGCTCGGCGACCGGGTGACTCGCGATCAAACCGTTCTCGGGGTCGTCTCCGATCCCTTCGGCGACAGCGAGCAGGAAATCCGCGCTTCCAACAGCGGAATCGTTATCGGCCGCCTCAACCTGCCGCTGGTCAACGAAGGCGATGCCGTCTTCCATATTGCCCGCTTCTATCGCACCGACATCGTCGCCGAGCGCATCGAAGACTACCAGGAGTCGATGGAGTCCGAGAGCTTTCCCTGGACGGACCACGCCCACGAAAGTCAGTGAGCCGAGCGTTGGGCAAAGGCTTACAAGGGGTACGATCTCGCCGCGCTGAATCCCGCAGCGGGTAACGCGACAGAAATGAGGATCATTTATAATTGAGCTTTGCCGTATCCGGAGATCTCCGATGACCGCCAGCATGCGCGCCATCGTCAAGGCCAGCGCCGCACCCGGGCTGGAAATGCGCGAAGTGCCGGTGCCCTCACCGGGCGCCAACGAGGTGCTGATCCAGCTCGAAAAAACCGCGATCTGCGGCACCGATCTCCATATCTACCAGTGGGATGAGTGGGCCCAGCGCACGATCCGTCCGCCGCTGATCATCGGCCATGAATTTGTCGGTCGAATCGTCGAAATCGGCACGGGTGTGCGCGGTTACAGCGAAGGTCAGCGTGTTTCGGCGGAAGGCCATGTGGTCTGCGGAGTCTGCCGAAACTGTCGGGCCGGCAAGCCCCATCTCTGCCCTCACACCGAAGGCATTGGGGTCAATCGCGACGGCGGCTTTGCCGAGTACGTGGTCGTGCCGGCGACCAACCTGTGGCCCATCCCCGACCAGATCCCGTCCGAACTGGCGGCCTTCTTCGACCCCTTCGGCAATGCGGCCCACTGCGCGCTGCAGTTCGATCTGGTCGGGGAGGATGTACTGATTACCGGGGCCGGGCCCATCGGGATCATGGCTGCAGGCATCGCCCGGCACGTCGGCGCTCGCCATATCGTCATCAGCGACGTCAATGACCATCGTCTAGCCCTGGCAAAAGACATGGGCGCGACCCGCGCCATCAACGTCACGCGCGAAAACCTGCGCGATATTCTCAAAGAGCTCAATATCGACGGCTTTGATGTCGGAATGGAAATGTCGGGCAACCCGCATGCCTTCGGGGACTTGCTGCACTGCATGTATCACGGCGGTCGCGTGGCCCTGCTGGGAATCCTGCCCAAGGGCGCCGGCGTGGACTGGGATCAGGTGATTTTCAAGGGCCTGCAAGTCCACGGCATTTATGGCCGGCGTATGTACGAGACCTGGTACAAAATGACCCAGATGGTGCTGACCGGTTTCCCGCTGCACAAGGCGCTGACACACCAGCTCCCAATCGATCAGTTCGAGACCGGCTTCGAACTGATGGCGGCCGGCGAGTGCGGAAAGGTGGTTTGCGACTGGACCGGAGAGATTCGGGCCGCCTGAGTCGATGTGCGTCCGGGCGCTCAGAACCCCGGACGATAAATCTTGTCGGGATTCATACGCGGCTGCCAGGGCAGACCCTCGTTCTGCCAGCCGTTTTTCAGCCGCATGCCGGCGTGCTCGCCTTCAGCAATGCGGTCTCCCTGGAACCCATGGCGGACGTAATGAGCATTGGCAAAGCCGGCCTCGCGCAGGGCCTTCGCGCTGGGCTCGCCCCGTGCACTCCCCGAGCGACACATGGTGATGATCAGCGCATCGCGACCGAGCCCCCGCTCGGTCAGCGCTGCCTCGACCTGGGCGGCAAAATCCGGGTTGCGGGGCATCGGGAAAGCGCCGCCGTCCGGGTTCCAGCTGGTGCGATCAACGAGCAGAAACGGAATATTGATATCGGCGCTGTCGGTCCAGCCAATGAACATGATTTCGACAGGGTCGCGCACATCCACGAACAGCACGGGCCGCTCCGGATCGTTGACCAGCTCGAAAGCTTCCTGGGCCGACAGGCCATAGTCCTCGGCCACCGCCGCCGTGCTCAGCCAGGTCGCGGTGATCATCACCAGCATTCGCGACAACATGCTTTTCTCCACTTTGTTGGACCTGCCAGAATCGTACCATCCGGGCCGACACCGTGGGATGGAATCGCTGACTGCACGCCGCAAGCCTGAGGCTCTATGGCCAGACTCTGACCTACAATGTAGTCAACCACTGAACCCTATGATCCTGCCATGACCGATACCGCTTTTTTCTCCCGTCTGACCCAAGAGCTTGAGCGAATCCATGCCGACGGCCTGTACAAGCGCGAGCGAGCCATCACCAGCCCCCAGCGAGTGCAAGTTGAAACCGCCGAGGCCGGCCAGGTCCTGAACTTTTGCGCCAACAACTACCTCGGTCTGGCCGATCACCCCGACATTGTCGCCGCGGCCAAGCAGGCCCTGGACGACTATGGTTTCGGCCTGGCCTCGGTGCGATTCATCTGCGGCACTCAGGACCTGCACCAGCGCCTTGAGCGCACCATCGCAGAGTTTTTCGGTAAGGATGACGCCATCCTATATGCCGCCTGCTTCGACGCCAACGGCGGCCTCTTCGAACCTCTTCTGGGTCCGGAAGACGCAATCATCTCCGACCAACTCAACCATGCCTCCATCATCGACGGCATCCGCCTGTGCAAGGCCGAGCGTCATCGCTACCCGAATTCTGACATGGCAGCCCTTGAGGAGATCTTGCAGAAAACGCAGGACAAGCGCACCCGCATGATCGCCACCGACGGGGTTTTCTCGATGGACGGCTACGTGGCCAAACTCGACGAAATCACCGCCCTGGCCGAGCGCTACAACGCGCTGGTCATGGTGGATGACTGCCATGCCACCGGTTTTTTCGGACCTACCGGCCGCGGCTCGGCCGAGTATCACGGCGTGCTCAACAAGGTCGACATCTTCACCTCGACTCTGGGCAAGGCACTCGGCGGCGGCATGGGCGGTTTCACCGTGGCCTCGCAGCCGGTGATCGACCTTCTTCGCCAGCGTTCGCGGCCGTACTTGTTTTCGAACTCCCTCGCCCCACCGCTGGTTGCAGCGAGCATCAAGGTTTTTGAAATGCTTAACGCCTCGACCGCGCTGCGCGATCGGCTGGAAGACAACACCCGCTTTTTCCGCCAGGCCATGACCGCAGCCGGGTTCGATATCAAGCCCGGCGATCATCCAATCGTGCCGGTCATGCTTTACGACGCGCCGCTGGCTCAAAAGATGGCCGACGCCCTGCTGCTGGAGGGCATTTACGTCATCGGATTCTTCTACCCTGTCGTACCAAAGGGTCAAGCGCGCATACGGACCCAGATCTCGGCAGCTCACAGCCGCGAACAACTGGAACAGGCGGTCGACGCGTTTAGTCGGGTGGGTCGGCGTCTGGGCTTGATTTGACCAACACCCAAGACGCCGAGGTGACCAGGAGCGACCTGGTCATTATCGGGGCCGGGTTTTCGGGTATCGGCCTGGCGATCCAGCTGCGCCAGTCCGGATTCAACGACTTCGTCGTGCTCGACGCCGAGTCCGGGGTCGGCGGCACCTGGTGGGTCAACCGATATCCGGGCTGCGCATGCGACGTACAGTCGCATCTTTATTCACTGTCGTTTGCCCCGAAACCCGACTGGTCGAGTCGCTTTGCCCACCGCGCCGAAATCCAGCGCTACCTGGAGAACCTGGTCTTCCTTCACGACCTTCGGCGGCATCTACACCTGGATACCCGGGTCGTCCAGGCACGCTGGGATGAAGCCGAGCACCGCTGGCGGGTTCGGGATCAACGCGGTCGGCTTTTCGAGTGCCGGATACTGGTCTCTGCGATCGGTGGGCTTTCACGGCCGGCCTGGCCGGACATTCCCGGTCTTGCTGACTTCGACGGGCCGGTCATTCACTCTCAGCGCTGGCCCCGATCGCTGGCGCTCGATGGTCAGCGTGTCGCGGTGATCGGAACCGGCGCCTCGGCC
Organism: Wenzhouxiangella sp.; assembly: GCA_036353315.1. Lineage (GTDB taxonomy): Bacteria > Pseudomonadota > Gammaproteobacteria > Xanthomonadales > Wenzhouxiangellaceae > Wenzhouxiangella. Next base: position 14,681 of record JAZBOC010000153.1, on the reverse strand, counting down.
ATCCAGTTCATCCCCTGGCTTCAGCGCCAGGCCCGCGCCGTCGCTATCTACCAGCGCAGCGCACAGTGGATTTTGCCCAAGCCTGATCGCTTGATTCCGGCCTGGACGCAGTCTCTATACCGTCGCTTGCCGGCGGCGAGGCTGGGCCTGCGGCTCAGTCAATTCCTGCTGCTCGAAAGCCGCCTGCCCGCATTCGTCCGCTGGCCATGGATGACCGTCATCCATCGCCGAAAGGCCCTGCGCCATCTCCGGCGTCAGGTGGCCGACCCGGTGCTGCGGGACCAGCTGACGCCGGGCTATGCCATGGGCTGCAAAAGGGTACTGATGTCCAATGACTATTACCCAGCCGTAGCCGCCGCAAACGCCGAGCTGATCACTGAAAGAATCGCTCGGATCGAAGGCCGCGAGATCATCGACCAGAAGCGACGACGTCGGACTGCCGACCTCATTGTCCTAGGTACTGGCTTTCAGGCCACGCGGCCGGTTCCTGAGGGCATGATCATCGGCTGCCGAGGACGGGATCTGGCCGAAGAGTGGGCCGACGGACCAGAGGCCTACAAAGGTTCCGTCGTGGCCGGCTTCCCCAACTTCTTTACCCTGCTGGGCCCCAACACCGCGCTCGGCCACAACTCAGTCCTGCTGATGATCGAAAGCCAGATTCGCTACCTCCTTGACACCCTCAAGCACATGCAGCGCAACGGCCGCACCCGAATCGAAGTTCACGCCTCGGCGCAGCACGACTGGAACGCGACCCTGCAGCGCAAGCTGGCTGGCACGGTCTGGAATCGAGGCGGCTGCGGCAGTTGGTACTTGCATCCGGAGAGCGGGCGAAACGCTACACTTTGGCCGCGCTTGACCACCACCTTTCGCCGGCAGTGCCGACGCTTCGATGCTTCAGCCTATCAATTGTCGAGGCTCCAGGGTGAAGTCATACCCTTTCGGGGCGGACCACCCGGCACTCGCTGACAGAGACCAGCCCGATGTGGCGACTGACCACTTCGAAGACCGAGGCCAGCACGCTTTCGGCGCGCGCCGGTGAGACCATGGTCAGCACTGCCACCATGCCCCCCGCCGAGCCGATCTCGCCCGCGGCTGTCCAGGGCCCGGATCTCCCATGGCCACCGATTACCGGGAGCACGGTATAGCCCTTGACCTCGGCGCGGTCCAGCTGACGCGTCAGCGCTCTCAGTGCCGGGCTTTCGATGATGATTTCAATGCGGGTCGCGGTATAGGTCTGCATGCTCAGACTCCGGACAGCCAGGTCGCTGCGGCCAGGTAGAGGGTAATACCCACAGCGAGATTGAAAGGAAAGGTCACACCCAAAGACAGCGACAAGTAAATCGCGGGATTGGCTTCGGGCAGGGCCACGCGCATGGCGGCCGGAACGGCAATGTAGGACGCAGAAGCCGCCAGCGTCGCCAGGATCGCCATGCCGCCAACAGAAAGCCCCAGCGCCCAGGCTGTTCCCAGACCCGCGGCAGCGCCGACCAGGGGCATCAGCAATCCGAACAGCACGGCCCCGGACGTCAGGGCACTGCGGCTGCGGGCGAGATTGCGACCGGCCACCAGGCCCATATCGAGAAGAAACAGGCACAGTACGCCCTTGAACGGCGCCACGAGAAAGCCCTCAACTTCGGCCATGCCGGCGGGTCCGGTCGCCCAGCCAATCAGAAAAGCCCCGATCAGCAGAACAATGGAGCCGTTGAGAATCACCTCCCGCCACGGGACTCCGCTGCCGGGAGATTGACCGGCCGTGCGCTGCGCCAGCCACAGCGCGGTCAGAATGGCCGGTGCTTCCATGGTCGCGGCCACTGCAACCAGCCAGCCCTCATAGGTCACGCCGCGTGACTGCAGCAGCGCGCCGGCGGCCACAAAGGTGACGATCGAGATGGAGCCATAGTGACCCGCCACCGCCGCGGCATCTATGCTCGACAGGCGGCTCATGATTCGCAGCAGGGCGTAAGCGATCAGCGGCAGAATCGCTGACAGCGCCACACCCGCCAGCAGGCCCATGCCCAGCCGCCAGTCCAGTCCGGCCGCAGCCACCTCCACCCCACCCTTGTAGCCGATGGCAAACAGGAGGTAAATGGAAAGCCCCTTGGCCACCGCCTCCGGCACGCTCAGATCAGAGCGCAGGCCCGCCGCGACCAGTCCAAGGACAAAGCTCAGGACAATGGGCGAAAGAAGGTTCTGAGCAGCAAGATCCAGCACGCCTCAGGTCGCCTTGCCGCCGGGTCGACCCGGCACGAGCCCAACGGCAGCCCTCTCAAGCTCCTCCTCGGAGGCCAGCACCAGGCCGGCGGCATCACCCAAGGGAATGTAGCAGTCGCGACCGGTGACGCGAACGATGGCCTTACCGCCCTGCCCGGCCTCGACCAGCCCGGTCAAGATGCCTTCCCCGACGCCGCCATCGGGACGGCCCTCATCGAACACCAGTATCGCCCCGCATTCGGCGGCATGTGCGCTCACCGCCGCGAGATCCAGCGGCTTGAGCCAGCGCAGGTCCAGCACCCGGACCGCAATTCCGCGCGACTGGAGCCGCTGGGCGCAGCGCAGCGCCATCGGCACCCCGTTACCGTACGTGATGATCAGCAGATCCTCAGCATCCTCGTGATAAATCCGCGCAGTGAATGGCTCCAGGGACCGGTCCGGCGCCGGATAGGCAAACAGCCAGCCCCCATCCTCGGGCTCGTGCAGATCCTTGGTCATGTAAAGCGCGATCGGCTCGATCAGCGCACAGATCCGCCCATCCACGCTCGCCAGGGCCGCCATCGTTCTGAGCATCATCGCCGCATCGTCGCCACGCGAGGGACATCCGATGATCAGGCCAGGGATATCGCGCAGGGCCGTGATCGAGTTATCGTTGTGAAAATGCCCGCCGAAGCCGCGCTGGTAACCCAGTCCGGCAATCCTCAGCACCATGGGATTGCGAAACCGGCCATTCGAGAAGAACTGCAGTGAACAGGCCTCCCCACGGAGCTGATCGCAAGCATTGTGGAAGTAGGCCAGGTACTGGATTTCCGGGATTGGCAGATATCCCATACTCGCATAACCCTGGGCCAGGCCGAGAATGGTCGTCTCGTCGAGCAGCGTGTTGAACACCCGTCGCTGGCCGAAACGCGCCCAAAGCCCCTTCGTTACGGTATAGACGCCCCCCTTGCGGGCCACGTCTTCGCCGAACACCAGGGCCTCGGGGATCTTGAGCAGCAGATCGCCGAGCGCACGGTTGATCTGGATGGCCATGTGACGCGGTTCCTGAGCCTCGGGTAGCTTGTCTTGTCCGCCGAAGAACTCGGTGCGAATCACCGGATCCGGCATCCGCCGAGCTTCCTCGATGACGCTTGATCTGGACAGCGGCGCCAGTGACGTCACGACCTGATCAAAATGGCTCAGGCGATCGGTCTGATCAGCCTGATCGGCCGCCGCAAGGCAGCGCTCGCGCAGCTGTTCATAGCGCCGGCGAATCTGGGCCGGTGACAGCAGCCCTCGCCCGACGACTTGGTCTGCCGAGCGCAGCAGCGGGTCGCGCGCCTCTGCCGCCGCAAGCTCATCGGCTGGTCGATATTCAATCTCGAAATCGGTTCCGGCATGGCCCATCAGGCGGGTCACTTCCAGATGCAGAAAAACGGGCGTCCGGCGATCACGGCACAAAGCGATCGCTTCAGCGACTGAGCGATAGCCTTCGGCCAGATCCAGTCCACTGGCATAACGGTAGGTCAGACCATGGCGCCGGGCCATACTGTCGTGGACCCAGTTGCGCGGTGTGGGGACCGAGATACCCAGCCCGTTGTCTTCGCACACAAACAGAATCGGGACCTGCAAATTCTGATGCCGAGACCAAGCGCAGGCATTCAGCGCCGCCTGCGCGGCTGCATGGTTGAGGCTGGCATCGCCAAAGCTGCATACAACAATGCTGTCCGGCGGGACCGGCAGGCGGTGGTCGTCGCGCGCGCCGCGCGCGAGTGCCAGCGCCGTGCCCACCGCCTTGGGCAGATGAGAGGCGATGGTCGAGGTCTGCGGCAGTACCCAGAGTGGTGCACTGCCCCACACTTTGTGCCGTCCGCCGGAGGCCGGATCTTCGCCGGAAGCGGCCAGGGACAGGCACGTATCGTGAATGAAATCATGCGCCGGAAGCTTGCGGTAGCGCTCGGCCATGAACGCGCCGGAGCGGTAGTGGAGCAAGGCCGGGTCGGTGTGCCGAGTCAAACGACCGATCAACGCATTGCCTTCATGTCCGCTTGAACCAATGGTGTAGAACACCTTGTTTTCGGCGCGCTTGACCCGTGCCATCAGGTCGATCTGGCGCGAAGTCATCTGGCTGTCGAACAGTTCCAAAAGCGCGTCCGGGGGGATGTCGCCCGTGACCGACGGCTTGCGCCGCCCCTGCTCCAGCGCGTCGAGACGGAGCAGGAACGCCTCGTCGACCACTTCTGCTCGATTCAGGCGGCGCGGGAAGGCTGAAGACATGTTCTGAAAACGCAGATGATTGGCGAGGGAAGCAGCAGACTCTGGCTAGAAGGCATTCAGCCCGGTCAACTCGCGACCCACCACCAGCTGGTGAACGGTTTCGGTGCCTTCATAGGTGATAACCGATTCAAGATTGAGCATGTGACGAATCGCCACGTACTCCAGGGTGATACCGGAGCCGCCCAGCAAGTCACGGCAATCGCGGGCGATGTCCAGGGCCATGCGCACGTTGTTCCATTTTGCCAGCGAGATCTGGGTGGGATGGACCCTGCCCTCATCCTTGAGGCGTCCCAGGCGCAGCGACATCAGCTGGGCCTGGGTGATGCGCCGGGCCATGTCGGCCAGGCGAATTTGCACGGCCTGATTGGCCGCCAGCGGTCGCCCGAACAGCTCACGGTCTGCGGTGTAGGCCAGCGCTTCGGTCAAACAGGCAATGGCCGAGCCAATCGGTCCCCAGGTGATCCCGTAGCGGGCCTGGCTGAGACACGACAAGGGTCCCTTGAGTCCCTTCACCCCGGGCAACCGATGGCTGTCGGGCACGCGGACATTGTCGAAGTACAGCTCAGAGGTGACCGAAGCCCGCAAAGACATTTTCGCCTCGATCTCGCGCGCTTCAAAGCCGGGCGAGTCGGTTTCAACGATGAACCCCTGAATGCCCTCGTCGGTGCGCGCCCAGACGATGGCGATCTGGGCGAGGTTGCCGTTGGTAATCCACATCTTGGCGCCGTTCAGAATCCAGTCCTGACCATCACGTCGGGCGTGGGTCTTCATGTTGGAGGGATCGGAGCCTCCGTGAGGCTCGGTCAGGCCAAAACAACCGATCACCTTGCCGGCAGCCATGTCGGGCAGCCAGCGCTCTTTCTGCTCATCCGAGCCGAAGGCGTGGATGGGATACATGCAGAGCGATGACTGCACCGATACAAAGCTGCGCAGCCCGGAATCGCCGCGCTCAAGCTCCTGGCAGATCAGACCGTAGCTGACCGCGTTCAGCCCGGCGCAGCCATAGCCTTCGAGGCTGGAACCGAGCAGCCCCATATCAGCAATGTCCGGGATCAGTTCAGACGGAAAGCGACCCTCGTCAAAACACCGGCCGATCAGCGGCAGGGCCTTGTCGTCGACGAGACGAGCGACGCTGTCGCGGATCATTTTCTCCTCGTCGGTCAGCAGATCATCGATATCGAACAGATCGATCGGGTTGAGGGTGCGCATGTTCTCGCCTGTATTTTTTCTGGTCGGAGCGACATTGTATGCACCCGGCCTGCCCGATGGTGAACTCCGGAGCAATCGCGTCTGTGCGTTCTTCGCCATCCCTTGAAGATGGCTGGCTATAATACGGCGTCTTCGATCCTTCCGACCTTATACCCCGAGATGTTCCACAAATCGCTGTTTGCCATGATGCTGACCGTCGCGCTCGTCACGAGCGGTCACGCCGACCAAGGGGATCCCGACCAGGGCCGGGTGATTGCGTTCACTTGTCTGGGCTGCCACGGAATCCCCTTTCAGACGAATGTCTATCCGACCTACTTCGTGCCGCGAATTAAAGGTCAGACGGCCGGATACATCGAATCAGCGCTCCTGGCCTATCGAGACGGTACCCGCCGACATTCGACCATGCAGGCGCAGGCCAACACCCTCAGCGATGAAGACATCCGCAACGTTGCTGCCTACTTCGCAAGTTACGCCGAGGATCGCTCATGAAGCCGCTGTCCGGACTTTTCCTGATCGCGCTGCTAGCGCTGATCGCTGCGCCTGCCGCTCAGGCTGGCGATCCCGTTCGCGGTCGCGAGATTTCGCAGGTTTGTCAGAGCTGTCACGGCGAGAACGGCAATTTGGCACTCCAGGAGGATTACCCGCTGCTCGGCGGGCAGCACTTCGACTATCTCGTGCACGCGTTGCGGTCGTACCGATCGGGTGCCCGGGAGAACGCCATCATGGCAGGATTTGCTCGCGACTTGAGTGACCAGGACATCAGGGACTTGGCCGCGTGGTATTCGCGGCAGGAGAGCAAGCTCAAACCCTGAGCTTGCCGTTTCCCAGGTCTTACCCCAACGAAATCAGCCTCTGCGAGCAGCGCGACCCGATACGTCAGGCCGCGTAATACGGGCTGTCGCCCTTGCTGTGATCCGTCGCATCAACCACGCTCCGGATTTCCGGCAGCTCCTGCTTCATCGTGGTTTCAACGCCGTTTTTCAACGTCACATCAATCATGCCGCAGCCCTGGCAGCCTCCGCCAAACTTGAGAACAACATCGTTCTCGCTTGTAATCTCGACCAGCGAGACCACACCGCCATGGGACGCCACCATGGGGTTAATCCGGGCCTCCAGCACCCAGTTGACGCGTTCGGCCAGTGGAGCCCCGTCAGCCGGACGCTCGCCCTTCAAGCCCGGCGCACGAATCGTCAGTTCGCCACCCATGGCATTGCGCTCGAAATCGATCATCGCATCCTGCAATGAGGGCAGGCTATTGATTTCAATGAACAAAGAAAACTGGCCGCAGTCGATTTGCTCGTCTTCGGCGCTTTGCTTGCCCGCGGGACAGTAAGCCAGCTCTACTTCAGCCGTCGGCGATCCAGGACGATGGATACAGATCCGCAGATTGGTGCCTTCAGGTTGCTGCTCGAGAAGCGAGGAAAAGTAGTCGCGCGCGGCGGGTGTGATGGTAACCATGTTCAAAACCTGTTTTTAAAATGCGAGATTAACGGAATGATGCCGCCGGCTCAATTGAGTTTCAACCGTTGGGCCAGCCACGGAAGCGAATGATCGTATCGCCAATCGATGCCCGAGTGGGTACCTTCGAACTCCTCGAAGTGGTGCGCTATGCCGGCCCGGTCCAGGTTCGCGTGCAGTTCGCGCGTGCCATAGTGGATGAAATACTGATCACGGCGACCGGCGTCGATCCAAAGGCCGGTCAGGCTGGCCAGCGCCTCCTTGCAGTCGTTTACGCAGCGCACTGGATCGAACGCCAGCCAGCGCGCCCAGACCGCTTCGTCCATCACGCAGGTTTCAGGATCAAAGGGCAACGCCAACCCCATCGGCCGATCAGGACTCGGTGAATAACTGGCGGCCAGACAGAGCGTCATCAGGGCATGGAAATCTGCAGCGCCAGGCCGCCGCTCGCGCCAGAAACCTCTGACGAACGCCCTCAGGTCATATTCGTGCCGCGCAAGCACGTCGCAGCAAAGCGGAAAATCGCGCAGGTAAACCCGATCAAATCCGCAGTCACCGGCGTGGCTCGCGGCGGCGGCAAAATGGCCCGGGAAGCGCATCACCAGATGCAGCGCGCCGAAGCCGCCCGACGACTTGCCGAAAACCGCGCGCGATGCAGGCTCGGGCAGCGTACGGAACTGCCCATTCAACGCCGGCAAAAGCTCCTGAATCAGATAGTCCGCATACGGCCCGATGGCCGGTGAATTGACGTACTGATTGCCGCCCAGGCTGGTATAGCAATCGGGAAAAAGAACAATCACCGGGGGCAACTTGCCGGTTGTGATCAGGCGGTCCAGACGCTCCGGCAACGACTCGCCGTGGTTTCGCCAGCCCACCTGGCCCGGTCCCGCGTTAGTGTAGGCGGCCAGCGAGATGAGCACTGGGTAGCGACGCGCCTCGCGCTCATAGCCAGGCGGCAAATAAACCGGGTGCCGGCGCCTGGCGGGGTCGCCGAGCGCATTCCCGAGAAGCAGGCGAGAATCGTGCTCCAGCCACGTCACCGAGCCGCCCTCGGCCACCGACATCGGTCTCAAGCATTCAGGACTCGATCCGGACATGGTCCATCCGTCGATCAGGCAGCGCCGGATCCATAGTTCAGCGGCACGACCTTGACCGGACGCGGCGGCACGCGACCGATTTCGGGGACCAGGTCGAGCAGGATGCTGCGCAGCTCGGCCGTGTCATACTGCTGCACGGCTCGCTCGCCCTCTCCGATCCGCTGGACCAGTCCGTCGAGATTTTCCCTGGATGCCTGGGTCAGGAAAATTTTCTCGTGACCGGTCTTGGCATAAGACTCGTGCTCGTGAAACAACTCTTCGAACAGTTTTTCACCAGGTCGCAGGCCCGTGTAGACGATTTCGATATCCCGGCCCGGCTCCTTGCCGGCCAGACGAATCAACTGTTCGGCCAAGTAGCTGATTCGCACCGGCTCGCCCATATCAAGAACGAAAACCTCGCCACCCCGGCCCAGAACACCGGCCTGCAGAATCAGCTGCCCCGCCTCGGCAATGGTCATGAAGTAGCGGGTGATTTCAGGATGAGTCACGGTCACCGGACCCCCGTTGCGAATCTGTTCATTGAACAGAGGGACAACAGAGCCGGTTGAATTGAGGACGTTTCCAAAGCGCACCGTAATAAAGCGCGTCTCCGAGCTGCGGTTGACGTGCTGACAATACAGCTCGGCAACGCGCTTGGTGGCCCCCATGACGTTGGCCGGATTGACCGCCTTGTCGGTGGAAATCAAAACGAAAATGTCGACGCCGTAACGATCAGCCGCGTCCGCGACGCGCCGCGTACCCACAACGTTGTTTCGGAAAGCCTCGCGAACCTGGGTCTGCAGCATGGGCAGATGCTTGTAAGCCGCGGCATGGAAGACCACGTCGGGTCGAGATCGTCGCATCACTGTATCAATTGTCGCTGGATCGCAAACGTCCCCTAGAACTGCCTCGATCACGAGGTCGCGAAACTCGCTGCGCAAACGATAGTCGACCCGATACAGGTTATATTCGCTGTTGTCGAGGACGACCAGGCCGGCCGGATCCAGCCTTGCAATCTGGCGACAAAGCTCGGCCCCGATGGAACCGCCTCCCCCAGTTACCAGCACCCGCTTGCCGGTCAGGCCGGCCCGGATCGCATCCCAGTCCAGGGAAACCGGATCGCGCCCGAGCAGGTCGTCGATCGCGACCGGTTTGAGATCATCAAACCGGGTAATACTGGCGCCCAGTTCCTTGAGGGTCGGCAGCGTCTTGAAGTCCACGTTGGCCTGCTCGCAGACCTGAACAATGCGCTGCATCTGAAGGTTACTGGCCGACGGGATGGCAATGACCGCCTGATCGATCATCGCCTCACCCACCACCCTCGGCAAGCGCGAGATTCGGCCCAGCACGGGAACGCCTTCAATATCGGCCTGGCGCAGGCGTGGGCTGTCGTCGAGGAACCCCACCACATCGTGCCCGCCGCGGCGTTTGAGCTCCTTCAGCAGCAGTCGACCCGACTGACCTGCCCCGAGAATGATGGTGCGACGGGTTATGCGTCTCTCCCGAACTTCGGAGCGCATATCCTTGAAAATTCGATAGAACAAACGCGGAAGGCCGAGCAGCAGCGCCAGCAGAACAGGGAACACCCAGACCATCAGAACCATGCGCTCGACGGGCGCCGACAAGACCAGCAGCACGGTTGCGCCCGATGCAGCGCCCAGCACCGCGGCTCGAAGAAGATTGCCCAGATCGGGCAGGCTGGCAAAACGCCAAACGCCGCGATACAGACCGGCGCGCCACTGGAGAAAACCCTGAAGAATCAGGATCAGGTTCACTTCCAGTGCAATCTCCTGCCACGAAGGACCACCGGCGTCGATCAACCAGCCGGTGGCCGTGCGCGCCACGATCCAGGCCGCAGAGACCATCAGCAAGTCGTGCAGAACGACGACGGCGCGAAGGTTGAAAACCGGTTTGCGTTTTCCCACCTTGCCGCTCATTACGAGAGATTCTCCTTGGTCGTGGACGCTTGCGCGAAGCTCCAGCCCGCAGCCAGCAAAGCAGTCAGCGCCAGCGCCAGGATCATCTCCCAGGCTGGAAAACGAATCGCCAGCAGGACGACCGGCAAAACCACCAACAGGTTCACCATTGCATATAGCACCAGAACCCGAGCATGGCTCCAGCCGCCGGCGATGAGTCGCTGATACAGGTGCTCGCGATGCGGAGTATACCACCGGGCTCCTCGACCGACCCGCCGCAGCAGGGTCGCCGTCGCGTCGACAACGAAGACCGAACAGACGATCAGACTCAGCCAGACGCTGACCCGGCCTTCGGCGGCACCGGTCAGTGCCAGCAGGGCGACCAGCCCGCCCAAGGTCACCGATCCCGTATCACCCATGAACAGCCGCGCCGTGGGGCGGTTCCACCACAGAAAGCCGAGGCAGGCGCCGGCCAGTGTGAAGCCGACCAGCGCTGCTGTCGGCCCATCTCGAAAGGCCATCAGCGTCCCCATCACCAGCCCCGTCCAGATCCCCTGCAGGGCCGCTAGCCCATCTGATCCGTCCATGAAATTGTGCAGATTGATGAGCCAGACCACAGCCACCAACCCCAGCGCCGACCACAACCACGGCCAGTTCAAGGTCAGACCAAACACCTGAACCGAACCGACCGGGCCAGTGAACAACAGCATAGCCAGCGCGATGAGCAACTGAGCCAACAGCCGCCAGCGCACGGCAAGATCCCGGACGTCATCGGTCCAGCCCAGAAAGGCCAGTCCTGCGGTAAAGAAAATCACCACCGCAATCTCTGCGTTCACGCCGCCGGCGAGGACCAGAACGAAGGCCATTGCCAATACCATGGCCAAACCGCCGCCGCGCGGCGTGGGCCTTCGGTGACTGCGTCGGTGATCAGGCTGATCGACGAGATTGGCCCCTGTCAGCCAAGCCCGTAGCGGCCAGCCCAGCAACGCCGTCAGAACCGCGGCCATGACCAGCGGCCACATCAGGTCGGCAGCCACTATTCTCCCAGCACCCCGCGGACGACCCGGGTGGAATTCCAGCTGCGACAGCTCGGGCACATCCAGTGATGAGCACTGCCGCTGAAACCGCATTGCTGGCAGCGATAGACGGGCTGACCCTGGAGCAGTCGATGCATCAGATCGCGAATCAGTTCAGGGCCCACCTCATCAAGCCCGAGGTCATGCGAACCCAGCAGTTCCATCAGGTACTCCAGCCCGCGGGCGGTAGAGCGACGCTGAAGCGCCTGCAGCAAGAGATCTGCGGCCTGGCGCGGATCGCGCTCGGCAATCAGCCGGGCCAGCATGAGCACCGGGGCATTCAAGTCACCACGACCGGTCCAGGTCTCCAGCCACTGCTTGAGCTGCTCGATCTGGTCCGATCGTCGATGGCATTCGATCATCTGCTCAGAGCAGGTGACCAGAAGGTGCGGATCGAGATCACACGCTTCTCGGTAGCGCTCCGCGGCCAGATCAGCATCCCCTGCTGCCTCAGCAATTCCGGCTTCGATCAGGCGGGCTCGAGCGTTGCCTGGCTGGTAGCGTCGCGCCTGTCTCAGGCTCTGGGTCGCCGCATCCGGATCGCCTTCGGCAAGCGCCTCATCGGCCAGCTCGCAGTAAAGCTGGGCAATCAGGCCGGTGTCCGAGCCGCCGTCGACCAGTTCCAGTTGCTGGGCCTGCTCAACGGCACGCGACCAGTCCTTCTCTTGTTGATAGATATCAAGCAGATGCCGCCGCGCGCGGATGTCCATCTGCTCACTATTGGTCAGCTCCAGAAACAGGCTCTCGGCACGGTCCAGAAGACCGGCTCGCATATAGTCCATGGCGAGTTCGAACAGAACGCGTTCGCGCTGTTCCTCGTCCAGATTGGGCCTGGAAATGATGTGTTTGTGGTACCGAATGGCTTTATCCATCTCGCCGCGACGGCGAAACAGGGTGCCCAAGGCCAGGTGCGTATCAACCGTGTCGCGATTGACCTCGGCCAGTTTTAGAAACTCCTCAATGGCTTTGTCCGACTCCTCGTTGAGAAGGTAGTTCAGTCCACGGAAGTACTGACTGGAAAGAATCGAACTGCGCCGGCTGCGGCGTTTCTTTTGTCCCTGCGCGACCAGCCAACCGCTAAAAGCCGCCAGCGGCAGCAGAAAAAAGAGCAGAGCCAGCTCAGTCATCTCGGACCGGCGCGCCGGTCGCGACACTCTTGCCGCGGCCCGCTGCCCGTCGTCGCACTCGCGCCGGAAGATCAAACATCAGCCAGAACAAAAGCAGGCCAAAAACCGTCCCAGACGCAAAAACCAGCAAGACCAGACCACCGAGCGGCAAGCTGGGGCTGAACAGCGCGAGATCGAGCGTCACCGAGACGGGGTTGAGCACGCCGATCACCAGACCCAAACCGGCGGCGAGAAGCACAGCGAGAAGGAGGAGCCAGCGATACATGAACCGGGGAGATCAGCTCAGATTCTGATTGACACGTTCGCGCAATTCCTTGCCAGGCTTGAAATGCGGTACATGCTTGCCGGGCAGCGCAACGGCTTCGCCGGTCTTTGGATTACGGCCCATGCGGGGCGGACGGTAATGAAGCGAAAAGCTGCCGAAGCCGCGAATCTCTATACGCTCACCCTCAGCCAGTGCTCGACTGAGCTGCTCGATGATGCTGCGCACCGCCAATTCGACATCGGTCTGATTCAAATGGGTCTGCTCGGCCGCCAGCAGCTCGATCAGTTCGGATTTAGTCATTGCCCTCTCCCCTGCAGTTGTCCGTTTGCAGCGCCCGGGAACCGAGCGCCGCAAACGAGCGACCAGCGAATCAGTCCTTGCCGGCCAGCTGTTCCTTGAGCAAATCGCCCAACGAGGTCCCGCTGCCTGACCGACCCTGATACTGATCGATCACGTCGGCCAGTTCGTCATCGTCCTTGGCTCGAACCGACAGCGTCAGGTTGCGGGTCTTGCGATCGAGCGCAACGAACTTCGCTTCGATCTCATCGCCTTCTGAAACCACCCGCGTCGCGTCCTCGACCCGCTCTTTGGCCAGGTCAGATGCCTTGATGTAGCCGTCGACGCCGTCGGCCAGTTCGACCACCGCGCCCCGCGGGTCGACCGACTTGACCTTGCCGGTAACGATGGAGCCTCGCGGATTTTCAGCCATAAAGGTCGCAAATGGATCCTGCTCGAGCTGTTTGATACCCAGAGAGATCCTTTCGCGCTCCGGATCAACCGCCAGCACGACGGCCTCAAGCTCTTCGCCCTTGCGGAAATTGCGGATCGATTCCTCACCGGGTGCCATCCAGGAAATATCGGACAGGTGCACCAGGCCATCGATCCCACCGTCCAGTCCGATAAAGATCCCGAAATCGGTAATCGACTTGATCGCTCCACTGACCTTGTCGCCCTTGTTGTGGGTGGCGGCAAAAGCTTCCCAGGGGTTCGGCGCGACCTGCTTCATGCCCAGGGAAATACGCCGGCGTTCTTCGTCGACATCCAGCACCATGACTTCGACTTCCTGGCCGATGTGAACCACCTTGGCCGGGTTGACGTTCTTGTTGGTCCAATCCATTTCGGAGACGTGGACCAGGCCTTCCACACCATCTTCGATCTCAACAAAGCAGCCGTAATCGGTGATGTTGGTGACCTTGCCGAACAGACGCGAGGTCGGCGGATACCGACGGTCGATGTTGTCCCAGGGATCTTCGCCGAGCTGCTTGAGACCAAGCGAGACGCGCATGCGCTCTCGATCGAAGCGCAGTACACGCACTTCCAGTTCATCGCCGACTTCGACCACTTCAGACGGATGACGAACACGCTTCCAGGCCATGTCCGTAATGTGCAGGAGACCATCAATCCCGCCAAGATCAAGAAACGCACCGTAGTCGGTCAGGTTCTTGACCACGCCCTTGATGACCGCGCCTTCGGTCAACCGGTCGATCAAATCGTCGCGCTCGGCGGCGTACTCATGCTCGACCACGGCGCGCCGGCTGACCACCAGGTTATTGCGGCGACGGTCAAGCTTGATGATCTTGAACTCGAGATCCTTGCCTTCGAGGTAGCCGGGATCGCGAACCGGGCGAACGTCGACCAGCGAGCCCGGCAGAAAGGCGCGGATACTGTCGATGTTGACGGTGAAGCCACCCTTGACCTTGCCGGTAATCTGTCCGATGACGTTGTCTTCGGCTTCGAAGGACTTCTCAAGCGTGTTCCAGACCCTGGACCGCTTGGCCTTCTCACGCGACAGGCGAGTCTCTCCGAATCCGTCTTCAACGGTATCCAGCGCGACCTCGACCTCGTCGCCGACGGAAACTTCGAGTTCGCCGTCAGCGCGCTCGAATTGATAGATCGGAACAATGCCTTCGGATTTCAGGCCCGCGTTGATGACGACGGAGTCCTCGCGGATTTCCACGACCCGACCCATAACGATGGCGCCGGGACGGAGTTCGCGTTCGCTCAGGCTTTGTTCAAAGAGTTCAGCAAAAGATTCGGTCATTACGTTAGAAATTTCCTGCAAGATCTGCGCGGCACGGACTACCGTT
>JAZBOC010000152.1:0-8317 GCA_036353315.1 Wenzhouxiangella sp. | reverse complement strand
GGAGAAACCGTGCTCCAGCCGGTCACCCCGCGGCTGGTCCGCAACCGCTACGCCTATAGCGACGATCGGCCACCGGTTGAAGGCTTCAGCGCCCGTGAGATCGAGATTCTGCGTCTGTTGGCCGGGGGCTATTCCAATCGCGAGATCGCCCGCACCATCTTCCTGGCCGAAGGCACGGTCAAGAACTACGTCTCCGATATTCTCGACAAGCTTGAGACGCGTGATCGCACCCGGGCAGTCCTCAAGGCCATTACGCTGCGCATAATCTGAAGGGCCATGACCAACGGTCGCCTTCTCTGGGTAGCACAGTGACTGCTGAATTCGGTGGACGAGGCCTAGAATAGGGGATGGATTTCGAAAGTCTCGGCAATCTGCGCGATGCCCATGGTGGGTGGAGACTGCTGCTGGCTGATCATGCGCCGATGATCGTGAGCTTTTTCCATCGCGCCTTCATCGAGCCCAACGTGCGCGCCATGGCCGAGGGCGAGCTGGCCAGTCGGCTCGAGGATCACCTGGCCAGGATTCGCGAAGTCCATGGCGAGGAGATTTACCCCCGCGCTGCGCTGGCGTATCTCAAGGACTGGGCCGACGACCGGCGGGCCTGGATGCGACGGTATTACGTCAGCGACAGCGACGAGGCCCACTATGACCTGACGCCGGCTGCCGAGGGCGCGATCCGCTGGCTGGCCGGACTTGAGCAGCCGCGCTTCGTCGGCGCCGAGTCGCGGCTGCTGACTGTGTTTGATCTGCTGCAGCAGATTGTGCGCGGCACCGAGACTGACCCCGCCGCACGCATCGCCGAGCTGGAAGGGCGGCGTGAAGTCATTGAGGCTGAAATCGAGCGGATCCGCGCCGGTGAACTGTCTTTGATGGACGATACCCGCCTCAAAGAGCGTTTCCTGCAGATGGCTGACATGGCCCGCGCGCTGCTGGCAGACTTTCGCCAGGTCGAGCACAATTTTCGCCAGCTCGACCGCCAGGTGCGCGAGCGTATCACCTGGTTCGAGGGCGGCAAGGGCGAAGTGCTCGAAGAAGTCTTCGGCGAGCAGGATGCCATCGCCGACTCCGACCAGGGACGCAGCTTTCGAGCCTTTTGGGATTTCCTGATGTCGCCGGCCCGACAGGAGGAACTCAGCGGCTTGCTGGAAAGAATCTTCGAGCTCGAAGCGGTCATCGAGCTCAAGCCCGACCGCCGCTTGAAGCGCGTCCATTACGACTGGCTTGAGGCTGGTGAGGTGACCCAGCGCACCGTGGCCCGCCTGTCGCAGCAACTCAGGCGCTTTCTCGATGATCAGGCCTGGCTTGAAAACAGGCGGATTATGGAGTTAATCCGCAGTCTGGAGCGCAAGGCCGTGGCCCTGCGCGAGGCCGCGCCAAGGCATATTGGCATGCAGCTGGACATGCCGGTACCGGTGCTTAACCTGGTCATGGACCGGCCCTTGTTCAGCCCTCCACTGCGGCCTGAAATCCTGACCGATGTCCGCTTGGCCGACGACAGCCTGATCGATGCGCAAGCCCTCTTCGAGCAGGTTCATGTCGATCGTCTGGCCCTGGAAGCGGCCATCCGCCGGGCTTTGCAGCAGCGCGACCAGATCAGCCTGGCCGAACTGCTCGAGCAGCGGCCGCTGGCCCAGGGTCTGGCCGAACTGGTTACCTACCTGGCCATTGCTGCCGAGGACGATGCCGGCCTGATCGATGACAGCACAACCCAGACGATCGCATGGACCCAGGCAGACGGTCGCCAGCGTCAAGCCCGAGTTCCTCTGGTACTCTTTTCGCGATGAGCGAGTCCGGACACGATCTCCGCCTGTCGCTGCCGCTGATCGCGCTGTTAAAGGGTGTGGTCTATGCCGACCAGGGCAACGAAAACTGGCATCGGCTGCTCGACGGCCAGGCGGCCATCCGCGATCACGTGGCCGTGCTGGGCCTGGAACTGATCGTCGATGAGGCCGAAGGCTATGCCTTTCTGCGCCAACGCCAGGACGAAGACGAGGAGAAGGCACTGCCCCGGCTGATGGCACGCAGACAGTTGAGCTACCCGGTCAGCCTGCTGCTGGCTCTGCTGCGCAAGAAGTTGGCCGAGCATGACGCCGGCGGCGGTGATCTCCGCCTGGTGCTCTCGCGCGAGGAGATTGCCGATCTGCTGCGGCTGTTCCTGCCCGATTCGGCCAACGAGGCGAAGCTGATGGATCGGGTCGGCATGGACATCAACAAGGCCGTCGAGATGGGCTTTCTGCGCAAACTTCGGGGCCAAGACGACCAGTACGAGGTCCGGCGCATCCTCAAGGCCTACGTCGACGCGCAGTGGCTGGCCGAGTTCGATCAGCGCCTGGGCGAATATGCCGCCCATGGCGCAGAAGAATAGGCCCATGGAAGGTCTGGCGCTGGATTTCGCAGCCGATGACACCCGCGCCGGCTACCGCCTGCACCGGGTGGAACTGCTCAACTGGGGTACTTTCGACCGCCATGTCTGGCGGCTTGATCCGGCCGGCGCCAACTGTCTGGTGACCGGTGACATCGGTTCGGGCAAGTCCACCGTGGTCGATGCCATCACTACCCTGCTGGTACCGGCCCAGCGCATTACCTACAACAAGGCCGCCGGGGCCGAGGCGCGCGAGCGCAGTCTGCGCTCCTACGTGCTTGGTCACTACAAGTCCGAGCGCGGCGAAGGCGGATTGGCTGCCAAGCCGGTGGCCTTGCGCGATCACAACAGCTACTCGGTCATCCTCGGCCATTTTTACAATGAGGGCTTCGACCGCCACGTGACCCTGGCCCAGGTGTTCTGGGTGAGCGACACCCGCGGCCAGCCGGAGCGCTTCTATATCGTCGCCGACCGGCCGCTGAGCACAGATGTGCACTTCTCCGGGTTCGGTAGCGACCTGAACGAACTGCGCAGGCGCCTGCGTGCGCTTGAGCATGTCGAGCTGCACACCGCCTTTCCTGCCTATGGCGCCAGCCTGCGGCGCAAACTGGGCATTGCCAGTGACCAGGCGCTGGAGCTGTTCAATCAGACCGTGTCGATGAAATCAGTCGGCAACCTGACCGAGTTCGTGCGCGAGCACATGCTCCAGGCTGCCGATACGGCCCAGCGAATCGACGAGTTGATTCGCCATTTCGACGATCTCAACCGCGCTCATGAGGCGGTGCTCAAGGCGCGCGATCAGATCCAGGCGCTCAAGCCCATCGTCAAGGATGCCGATGAGCATGCCGAGCGCAGCGCCCAGACCGCCGAACTGCGCGGCTGTCGCGAGGCCCTGGCCCCTTGGTTTGCCAGTCTTCGCGTCGAATTGCTCGATCGCAGGCTTGAGGATTTGGCCGCCGAGCAGGCCCGGCTGGGTGACCGCGTGGCCGCGCTCAAGCGCACCCGGGCCGGGCAGCGCCGGCAGCGTGATGAGTTGCGCCAGGCTATCGCCGAAAACGGTGGCGACCGTCTGGAGCGCCTGCGTGAGGAGATCGAGCGCCTGCAGGTCGACAAGGCTGAGCGGCGACGTGAAGCCGAGCGTTACCGCGAGCTGGCCGGCGGCCTGGGCTTGCCCGAGGCGATCGATGCCGACATCTTCCGCGCCAACCGGGCCGCGCTGCAGTCTTTAAGCGACCAGGCCGAGGCACGCCAGGCCGAGATGCAGAATGAACGCACGGACCAGTCCGTGGCGATTCGCGATCTGCGGGTTCGACATGCTGAAGTCGACGCCGAACTGACCTCGCTCAAGGCCCGGCGATCGAACCTGCCCGCGGCGATGCTGGCGCTGCGCGAGCGCCTGTGCGAGGCGCTGAATCTGGCGCCGGCCGAGCTGCCGTTTGCCGGCGAGCTGATCCAGGTGCGCGAGGATGAACGCGACTGGGAAGGCGCCATCGAGCGCCTGTTGCACAATTTCGCCCTGTCGCTGCTGGTGCCGGACCGGCACTACCGAGCCGTGGCCGAATGGGTCGATGCGACGCGTTTGCGTGGTCGCCTGGTCTACTACCGGGTTCGCGAGCTGCGCAGTGCCAGCCCAGAGCGCGCCGCAGCCGAAGCCTTGAGTCGCAAGCTCGCCATCCGCACCGACAGTGCCCACTACGCCTGGCTGGAGCAGGAACTGACCCGGCGCTTCGATCATGTCTGCTGCCCAGACCTGGACCACTTCGCGCGCGAGACTCGCGCGATCACCAAAGCCGGACAGATCAAGACCGGCGGAGTCCGCCACGAAAAAGACGATCGTCATGCCATCGATGATCGCGCCCGCTATGTGCTGGGTTGGAGCAATGAAAACAAGATTCGAGTTCTGGCCGAGCAGCGCGGCCAGATCGAAAAGCGCATCCAGGCCGTGGCCGATGCCATCGCCCGGCTGGATGGGGAACTGCAGGACTTGGCCGGCCGCATGGGCGATCTCAATCGGCTCGACATGT
Organism: Wenzhouxiangella sp.; assembly: GCA_036353315.1. Lineage (GTDB taxonomy): Bacteria > Pseudomonadota > Gammaproteobacteria > Xanthomonadales > Wenzhouxiangellaceae > Wenzhouxiangella. The sequence continues at coordinate 3,931 of JAZBOC010000152.1, read as the reverse complement.
TCGAGGACTATCAGCGCCTGAACTGGCAGGAAGCAGCGACCCGTATCACCGAGCTGGAATCCGAGGAACGTCGCTTGCGCACCGAGTCCGATGTGCTCAAGACCCTGCGCGCCAGCCTGGATGAGCTCGAGCAGACCAGCGAACGCACTGAGGATGAACTCGAGCAGCGCCAGGGTCAGTTGAGCACCGTCGAGGAGCGTATCCGCAGCGCCGGCGATGAACGCGAGCAGGCGGTCGTCCTGATCGACGAGCTCGATGCGGCTGATCGCGAGCACTGGTTTGCCCTGTTGGCCGGCTGGCGCGAAAAGGCTCTGGCCCGGCAGCCGATCAACCTTAATGGCATTGATGCCCGCCAGCGCGAATTCCGGTCCTGGCTCACCGCCCGAATCGATGCCGAGGACAAGGCCCTGGCCCGACTCAACGACCGCATTATCCAGGCCATGCAGAACTTTCGTCACCGCTGGCCCCAAGAAGCGCGTGAGGCCGATTGCAGCGTGGCTGCGGCCGATGAATATCGGCGCCTGCTCGACACCCTGGCCGGCGATGACCTGCCGCGCTTCGAGCAGCGCTTCAAGGCGCTGCTCAACGAGAACACCATTCGCGAGGTCGCCGGATTCCAGGCCCTGCTGCACCGCGAGCGCGAACAGATTCGCGAGCGGATCGAGATCATCAACCGCTCGCTACACGAGATCGATTACGAAAAAGGCCGCTATATCCGCCTGCTGGCCGAAACCGCGCCAGATGCAGACATCCGGGAATTTCAGCAGAAACTGCGTGCCTGTACCGAGGGGGCGGTGACCGGTTCGGAGGATGCCCAGTATTCCGAGCAGAAGTTCTTGCAGGTGCGCGACATCATCGACCGTTTTCGCGGCCGTGAGGGGACGAGCGAGCTGGACCGGCGCTGGACGCGCAAGGTTACCGATGTGCGCAACTGGTTCATGTTCTCGGCCTCTGAGCGCTGGCGCGAAGACGATCGTGAACATGAGCACTACGCCGACTCCGGCGGTAAGTCGGGTGGACAGAAGGAAAAGCTCGCCTATACCGTGCTAGCCGCCAGCCTGGCTTACCAGTTCGGCCTGGAGTGGGGCGAGAAGCGTTCGCGCTCGTTCCGCTTTGTGGTCATTGACGAGGCCTTCGGTCGCGGTTCTGATGAGTCGGCGCGCTACGGGCTGGAACTGTTCGGCCGGCTCAATTTGCAGCTGTTGATCGTCACCCCGCTGCAGAAGATCCATATTATCGAGCCATTTGTGGCCAGCGTCGGCTTTGTCCACAATCCGGACGGCAAGCAATCCATGCTGCGTAACCTGAGCATTGAGGAGTATCGCGCCGAGCTGGCCGCCCGCCAGGTCATCCCGCACTGAAGTGCGGTTTCAGTGCATCCAGGGATTAATGACGGGTATATCGCAGTCGGAAAAGTCTTGGTCGTTACGCGTCACTATGCCCCCATCACGCGAGCGGGCAATAGCCGCGATCTGGCCATCAAACTGGCTGATCGGGCGACCGCTGCGGCGTCGCCCCGCCACAATGCTGGCGTAGAGCTTGGCGGCACTGCGGTCGAATGGAAGGATGCGGCTGGCAAAATCCTCCGTCATCATCAGGTTGAATTGTCGGAAGAGCTGTTCGCGTCGCTTCCCAGCCGGAAGCAAGGCCATACCGTAGCGGAGTTCTGCTTCGGTCACAGCGGTAGTGAACAGGCTCCCGGCCGGTTGTGCGCTGATCCAAGCCACGAGCCGCTCATTCGGACTCGGTCGCATCAGCTCCGAAATCACGTTGGTATCGAGAATCTGCATGGCGATCAGAGCGCGGGCGGTTCGCGCGTCGGCTCCCGTTCTGGAATCGTCAGATTGACGCCGCCAAACGGCGCGAAGCGCGTGCGGATGCGCTCGGCCAGGTTGTCAGGCTCGGCGCTGTCCATCGCCAAGGTTGTGCGCAGAAGTTCACGAACTTCATCTTCCATTGATCGCCCATGACGTGCCGCGCGGCGCCGGAGTTGTTCCTTCAGCTCATCGTCGAGCTTGCGGATAGTGATGCTGCCCATGGCATACTCCAATTGCGATGCAATCAATGATTTCGAGAGTCTAACATCTTTGGCTTGCTGGCCGGTCTCCGCTAAGCTTCCGACTGGCCATCGCAAGTTGCTACCTCCATGTCCGCCAAGCCCTGGACTCGACCGCCTGATCTTGTCGCCCAATTGCGCCGGCACTGGGACTCTGGCCGTCTGCTGGCCGAGCGGCTGGACGGACAGGCGTCGATGTTTCCCCTGCCGCTCAAATTGCGCAAGGCCGACTCGCGGGATATGAGTGAGCATTTTGATGCGCTCCGCGAGTGGGTGGCCGAGTTGGTTGAGCACTCTCGCGAGCGGCGCGGTCATGGCTACGAGATCGAGTGGCGGACGGTGAATCATCGAACCCGTGGCAGCAACCGTCTGCCCAGGGCGATTGTCATTCCGAGCGCCGAAGACGCCTTGGGCCTGATCGGCAAGACCGCCGAGGCCCATCGCTTCGATCAGTTGAGCGCCGAGCTGCTGAAACCATTTCCTGCGCTGCGTACATGGTTGATACGGCGCCCGCTGGAGGCCATCAACCGCGCTCAGGAGTGGCCCCAACTGCTGGCCATCCTGCACTACTTCCGCGCCCATCCGCGTCCGGGTCGCTATCTGCGCCAGCTCGATATTCCCGGTGTGGATACCAAGTTCATCGAGAGCCGTCGTGGCTTGATTTCCGAGCTACTGGATGCCGTGTTGCCGGCACAGGCGGTTGATTCATCCACAACCGGCGTGGCCGGATTCAACCGCCGCTATGGCTTGGCCAGTCGTCCGGTCATGGTGCGTTTCCGTATTCTGGACCCGACGCTGGCGCTGAAAGGGTTGACCGATCTCGCCGTGCCGGCCGAGGAATTCGCCGCCCTGGACCTGGACGTGGAGCAGGTCTTCATCACCGAAAACGAGATCAATGGCCTGGCCTTTCCGGCTCATCCCCGCGCCATCGTGGTGTTTGGCCTTGGCTATGGTCTGGATCGACTGGCCGGCATGGCCTGGCTGGCCAGGGCACGCTGCTGGTACTGGGGCGATATAGATACCCACGGCTTTGCCATTCTCAACCGCCTGCGCGCGCATCTGCCCGCCGCGCGGTCGTTCCTGATGGACCGCGCCACCCTGGATGCCCACCGTGAACTGTGGGGCTGTGAGCCGGAGGATCGCCGCTTTCGCGGTGAACTGCCCCGGCTGGATTCGTCCGAACAGTCGCTTTATCAGGCTTTGCGCAATGATGTTCTCGCACCTTGCCTGCGTCTGGAGCAGGAACGGGTCCGTTTTGCCTGGCTGAAGGCGTTTCTAGATCAACTCATGCCGACAGCCTGACCAGTTTTCGTAACGAGGTCGCGAATGGTTGCTGCCTCCCCAAGGCGAGCGAGGAATCAAGCAGCATCAAGAGAGCCTAGACAGTTTGCCTTGGAGGATCTGAATACCGACCACACTCAGATCTTCGCCAATGGTCGCCTGTTCAGGCCGGGCGGAATGAGGCACACTCAGGGCTGAGCCACTGCGCCGGAGCCGGCCATGCATGCATCGAATGACGGCACACCCCGCCCGCAATCAGTTTATCGGCAGGCCTTTGACCGGGCCGCGCTGGATCCGGACGGATTCTGGCTCGAGCAGGCTGCCCGAATTCGCTGGTTTCAAACCCCATCCTCCGGTTTTTCCGAGGCGCCCGACGGCGGCCAGCAATGGTTTGCCGACGGACTGCTCAACACCGCCTGGCTGACTCTGGATGCGCAGCTGGAGGCCGGCCGGGGCGACCAGGTTGCTCTGGTTTACGATTCGCCGGTCACGTCAACGACCCGGCGCCTGACCTACGCGCAGCTGACCGAGCAGGTGGCACGCACGGCCGGGGCGCTGGCCGAACTGGGCGTGGGCTACGGTGACCGGGTGGTG
>JAZBOC010000151.1:0-9251 GCA_036353315.1 Wenzhouxiangella sp. | reverse complement strand
ATTTTCTGCTCCATGTCCGAGGCGCTCCAGGAGCATCCGGAGCTGGTGCAGAAGTACCTCGGCACGGTGGTGCCCTACACGGACAACTTCTTCGCCGCCCTGAACTCCGCGGTGTTTTCCGACGGATCGTTCGTCTACATCCCGAAAGACACGCGCTGCCCGATGGAGCTGTCGACCTACTTCCGCATTAACGCCCGCGATACCGGTCAGTTCGAGCGCACCCTGATCGTCGCCGAGCCGGGCAGTCATGTCAGCTACCTGGAAGGCTGCACGGCGCCGATGCGCGACGAGAATCAGCTGCACGCCGCGGTGGTCGAGCTGGTCGCCCTGGAGAAGGCGCAGATCAAGTACTCGACGGTTCAGAACTGGTATCCGGGCGACGAGAATGGCAAGGGCGGCATCTACAACTTCGTCACCAAGCGCGGGGATTGCCGCGAGGATGATGCGCGCATTTCCTGGACCCAGGTCGAAACCGGCTCGGCGATCACTTGGAAATACCCTTCGTGCATCCTGCGTGGCGATCGCTCGGCCGGCGAGTTCTACTCGGTCGCGCTGACCCACAACCACCAGCAGGCCGATACCGGCACAAAAATGATCCACCTGGGAAAGAACACCACCTCCAAGGTCATCTCCAAGGGCATCTCGGCCGGCAAAAGCAACAACAGCTACCGCGGGCTGGTGCGCATGGCCAAGCGGGCCGACAATGCCCGCAACTACACCCAGTGCGACAGCTTGCTGATCGGCAAGACCTGCGGCGCTCACACCTTCCCCTACATCGAATCGGCCAACGCCACGGCCAAGATCGAGCACGAGGCGACCACCTCGCGCATCGGCGAAGATCAACTCTTCTACTGCCGCTCCAGAGGCCTGGGCGAGGAAGATGCCGTGGCGATGATCGTCGACGGCTTCTGCAAGGAGGTGTTCAAGGAATTGCCGATGGAGTTTGCCGTCGAGGCCAAGGCGCTGCTCGAAATATCGCTGGAAGGAGCGGTGGGTTAAGAACATAAAACCGCAGATGACGCCGATGAACGCGGGTTTGAGTCCGCCGGAACGGCTGCTCACTCTGCGGTGTTGGCACTTCGGCGCCGACGGTTGCCGTGAGTGAACTTTATCTGCGTTAATCCGCATTCATCTGTGGTTGAATCAAAAAATGTTGAAAATCAGTAATCTGCACGTTGCTATCGGCGATAAGGAAATTCTCAAGGGTCTGGATCTGAACATTGGTCCGGGTGAACTGCACGCCATCATGGGCCCCAACGGTTCGGGTAAGTCCACCCTGGGTTATGCCCTGGCCGGCCGGGACGGCTACGACATCACCGACGGCTCGATCGAGTTCGAAGGCCAGGACCTGGCCGAGATGGAGCCCGAAGAGCGCGCTGCCGCCGGCTTGTTCCTGGCGTTTCAGTACCCGGTGGAGATTCCCGGCGTCAATAACGCTTATTTCCTGCGCGCTGCACTTAATGCCCAGCGCAAGGCGCGCGGCGAGGAAGAAATGGATTCCATGACGTTCCTCAAGACCGTGCGCGAGTCGCTCAAGAGCCTGAAGATGGATGAAGCACTGCTCAAGCGCGCGGTCAATGAGGGCTTCTCCGGCGGTGAAAAAAAGCGCAACGAGATCGTTCAGATGGCGGTGTTGCAGCCGAAGCTGGCGGTGCTCGACGAGACCGACTCGGGCCTGGACATCGATGCGCTCAAGCTGGTCGCGGAGGGCATCAACGCCCAGCGTGACGGCGAGCGCTCGTTCCTGGTGATCACGCATTACCAGCGCCTGCTCGACTATCTCACCCCGGATAGGGTCCACGTGCTGGCTGAAGGCCGGATCGTCGAAAGCGGCGGCGAGGAACTGGCCGAGCGTCTCGAGGCCGAGGGCTACGCGTTTCTGGAAGCAGGCAGCGAGGCCTGATGATGTCTGCTTTGCTTGAACAACTGGTCCCGGAAGCGAGCCTGCTTGACGATCGCTACGGCGACATCCGGCGTCGAGCTCATCAGCGCCTGATGCAGCATGGTTTTCCCGACCTCAAGACCGAGGCCTGGAAATACACCTCGCTGAGGCTGCTGGAGAAGCGCGAGCTCGAATCTTCGTCAGGCGATGGGTCGATCGAGCTCGAGACGCTGCCCTTCGCTGCCGATGTCATTCGTTTCGATCACGGCCTGATCGTTCAACCACCGTCCGACCTGCCCGCCGGTGTCCGTCTGCAGCCGATCGATCCTTCAGAGCTGGTCAACGTTGACTATGGCGACCGGGCCGGGGCCATGGCCTGGCTTAACCTGGCTCGGTTTGAGCAGGCCTGGAAGCTGGTGATTGATGCTGCGCTGGAGAGGCCGCTGGTGCTGGCCATGACATTGCCGGAAGGATTTGCTTCCAGCGTTCACCCGCGCCTGAAGATTGAACTGGCCGAAGGGGCCGAAGCCGTGCTGATCGAGCAGCAACGAGATCGCGGCGCGGGCCTGGTCAATATCGTTGAGGATATTGAACTCAAGCGGGGCGCTCGGTTGCAACATGTCATTAGCCGCCGCAACGCGGAATCGGTGTGGGTGCAGCGCACACGCGTCTCGGTGACGGCGGATGCCGACTATCGCTGTTGCGCTCTTGAGTTGGCCGGGCGGCTGGTTCGCCAGGATCTGGCTGTGCACCTGCTGGAACCCGGTGCTAACGGCGAAATCGATGGTGTGGCGTTCGTGAACTCGCGTCAGCACGTGGATTGGCACACGGCCATCGATCATGAAGTCGGTCAAACCAACAGCCGCGAATCCTTTCGGATTCTGGCCGACGGCACCGGCGTCGGCGTCTTCAACGGCCGAATCCACATCCAGCGTGGCGCTGATGACAGCCACTCCGATCTCAATACCGCGAACCTGCTGTTGAGCGAGAACGCGCGGATCAACATCAAACCTGAGCTGGAGATTTACGCCGAGGAAGTCACGGCCAGTCACGGCGCGACGATCGGACAGCTGGAAGATTCGGCCCTGTTTTACCTGCGCTCGCGCGGTCTTCCGGTCGATCAGGCCATGGCCCTGCTGAAGTATGGGTTTGCTGCGGCTCCGCTCGAGCAGGTCGAGCCCGAAGCGGTCCGCGAGTGGCTGAACCAAGACCTGCACTCGGTACTGTGATGGGCACGGTAACTTCCAACGAACTCGATCGATCGGCCATCCGGGATCGTCTGGACGTGATGGCGCTGCGCGAGCAGTTTCCAGTGCTCGCGCGGGAAGTTCACGGCAAGCCGCTGGTCTACTTCGACAACGCGGCCACGGTGCAGCGACCGCTTGCCGTGATCGAGGCCATGGACGATTTCTACCGACGCTACAACGCCAACGTTCACCGCGGCGTCCACCAGCTCTCGGTGGAAGCATCTGAGGCTTTTGAACAATCGCGCGAAGACCTGCGGCGCTTTCTCAACGCCAGCTCCGAGCGTGAGATCGTGTTCACGCGCGGCACGACCGAGGCGATCAACCTGGTCGCCAACAGCTTCCTTGGGCCAGGCTTGCAGTCGGGTGATGAAATTCTGATCACCCACATGGAGCATCACGCCAATATCGTGCCCTGGCAGATGCTGTGCGAGCGAACCGGCGCGGTGCTCAAGGTGGCCCCTATCAACCAGCGCGGGGAGCTCATGCTCGACGCCATGGCCGAAATGATTGGTGAGCGAACGAAGCTCGTCGGTGTCGTTCATGTCTCGAACGCGCTGGGCACGGTCAATCCGGTCGCCGAGGTCTGTGCGCTGGCTGCTCGGCACGGCGTACCCGTGCTGGTCGACGGTGCCCAGGCTACGCCGCATGAAACGGTGGATGTGCAGGCTCTGGGTTGCGACTTCTATTGCCTGTCGGCGCACAAGATGTACGGTCCGACCGGCATTGGCGCGCTGTGGGCGCGCGAAGCGCTGCTGGAAAACATGCCGCCATGGCAAGGCGGCGGTGAGATGATCCAGTGGGTCAGCTTCGAGGGAACGACCTACAACAACATTCCGCATCGCTTCGAGGCCGGCACGCCCAACATCTGCGGCGCGATCGGCCTGGGCGCGGCCATCCGCTGGCTGGAGCACACCGGCGTTGAGCGCATCAAGGCCCATGAGCAGCGCCTGCTGGAACTGGCAACCGAAAGAATGTCTCAGGTCGAAGGCCTGACCATCATCGGCCAGGCGGCCGAAAAGGGTCCGGTAATCTCGTTTACGCTCGAGGGCGTGCATCCCAATGATCTGGGCACCATCATCGACCACCACGGGGTCGCCCTGCGAACCGGCCATCACTGCGCCATGCCGGTGATGCAGTTCTTCGAGGTGCCGGCCACTGCCCGAGTGTCGTTCGCCGCCTACAACCTGCACTCCGAAATCGACGTGTTTCTCAGCGGTCTGGAGCAGGCCCGACAGATGCTCGCCTGAATCCGGGGCGAGCGTAGAATGTTGGGCCATGGCGCTAGCTAGGCTCTACCAGCAGGTTATCCTCGACCACAACCGGAGCCCCCGACACTTCGGTCGCCTGGCTGAAGCGACTCATTCGGCCCGCGGCATCGACGGGCTGTGCGGTGACGATATTCTGGTCGAGGTGCGACTTGCCGGTGATCGGATTGATACGGCGATGTTTTCCGGCAGCGCCTGTGCGGTTACGACCGCCAGCGCGTCCATGCTGATGGTCTGGCTGCCAGGGCGATCGAGAAATGAGGTCAAAGCCTCAGCTGGGCGCTTCGAATCCTTATTGACCGATCGAGACTCGGCGGATGACCCGACCCTGGGAGAAATCAACTACCTGCGCGCTGTTGGCGAGTTTCCAGCGCGGATGCGCAATGCCTTGCTGCCCTGGAAAACCGTCGTCGAGGCGCTATCGTAAGACGGCTGCCCAGGGGCTTGTGGGCATCAGACCGCGCTGCTGCCGGCCTGTGGAGGCTCGTCGCCGCTGCCGCTTGTTCCCTGGCTGGCATTCCACTCGCTGGCCTTGTCCTTCAATTCCCCGAACTTTTTCGACACGCCGTCGAGCTTGCCTTCCCACTCGGGGTTGGGCTGCTGACCCTCGGTAACCTTGAAGAACACCTGCATGAGTGCGGTCATGCCAATGGGTTCAATCACCGACTGCTTCACGCCCCAGGCGAAGACCAGGGCGAAAATCAGGGTTAGCGGACCGGCCACGGCCGGAATCACCGAGACCAGCGCCAGCATCGGGCCAAGGATGACCAGAAACACGAGCAGCGTCAGCCCCCAGATGATGAAAGCCAGGAAAAAGGCGTTCTTGAGAAACGCCTTGTAGTTCTGAGCGTAGAGCACCAAAGCCGTGCGGCTGGCCTCCCAGGGGTTGTCAGCGCGGGTACGCAGGTTGTAAGACAAAATGACTTCGTCCAGATAGGTCAGCGACAGGTTGACGATGGTGTTGATAAAGCCGACCACGCTTTTCAGGCCCGGAATGGGAATGAATGCCGTGACCGTAAAGAACAGTCGGTTGAAAGCTTTGAGTACGCCCTTGATCAGCTGGTCGATGCCGAACAGGATGGAGGACTGGGCGAAACGCTCGCGAACGATCTTCTGGGCGTAGTCGATCTGACCGCGACCCTGGGGCAGCTCCTTACCCTCCATCAGTTCGACCAACACGGCAATGTGACCCGCCTTGACCATGTAAAGCAGGTATTCGCGCAGCATGTAGGCGGCCGCTGACATGATCCCAAATCCGACCAGGCCGCCAAAGAAGCTGAAGCTGCCCGGATCGCCCCCGACCATGCCAATACCGTAGCCCACGCCGGCGCCAACCCCGGTCAGCACGATGTAGGCAAAGGTGATGGCGAAGTAGATCAAGAAGCGGAAGACCAGGAACGGCATGGTCTTGCCCATCAGGCCGAGAATCTCTCCAATCTTGAAATCCATGATCGCTTTATCCCGTGTGTCGTTCGGCGGTCTCAGACTCTTCTTACGAGATTCCTCGGCGAATCCTGCCAACCGTCCTGATCAAAGTTGGCGAACGTCGACAAAGCTGCCGGATGGCTGATTGTCACGCAGGTCGTCGAGCAGGTCGAGAATGGTCTCGGCGGCCTGGCGGGCATCGGGCATGTTGTCGGTGCCGCGCGCATCCTTGAGTTTCTGTACCGATGGGAACTGCTGGCTGTCGACTTCGCCGCATAGATAGTCCTGCATGGCGGTATCGACCAGCCCGGGCGCCAGGGCAGTCAGGTGGGTGTCGGTCATCTCGGGGGCATAGAGCTGGACGAGATTGTTCAGCGCCGACTTCGATATCGAGTAGCCGCCCCAGCCATAATTCATGTTGACTGCAGCGCCGGAGGAAATCGCGACGACCTGGTCGACCGGAATCTGGCGCTCGATCAGCCAGTCCAGGATCAGCTTGTTGGCCCACACGTTGACCCGCATCAAGTGCTCGAGGTCGTGCACGTCGCTTTGATGGATGTCCTGGATCCGCCCGAGCAGGCCAGCGTTGAGGATGACCAGATCCAGGCGCAGGCAGTCCGACAGCAGCCGATCCAGGCCTTCGGTCAGGGTCGAGAGCTGACCCAGGTCCTGACGACGGTCCCGGATCACATCGTCAAAGCGGGATTTGAGCGGGCAGCCGCTGCGGCTCATGCCCCAGACAATGGCCTGACGGTCCATCAGGGCTTCTGTCAGACCCAGTCCCAGGCCGCTGCTGTTGCCGGTAATGAATACGTTCATGGCTATTACTGAACCTCTCCGATCGTGCGTTCGAAAAGACTGAGGATACGTCGATACTGGTCAAGCCAGCTTGACGGACGCCGGAATCCATGGCCCTCCAGCGGATAAGAGGCCAACTCCCAGTGCTGTTTTTCCAGATCGATGAGGCGCTGGGTCAGGCGAACGACATCCTGATAGAAGACGTTGTCATCCAGCATGCCATGGGTCATCAGCAGGTGGCCGCGAAAGTGCTCGGCGAACTCGATCGGCGACGAGCGCGCGTAGGCCTGGGGATCGACCTCAGGGGTGTTGAGAATATTGGACGTGTAGGAATGGGCGTAATGCGCCCAGTCGCTGACCGGACGGAGTGCGGCGCCTGACCTGAAGACTGCGGGTGCCTTGAACAAGGCCATGAAGGTCATGAAACCACCGTAGGACCCGCCGTAGAGACCAACCCGCTCCGGATCGGCGCCCTGCTTTTCGACCAGCCACCGAACCCCATCAATCAAGTCTTCCAGCTCCGGGGTGCCCATCTGCCGGTAGATTGACGTGCGCCAATCGCGTCCGTAGCCGCTGCTCGCCCGAAAATCCATGTCGAGAACGTGGTAGCCGCGTGCGGCGAGCAGGTTGTGAAACATCTGCTCGCGAAAGTAGGGCGGGTAGCGCTGCATTACGTTCTGCAGATAGCCGGCCCCGTGAACGAAGAGCACCACCGGGTGCCCTTTTTCGAGCGCTTCGGTCTGGGCCGGGTAGAACTTGGACCAGATCGTGCCGGCACCGTGGTTTGAGGGCACGCCAACGATCTGGGGGCGCTGCCAGTCGATGGATCGATAGATGTCGCTGCGAGTATCGGTGAGCGTGCGTATCGGTCCGCCCTCGATCGGTATCAGGCCGACCTGCGGGGGCAGATACGGGCCGGAAAATCGCACCAGGATGCGGTCATGATGGGGCAGGAGAGCGAAATCCTCGACCGCGCGCTGCTCGGTCAGGCGAACCAGGGCGCCGCTGTCCAGGTCGAGTCGATAGAGGTCGTACTCAGTCGGATGTGAGCGGTTCGACAGCAGCCACGCCTGCCTGCCGTCAACGCCGGCCGAGACGTCCGTGACCTCGAATTCCCCGGCCGTGCGAGCCTCAGGTGCGCCCTGGTCATAGTGCACGGTGTAGAAGTGTGAAAAGCCGCTTTCTTCGGACAGGAACCAGATCTGATCGCTGGTCCCGAGCCAGCCGAACTCGTTGAACCGCCGGTTGATCCAGGCCGGATCGTGGAGCCGGTGGCGCGGTTTGAGCTGGGCGGAGCCTGGATCCAGGCTGGCGATCCAGCGGTCCTTGTTGTCGTTGGCCCGGATCATGACCGCTGCCTTTGAACCCCGGGGTTGCCAGGTGATGTCCAGGATGCTGACGGCACGGTTCTCGCCCTCGGGCAGCGGGCTGATCCCCTGAGCCTCTTTGAGTTCGGCCAACGGGTCTTCCTGGATGCCCGGCAATGCCGACAGGTCCAACTCGTGCTTCCGACGTTCGACCAGATCCAGCAGCCACAGCGAATGTCGGGCCGGAGGATTTCGTCCGACCCGGGTGCGAACGTCCTCGACATCAATATAGCCGTTGACGGTGACGTAGTGCGGCATCCGTCCTGCCCTGCCGTCTTCATGATCGGTCGGGCGCACGGCCAGGAGCAGCCAGCGCCCATCGGGCGACAGGCTGGAGCGGACCGCTTCGAAGGCCTTGCCCAGATACCAGGGTGCAGCGCCCCGGCTGGCGTCCAGGCGGCTCGCCCGGACCGCTTCGGCGCGCTGCGCTCGGGCTCGATCGGCGTCCTCTTGCAGACTGGAAAACAACCGCAGCTGCATCTGGGCCAGCGCATCGTCAGGCGGATGGTCAGGATCATCTTCGAAGCGGAGGTCAGCCACCGGCCGAGCCAGGCCTTTCGTCAGCGAATGAAGCCACCACTGCAGGCCGCGCCGATACAGGACGGTGTCCGGCTCGCTGCCGAACATCGACTGTTGCACCGGTTCCCCGCCCTGGGTGAGCTGACGCGGTGGCGTGCCGTCGCGGGAGTCCAGAAACAGGTTGCCTTCACGAATGAAAAGAGCGCGGCGCCCATCAGTGCTGAACACCGGCGACGGGCCGCTGATGCCGTCGTGGTCTTCGTAAGCTAGCCGGCGGTCTTCGCCGGCGGCAAGATCGATTCTGCGCAAATCATCGATCTCGGTTTCGGCGCGTTGAAGTCGGTAAAAAACGGCTGATCCGTCCAATGACCACCAGGCCTGTTCCACCGGCGGCCCCATCCAGGCCGGGTCGGCCATGATTTGTTCCAGGTCGGGCGTTCTGGCCGGGATCGCTTGCGAGGCCAGCAGCCCCAGCGCCAGCATCGTTAGGATGAGAGCCCAAAGACTGCGGATCATGGCCAACACATGGCGCTGCTGCGCGATGGAGAGCGGTATTTAAGTATACCCGGGTCGCCTCGTGACTCATTGGCGAATATGGAAAAGGCAAATGCAGGTTGCCAGAATTGAACAGTCTGGTTATAATCTCTAGCTCGATTGCGGGGTGGAGCAGTCTGGCAGCTCGTCGGGCTCATAACCCGAAGGTCGCAGGTTCGAATCCTGCCCCCGCTACCAGGTTTTTTGAGAAACT
>JAZBOC010000150.1:0-3185 GCA_036353315.1 Wenzhouxiangella sp. | reverse complement strand
GAGACCTGGGCGACAGTCAAACACTGGCTTGCCGCCAATGAACGGTTGTTCGACGTGAACTTGGCCTTTCAAGCGTTGTTGTTCTGGCTTGCACTTGCCGCGGCCACGGATGCGCCCCTGCATATTTGGCCCCGGGACTTTATCGAAGGAGAGGCCCGGGCGTTCGCGGATCCGACCGACTATCGCCTGGCCGGACCGGACGAAACCGCCGTTGACCACGCCGCCGTGCATGCTCGATGCCGCGCCGGTCAGGCCTCAGGGCTGTTTGTCGAACGCGAAATCAAGCTCCAAGACCATCCCATTCTTGAATGGCGCTGGCGGGTGGACGACATCTTCGAGGACCTTGACGAAACCAGTAAGGCCGGCGACGACTATCCGGCGCGCATCTACGTTGTCGCCGAGCGATGGCCGCGCTTCCGCAGTCGGGTCATCAACTATGTCTGGAGCAGCGCTCAACCGGAGAACCAAACCTGGGAAAATGCTTTCGCCGCCCAATTTCAGATGGTGGCAGTCCGTAGCGGACAGGCCGATCTGGGTCGATGGGTAGAAGAACGTCGCAATGTACGGGATGACTTCCGCCGTTTGCATGGCATCGAGCCCGATGTCATCGACGCCGTGGCCATCATGACCGACTGTGACAATGCGGGACAGCAGACCAATGCCTGGTACGGTCCGGTCAAATGGCTTCCGGACGATCGATAAGGTTCAAACTCTTCGCTGCAGTCAAACTGCGCTGGAAAATTCCCTGGAAAATTTTGATTGCATGTGCAAACCTGAACTCATGTCCATAACCCAGGTGATCCCGAGCCATGCTGTCAGTCCTCTGTCGAATCCAGGCGACCTGCCTTCTCTCGGCCCTTTTGATCGTCGGTGCCTCTCTGGCCCAGGCCGAAGATTCACCCATGGCGCGCGCAGAATTGGTCGAACGGGCGATTGCCACGGCTGAGGCCGCCTTACCCAATCCTGCCTTCCTGTCAAGCAGCGAATGGACTGAATTCAAGCAGACCATCCGCAATCCGGACGTCCTGACTCTGAACGATGTCGAGTTCCACCGCGTTTTCAACGAGGCCACCCACCAGCTGCCGTTCACCCATTTCCGCCTGCATTGGCAGCCTCGCTCTGGTGGCGAGGGCGATGAAGCACCCATTTCGCTGTCCTGGCCTCGTGACGATATCGCTGTGGTTAGGATTCAAGCGTTCAAAGGCGACCCGATGGCGATCAGCGAAACGCTCGAAGAAGTCATCGCGCGGCGCGCCACCGCGCTGGTCATCGATCTCCGTGGAAACTCCGGCGGATCCTTCCCGACTGCAGTCGCCCTTTCGCGGGGGTTGCGCAATGAAGCCGTCGACGCCGGAGCGTTCCTGACGCGCGCCTGGTTTGCGCACCACGGCGGCTATCCGACAGCCGCTCAATACGACGCAATCGACGCGCTGGAAGTGCTTGATCTCGATGCGTTTGCGGCCCAGCTTCAGCGCGACGGAGCGGCCCGACTGATCCTCCCGGCCCACGATGACCCGATTTTCGAGGGGCGTTTGGTCATCCTCACCGACATCAACACGGCCAGCACGTCCGAACCGCTGGTCTATCTGTTCCAGCAGCAGGGTGTCACCGTGATCGGCGAACGCACTGCCGGCGCCATGCTCAGCGCCGAGCACTTTTCGATGAACGAAACCTTCCGGCTGTTCGTGCCGGTGGCAGACTACGTTGCCCCCGATGGGACCCGCCTGGATCGCCGGGGCGTCCGCCCCGATATCGAAGTCCCCGGAGATCAGGCCCTGGAACGCGCCCTGCGGTTCATCGAGAGCCCGGAAGAAAGCTGACCGACAAACAATCCAGCCACGCAAGATCGTGACGAAATTCCACGGTTGCTCAGGCTAGGGAGCCCATCAGGTCG
Organism: Wenzhouxiangella sp.; assembly: GCA_036353315.1. Taxonomy (GTDB): domain Bacteria; phylum Pseudomonadota; class Gammaproteobacteria; order Xanthomonadales; family Wenzhouxiangellaceae; genus Wenzhouxiangella. The sequence goes on along the minus strand of JAZBOC010000150.1, from coordinate 1,291 downwards.
GCAACCAACAGAGCGCCATCGTCAGTCAACAGCCATGCAAGCACCAGCAGGTTCATCCCAACAGTGAACCAGAACACGGTTCGGAATTTCCGCTTGCTGGATTTATGCCGCAGCCATTCCTGGGCCAATAGCGCGCCCGGCCAGCCACCGGCAAGCGCAAGCGCATGCAGGGTGCTCTCGGGCGTGCGCCAGCGGCGCTGACGAGCGGCCGATTTGTCAGCATGATAAAAGAGGAACGTCAGTACCGAAGTCCCTGCGTAGACCGCCAATACCCACTCGGATAGACGACCCAGGAACACCATGACCGGCAGGAAGATCACGATACCGATAAAGAGATAGAACTCAAATGGACGCTGCCGACGCGCAGGCCGGCGTCGGATCCCATCGCCTACAAAACGCACTTTCCTGGCCTGAATTCTGCCCTTCGAATCTCGTCCGAGCTCGTAGGTCACCAGGTCCCCCTGGACCGGACGACGAGACCGATTTGAAAATTCCGAAATGTGCACGAAGGCCTGCTCGTGGCCGTCATGCGGACGGATGAAGCCGAAGCCCTTTTCGTCGCGCCAGTCGACAACCCGCCCCTGCAGCCGCATTCACTCTCCCCCTCCGCGTCTCGGCCCTCTCATCGAGCATGCCGCGTAGGGACTTGTCCGGTGTCCAGGTAGCGCTCGTAGGCCTGGCAATGCCTGCGCATTTCCTCTTGCGCGGTTTGCAGACGCTTATCTTCGGCCGCCCGACGCCAATCTTGGCAGTTTTTTGCCAACCACTGGCCCTGGCTGGACTGTGCTCGGGCCTGCCGTTGCCGCTCGATAGACGCCTGATTGGCCCGCCCGGCTGCTTCAAGGTCTGCTTGCGCTTGGTCAACGATATTCTGCACAGCCTTGCCCGCCTGGTATTGCTGGTAGTGCACCCAGGCGCGGTCCACCACAAAAACGATGCATGCGAACACAAAGGCGATACTGATAACCATGCCAGTTGGTGACATGGACCTCCCTCTTGCACGCTCGATCCTTTCAGGTGCCGGCTGCTGCTGCGGCGCCTCAGACAAGCCCGGCTCAATACGAAGTTTTGTCACCGAAAATTATTCCTATCGCCAACCTAACCCTGGCTCGGAGTCTAAGGTGAGCGCGATTATCGGGCAACCCCTTGCCCGCCCATTGCTGGTAGTCTTTACGCCAGACAGATAGGGGACCTGGCAGCACCCGCCAATGAACGACAGCGCCAACCCAAACACCCCGGCGGACCCGGCTGCGGTTGAGCAGTTCATCAGCCGCTGGCAAAACGCCGACGG
>JAZBOC010000149.1:0-11485 GCA_036353315.1 Wenzhouxiangella sp. | reverse complement strand
TTCGATGTGGCGGATGACGTCTTCGAGCGCGTCCAGGCCTTCCTGGATGGTGTAGTGGAACTCGTGGTGCAGGGTGCCGATGGCTTTGGCGGCAACGCGCGCGGCGGCGAGGTCCGGCGAGCCTTCCAGGCCGATGGCAAAGGAGTGCAGGCGTGGCCACCAGGCCTGCTCGGTGTCGTCGGATTCGATCCGCTTGTCGGCATAGCGCTGGGCGATGGCGGCGACCAGCGAAGAGTCCAGTCCGCCTGAGAGCAACACGCCGTAGGGCACGTCGCACATCAGCTGGCGATGGATTGCCTGTTCCAGTGCCTCGCGCAGTTTGGCGGGATCGGCGGGTTCGTCGGCGGCCTCGAAATCGCGCCAGGCCGGGTTGTACCAGCGCCGGATTTCGCCTTCTTCGGAGTCGAGCAGGTGACCGGGCGGGAAGGTCTGCACCTGCCGACACCATGGCTCGATCGCCTTCATCTCCGAGGCGACCCAGAGCATGCCCTGATCGTCACGGCCGTAATACAGCGGCATCACGCCGATCGGATCACGCGCTATCAGGTAGCGCCCGCGGGTCTCGTCCCACAGCACGAAGGCATAGATCCCGTTCAGCTGGTGAAGAAAATCAACACCGTCTCGTTCATACAGGGCCAGGATGACCTCGCAGTCAGAACCGGTTTGAAAGTTGAAGTCCGGGCAGCTCTGGCGCAGCTCGCGGTGATTGTAGATCTCGCCGTTGACGCCCAGCGCGACCCGACCGTCTGGGCTGTAGAGCGGCTGGGCGCCAGAGTTGATGTCGACGATGGCCAGGCGCTCATGGGCGATGATGGCCCGCGTGCTGACGTGCACGCCGCTCCAGTCCGGGCCGCGATGGCGCTGCAGGCGCGAAGCCTGCAGCGCCGTGGGGCGGAGATCGGCGGCGCCGGCCGGGAGGTCAAATAAACCGAGGATCGAGCACATGCGCCAGCCCTTCCGTGTGCGGTCAGTCGGCCAGTTCGACCCGGATCACGACGTCCACGCCCGGCTCGGCCAGGCGAAACTCCGTGTGGGTGTATCGATAGAGCGACGTCAGTAATTCCATGGCCTGCGCCGTTTCTGCCGAGTCGAATTCTTCGGCTTGCTCGGTGGGTAGCGAAGCCAGACCCAGCTTGACCAGATTAGAGTAGGCGGCCAGGTCCACACCGACGGCGAAGATCCGGCTGTCGGCTTGTCCCGCGGCGAGCGCGGTACTCAGGCCGTTACTCTCTCCGATCGCCAGGCCAAGGGCGGTCTCGCTCAGACCCAGCCAGGCCGGGATGCCTTCCAGATTCGGGACCAGCGCGGCCGGAACCGGTTGCGGTTCGCCACCCGGGGTCAGGTTCAGGGCGGCCAATTCGGGCGAAAACATCTGGGCCATGCCGAGCATCATCTGCGGATTGCGCATAAACAAGGCCAGATTGCCGACGGCGGATGCCAGCTCGCCGTCCTGCATGTCCAGCTGGTCCAGTTGCAAGCGCATGCCGTGCATGTTGGTCACCAACGGTGGAATCGGCCGGTTCAGCGCCAGCTGCCAGTCCGGTGCCTGTTCGGCCACAGTGCTGAACAGGTGGCAGACCGGGGGATTGTCGATCCAGCCGGCGACCAATTCGCGTCCGAAATCCCGCGCGGCAATGATGTTGATGGCCATGCCGACGCTAAGCAGGCCGCTACGCTCCAAATCAAGCGACATCGGGCTATCGGCCAGGGCACCGAGGCGCAGACCAAAGCCGGGATCGGTCTCCAGCCGTGCCAGCACTTCCATCGAATTCGCATCGGCAGCCGTGGTGCCGAAGCTTTGCCGTGGGAAAGTGCGCGTCAGCGCACCCAACTCGGCACGGCAGGCCTCATCGCTGGCGACTGCCCCAAGCGGTCCTTCGGCCCGCGCGCTGACGAGAAGCGGGTCCTCGCTGTCCATCAGCAGGGCCAGGACACGCTGAAAATCGATGAAGCCGGCGCTGTTGTTGAGCAAGCCGCGGGCGGTGTTGAAGGCGTTGACTTCGGCAAGCTGCAGCGCCGGTTCAGCCGGGTCGACGTTGGCCACGCGGCGCAGAAGCTCGGGCCGGTCCGCGATCAGTCCCAGGGTCATGAAACTGGCATCGTGATGGATGGCGAGGCCAACTTCGCCAAGATCATGCCAGATCACGGTCTGGTCGACGATCTGCCGGCGAGTGAAGCTGGTTTCGGCCTCAGTCTCGATCCGCTCGACGGTTGCTTCAAAAGCTCCCGGGTCGCTGATCTGCCAGTGCAACAGCGGGAAGATGCCGACCGTGTGAGCGCCCGCCAGACCGGCGATATTGATGCCCCGCTCAGCCCAGGCTTCCGGAGAATCCAGTTTGCCGAGCTCCATCAACAAGGCGCGGACCAGCGGATCATCGGTGTCCTCGGCCATTTCTTCGTAGGCGTCTTCGTTCATCTCGCTGGCCTGATCCATCTGCGCCCAGAGCTGCTCCAACAGCGGTTGGGGCAGGGGTTCCAGGCTCAGCCAGAGCATGGCCGGCTCGGGGTCGATCCTGGCCAGCAGCTGATTGATCAGGTCCGGCGCGACCGGCGCGCTCGCAGTGGGTCCGCTGGACGCGGGCGGTGTGGTGGCGTTCTCAGCCTCGTTGTCCGGAGAGTTGTTGCCGCAGGCAACGAGCACGAGGATGGTGAGGCAGACAATCAATCGTTTCATCAGGCAGGCTCCGTCAGGGTACGGATATAGTGTTATACAACAGTAACACAGTTGTCAAGTGCGGCCAGCCGGCGTCGCGGCTGGCCGAGGCACGGGCTTAACCCAGTGACTTGATTCCAGCGATCAGCTGTTGTGAGACCTTTTGTGCATCGCCGTAAAGCATGCGCGTATTGTCTTCGAAAAACAGCAGGTTCTCGATCCCGGAAAAACCCGTGCCCTGGCCGCGCTTGATGACGATGCAGTTCCTGGCCTTGTCGACATCGAGAATTGGCATGCCGAAGATCGGGCTGGACGGATCCTTGCGCGCGGCCGGGTTGACGACGTCGTTGGCGCCAATGACCAGCGCGACATCGGTGTTCGGGAACTGGGCGTTGACGTCTTCCAGATCCTCGATCATCTCGTAGTCCACACCGGCCTCGGCCAGCAGCACGTTCATGTGGCCGGGCATGCGACCCGCAACCGGGTGAATGGCAAAGATCACCTTGACGCCGCGGCTCATCAGCAGCTCGGTCATCTCCCAGATTTTGTGCTGGGCCTGGGCGACCGCGAGGCCATAGCCGGGCACGATGATGACTTTTTCGGCGTACGCCAGCTGGATGGCTGCATCGGTTGCGTCGATCGAGCGCATTTCCCCGGATGCCTCGGCACTGGTGGCGTCTTCGTCGGCCTTGCCGAATCCGGCAAACAGCACGTTGGTCAGCGAGCGATTCATGGCCTTGGCCATGAGCTGGGTCAGCATGGTGCCGGCCGCGCCGACCACGATGCCGGCAATCATCAGCGCGGGAATCTCGAGCACGAAACCCTTGAAGCCAACGGCTAGCCCGGTCAGCGCGTTGTACAGCGAGATGATCACCGGCATGTCCGCTCCGCCGATGGGGATGGTGATCAGTACGCCGGCAGCCAGGGCAAAACCGAAGAACAGCACCAGCAGGAAAGGATTGGGTCCGGCGACGAAGATGATCAGCGCCAGCAGGATGGTGATGCCGAAAACCACCAGGTTGATCAGCTGCTGACTCGGAAAACGCCAGGTCTTGCGCATCCACCCTTGCAGTTTGGCAAAGGCGATCAGCGAGCCGGAAAAGGCGATTGAGCCGATGATGGCACCAAAACTGGCCACCAGCAGCGTGGTGGGCACCATATCGACCTGGCCGGAATGAAGTTTCAAAAGCTCCACCCCGGCGATGGCAGCGGCCGAGCCACCGCCCATGCCGTTATACAAGGCAATCATCTGCGGCATGTCGGTCATGGCAACAATTCGCGCCCACCACCAGGCCAGAACGGAGGCCGAGACCAGTGCAATCAGCATCAGCCCATAGTTGCCTTCGACCTTCGGGTGGATGAAGGTCACGACCACAGCCAGCAGCATGGCGATACCTGCCCAGATCATGCCCTGGCGCGCTGTGACCGGTGAACTCATGCCTTTGAGGCCGTAGATGAACATGACTGCAGCGGCGAAGTAGGCCGCAGGTACGATGAATTCGGCTCCTGGAATCATGGATTTGAACCCTTGTCCTTGGTTTTGTCGGACGACTTGAACATCTCCAGCATGCGATCTGTGACCACATAGCCGCCGACGGCGTTGCCGGCGCCCAGAAAGACGGCGATGAACCCGACGACGATCTCGGCGGTGGTGTCAGCCATGCCGAGCACCACCATGCCGCCAACCACGACGATCCCATGAATGAAGTTCGAGCCCGACATCAGCGGAGTGTGCAGGATGGCGGGAACCCGGCGAATCACCTCGATCCCGGTGAACGCCGCCAGCATGAAGATATACAGTGCAATCCAGCCTTCCATGGTTTCTCCTGATTTTTAAAGGATTTGAACCGCGGATGAACGCGGATGAACGCGGATACAAGACCAGTTCAGCCCATGGGAATCCGGATCACTCGAGCTTGCGCCGGTGACCAGGATGTCGAGGCGAGCTTCGCTCATTTCCATTTGCGTTTATCCGCGGTCATTGGCGGTTCGTTCAGCTCTTGAATTTCTCGTGTACGACCTTGCCGCCGTGAGCGAGCAGGCAGCCGGCGATGACTTCGTCTTCGGCATCGATCACCAGTTCGCCGTCTTTGACCATCAGCGCCAGCAGGTTATTGATGTTCTTGGCGTACATCTCCGAGGCATGCAGTGGTGCCTTGCTGGGCAGGTTGGTCGGACCGACGATGAGCACACCGCCAGCGTTGACGGTTTTTCCGGCCTCGGTCAGTTCGCAGTTGCCGCCGGTTTCGGCGGCGATGTCGACGATGACACTGCCCGGCTGCATGTCGTTGACCATGGCCTCGGTGATGATTTTCGGCGCCGGTCGGCCGGGGATGGCCGCCGTGGAAATGACCACATCGGCTCGCGCCAGGTGCCGGGCCAGCGCGTCGGCCTGCTGGGCCCGCTCATCGTCGGTCAACTCGCGCGCGTAGCCGCCCTCGGTCTCTGCGTCGACGCCGGTGTCGATCATCTTCGCGCCAAGTGATTCAACCTGTTCGCGGGCAGCGGCGCGAATATCGTAGGCCTCGACTTGCGCGCCCAGCCGGCGCGCGGTGGCAATGGCTTGGAGACCGGCCACGCCGGCCCCGATGACGACGGCCTTGGCCGGTCTCAGGGTGCCGGCGGCCGTAGTCAGCATGGGGAACAGTCGCGGGGCGACATCGGCGGCGATGATGACCGCCTTGTAGCCGGCCACGGTGGCCTGCGAGGACAGCACGTCCATGGCCTGGGCCCGAGTGATGCGCGGCACCAGCTCCATGCTGACCAGCGATACACCGGCCTTGGCTGCGGTTTCAAGCTGGTCGAAATCAGCATAGGGGGACAGGCTGCCGATCACCAGTGCGCCCTCTGGCAGCGCCTTGAGAACTTCCGGGGTCGGACGGCGGACACAAAGCAAGACCTGCGCGCCGGCAGCAACCTTGTCGGCACTGTCGAGTATTTCGACATCCTTCCAGACCCCGTCCGGATGGCCGGCCTCGGCGCCGGCGCCGCTCTCCAGCAGAATCTTGTGCCCGGCCTGGGTCAGTTTGCCGGCGGTGGGCGGATCCAGCGCCACGCGCCGCTCACCCTCAGCCGTCTCCTTGATGATCCCGATGCTGATGCTCATGTCACACACCTTGAAAGTCAGCGCTGAGTGTAGCCGGTGGTTGAGGGCATCGCAATTGAGGAGCCGATTTGCTGGCGAATCGAGGCCAGCCTTTCGCTTGTCCCGACGTCGGACCAGAGGCCCTGGTGCACTTCTCCGCTGAGCTGCGAGCCATCGATGGCTTGCTCCAGGACCGGCCGCAGGGCCAGTCGCCCGGGCGGCTGCCCATCAAACAACCTGGGGTGCAGCAGCGCAATACCGCTGAAGGTGAGAGCCGGCCTACCCTTAACCAATTGCGCTTGGTGATCCAGGCCAAAGTCTCCGTGCGGGTGGTGAGATGGATTGTCCACCAGCACCAGATGGCCCAGGCCGCGCAGCCGGCGTCTGCGCAGTTTGACCAGGGAATAATCGCAGTAGACGTCCGCGCTGATCAGCGCAAAGGGTTCGTCTCCGAGCAGCGGCAGGGCCTGGATGATGCCGCCGGCCGTTTCCAGCGCGCCCGGCGGCTCGTGTGAGTAGGTGATGCTCAGACCGAAGGCCGACCCGTCACCCAGCGCGGATTCAATCTTTTCTCCCAGCCAGGCCAGGTTGACCACGATCTGCTCAAAGCCCGCGCGGGCCAGGTGGTCCAGGTGATGAGCGATCAGCGGTTTGCCGCCGACTTCGATCAAGGGTTTCGGCAGTTGGTCGGTCAGCGGACGCAGGCGCTCGCCGCGTCCGGCGGCCAGAATCATGGCCCTCATTGACTGTCGCGCCTGCGGGCCCGCCAAGCGACAAGCAGCTGCTTCAGCGGCGCCAGCTCGGGGTTGCGGGCAATGGCCTGGTCGAGGTAGGCGAAGAAGCGCGCGACGTCCTCCAGGTAGGCCGGCTTGCCGTCGCGATAGCGAATGCGGGCGAAAATGCCGATGACCTTGAGGTGACGCTGCACCCCCATAAAGTCGCAGGTCCTGCGCCAAAGATCCGCTGATTCGGGCAGCGCCAGGCCGTCTGCCCGGCCGGCCACGCGATAGCCCTCCAGCCAGGCATCGACCCGCGCCTGCGGCCAGCTCAGAAAAGCGTCGCGAAAGAGGCAGACCGGGTCGTAGCTGATCGGGCCAACCACCGCGTCCTGAAAGTCGATGATGCCGGGGTTGGGCTCGGTGAGCATCAGATTGCGGGGCATGAAGTCGCGATGGCAGAACACTTGAGGCTGGTCCAGTGCCCAGCGGATGAGCAGGGCACACAGGTGGTCCCACGCATCGAGTTCGTCTTCGCTCGGCTCCACCTGCCAGTGATGCTCCAGAAACCAGTCCGGGAACAGGGCCAGTTCCTGCAGCAGACGGGCCGGATCATAGGCCGGAAGATCTTCGATATCCACCATGGTTTGCATGATCCGCAGAGCGGTCAGAGCGTCTTCAAAAAGCGCATCGGCGTTGTCGAGATCGAGCACGTGATGATAGGGCCGGCGGCCCAGATCTTCGAGCAGGACGAAGCCGCGGTCGGGGTCAGCGCCTTTGATCTGGGGCGCGTGCAAGCCGGCTGATCGCAGACGCTGGGCAATGTCTAGGAAAGCGGTCACGGGTTCGCGCTCTGGCGGGGCGTCCATGACCACCAGCGAGTGACCTTTTGACATCAGCCGGTAGTAGCTGCGAAAGCTGGCGTCCGAAGACACCGGTTCAGATTCCCAGCTTGCCAGGCCGGCTTGCTCGGCCGCCCAGGTTTCGGCCTGCCTGCGTCGTTGGTATGGGTTCATGCGATTCCGGTCAGCAGGGGATTACAGCCGTTTCTGGCCACGTATCTCCAGGCGGTTGACCAATGCGGGAGCGCTTTTCCATAAGCGCTGGCGAAGCGCCCAATGGCTGGCGCCTGCGTGGCCATGCGCTGGGTATCAGCGGCATCAATCTGCAGGTGTCCGGAAATGATGACCTCGAATTCCTTGCGCAGCCAGTCGGGAGGATTGAGCTGGGCCAGCGTCTTGCTGACCGCATCCGCGGTTCGGGCACGGCGATCAAGCAGGTGCCGTCGAAGATCGTTCAAGCGCTCTTTGTCATGCATCTTCCCCAGACTGGCCATCCAGGCTGCAAGTAGACCAACGCGGGCATCCGAGTCGGTCACCCCAGTCGCCTCGGTCAGGTCCTCCATGCGCTCGGCAAGGTAGGCGGCCAGTCCGGCGCCCTGCTTCTGGGCCAGATCTTCAGCGGTCCAGCGCCGGCGAGACTGCAGGCGGTGAGGCAGCATCCACGGCAGGGCGGCGCAAGGTGTGCCGGGATAGAGATAGCGAATACCGGCACCGAAGACCAGATCCTCGCCCCGTCCCTTGGCCGGCACCGGCAACAGCAACTCGCGGTTATCGATGCCGGTCATCGTCGTTGTCATTAGGGCCACGCTGGAGGCGATCTGAGTCTCGCGGGTACTGCGTGCCACGCGCCGACTTAGCCGGTCCTGCGGCGCGCTCAGCGCATAGGGATCGATCAGCGCGTCGTCATCAATCATCAGGAAGCGTTCGCCGGCGCTCAGGAGCAGCGCCAGATTCAGGCTGGCCCCGTAACTGGCCGCAGAATCATCGTCATCGCCCTCGATCAGCCAGTGCAGAGCCGGTCGACTCACCCCGGCCTCGGTGCTGAGTTGAGCGATCAGGCTAGCGCGTCGAGCTCGGTCGATATGAAGCAGCTCGGCATGCCGGGCGAGCGCGGTTTCGGAAACCGCCCGCGCGTTGGCCGCCACCGCCTGAGGGGTGCGGCTGTCGTCGAGCACCAGCACGCGGGCCAGAGAAGTGTTCTCAATGCGCCGGGACAGGCTGCCCAGCAGCTGGACAAGGTCGCCCGGCCGGTCGCAAGTTCGCACGCACAGCAGGCGCAGCGCGGGTTGCTCAACGTCGTCGAGCGTCGAGTCTCTGTTCAGGGTCTGGTAAACGCTCTGCTCATCCTGCAGCAGTCCGCGTTCCAGAAGGCCTTTCAGACCCTGCTGGACAGCCGCGCGCTGATCCGGCGGCAGGCCGAAATGGCGTATCACCGAGTCCGCATGCGCCTCGAGCGTGCGAAGCCGATCGCAGTGCGCCAGCATCTGGGCGTAAAACATCGGGGCCCGCGTCGAGATCTCGCTGTCGGCAGCAAGAATCAGCGTTTCCTGACCGATCGGCCGGGCCTGAAAAGGTCGGGCGATGCAGCGCGGCGCAGGCGACGGGGCCGGCATGGCGAAGCTGAAAGAGAAGTCTCCGGTGCTCATGTTCGGGAACCCTACTGCAAGTCCGGGCGGCTGTCGATGCTGATTCATTCCGACGAGGAGCGCAGCCGACTCCAGTACGTCAGGCGCTTGTTGATTTCACGCTCAAAGCCACGCTCTACGGGCTGATAGTAGCGCTGTCTAGGCATCTGGTCGGGAAAGTAGTTCTGGCCGGAGTAGCCCTGCTCGGTATCATGATCGTAGGCATAGCCTCGACCGTAGCCCAGCGCTTTCATGAGGCGAGTCGGGGCATTCAGAATATGCGCCGGCGGCATCAACGAGCCGTGTTGCTCGGCGCTTTTCCGCGCCGCTTTCCAGGCCGAATAGGCGGCGTTGGACTTGGGAGCGGTGGCCAGGTAGATCACAGCCTGGACCAGCGCCAGCTCGCCTTCCGGGGCGCCGAGCAGGTGCCATGCCTCGCGAGCCGCCAGAGCGTGGCGCAGCGCCTCGGGATCGGCCAGGCCGATGTCTTCACTGGCGAAGCGGATCAGGCGCCGGGCAATGTAGAGGGGATCCTCGCCGCCGATAATCATGCGCGCCAGCCAGTACAGCGCGGCATCGGCATCTGAGCCACGCAGCGATTTGTGCAAGGCCGAGATCAGATTGAAGTGGCCTTCACGATCCTTGTCGTGGGCCGGCGCTCGCCGCTGTACCCGCCGCAGCAGCGCCGCAGGGTCGAGGGTGTCGGTGGTCACCGATGCGATTTCTTCGACCATGTTGAGCAGGTAGCGCCCGTCGCCATCGGCCAGGGTAATCAGCATCTCGCGGGCGTTTTCGTCCAGCGGCACTGCTCGACCCAGCTCGGCTTCCGCTCGCTGCAGAAGGGTTTCCAGCGCGTCGGCATCCAGCCGCCTCAGGACCAGCACGCGTAGACGCGATAACAGCGCGCTGTTGAGCTCGAAGGACGGGTTTTCCGTGGTTGCCCCGACCAAGATGACCGTGCCGTCTTCCACGCACGGCAGAAAGCCGTCCTGCTGAGCACGGTTGAAGCGGTGGATTTCGTCGACAAACAGCAGCGTTCCCTGGCCGGCCTGGCGTCGCTCGCGGGCGCTTGCAAACAAATTTCGGAGCTCGGCAACGCCGGAAAAGATCGCCGACATCGGTTCAAAATGGAGATCACCGACGCCGGCCAGCAGCCGGGCCAGAGTGGTTTTGCCCGTCCCCGGCGGTCCCCAGAAAACCAGCGAGTGCAGGCGACCCGTATCCAGCATGGCGCGCAGAGGGCCGCCGGCGCCAAGCAAGTGCTGCTGGCCGACCACGTGGTCCAGGTGCTGCGGCCGCAGCCGATCAGCCAGGGGCTGAGTCGAGCTCATAGTGAATCCATACCAATCTGGTCTTGTTTCGTTGACGCTCGGAACGCATAATATACGGGCGCTGCAACGAGCCGGAGGAAGCCGTTGTCAATCTGATCGGCGCAACCGAGGAGGCCAAGCGCTTGCCATGCTGAGAATCAGTAAATTGACCGATTACGCGACCGTTTTGCTGGCTGCTTTGGCCCAGCGAGACGGGGCCTGCGTGCCGGCCAGCCAGCTGGCCGAAGAGACCAGGCTGGAGCTGCCCACGGCAGCCAAGGTGCTCAAGACCTTGGCCAAGTCCGGACTGATCCGCTCGATTCGCGGCGTCAACGGCGGCTATCAGCTGGTGAAGGCACCGGACCAGACCTCGGTTGCCGCCATCGTGCGGGCCATGGAAGGCCCGATTGCGTTGACCGAGTGCAGCCTGGAACCGGGGCTGTGCGCGCACGAGTCCCAGTGCACGCTGCGCGGCAACTGGCAGCGTATCGGCCAGGCTGTGGAACAGGCGCTGGAGCGGTTGACGCTGCGCGATCTCTACCAGCCCGCCGGTGACGAGGCGGCGCTGGCGCCGGTGGCCACGTTCAGAATCATGTAAGTCCGAATTCGGGAAAGGTACTCTATGAACCAGACAGCACAGCAAGTCGAGCAGGTCATTCAGCAACGCTACAAGGCCGGCTTTTACACAGACATCGACTCTGACCGAATCCGGGCCGGACTGGACGAGGAAATCGTCGCGATGATTTCGGCCAAGAAAGACGAGCCGACCTGGCTGCTCGAGTGGCGCCTCAAAGCGTTTCACCACTGGCAAACCATGGTCGGCCCGAACTGGGCCCACCTCAACCTGCCGCCGATCGACTTCCAGAAAATCCACTACTACGCTGCGCCCAAGCAGAAGGACCGGCCGAAAAGCCTCGACGAGGTCGATCCCAAGCTGCTCGAGACCTTCGACAAGCTGGGCGTACCGCTGCACGAGCGGGCGCGTCTGGCGGGCGTCGCAGTGGATGCGGTGTTCGACTCGGTCTCGGTGGGCACCACATTCCAGAAAGAGCTCAAGGAAGCCGGGGTGATTTTCTGCAGCTTTTCGGAGGCCGTTCAGGAACATCCAGACCTGGTGCGCGAGTACCTGGGCTCGGTCGTGCCCTATACCGACAACTACTTCGCCGCCCTGAACTCCGCGGTGTTTTCCGACGGCTCGTTTGTCTACATCCCTAAAGACACGCGCTGCCCGATGGAGCTGTCGACCTACTTCCG
>JAZBOC010000204.1:0-1302 GCA_036353315.1 Wenzhouxiangella sp. | reverse complement strand
CACCCACCAAACCGACCCAAAAACCGATTTTAAAAGCCACCCCCAAGCCCCAACCCGCCTCAATCCCTAACCCTGGGCCGGTTGAGCCGGACATCGTCCCCCCCACGTCCTGCCCGGAGTCGGTTCCGGACAGGGCCGATGCCCTTGATTTAGATGAACTGATTGTGAATGAGGCGATCGCGCCTGAATCGGATTTAGATGAGCTTGATGACCGTGAGGCGATCGCGCCTGAATCGGATGTAGATGAACGGCTTGTGAATGAGGCGATCGCTGAGCCGGAATTGATCGCCCCTACCCCAGATATCGAGTCAGATACCGAGTCAGAGATAGAATCATCCCTCGACGCTGAATCCTTGCCCGACTACTTGCCGCCGAGTTTTTAGGGTACGATTGTCTGGGTTGCAATCCCCACCTAAGCAGCAAAATTTTTGAGGTCAAGTCATGGGACAGGGTATCACGCGGCGACAATTACTCTGGGGTGCGATCGCCCTCGGTAGCACCCAATTACTACTCACCCGCCCCAGCTTGGCAGCACGGCGGGCCAGAATCACCGTCAGCACCAGCCGCGAACTGTGGGACGCGATCGGCAGCGATCGCACCATTACTCTTCGCCCCGGTGTGTATGATCTCGTCTCCATTGCCGACACCCTCACGGAATCATCGCCCCACATCGCCTTTGAAGCGGTTTACGATGGCATCGAAGCCGTGATTCGGAACGTGCAAAACCTCACCATCATCGGCCCCAAAGACCACAGCGCCAAGATCTACACCCAACCCCGCTACGCCGATGTGTTGCGCTTCGACAATTGCCAAGACATCACCCTCAAACGGATTGAGGCGGGGCATTGGCCCGATGAGGGGGATTGTAACGGTGCTGTGTTGCAATTCACAGACTGCGATCGCATCGAACTTGATGATTTAAGGCTCTTCGGCAGTGGAACCTACGGCATTTGGGCCTCGCGCACCAACGAACTACACTGCAAAGATAGTCAAATCTACGAATGCACCTACGGCATCCTCTACCTCACCGCATGCGAAGACATTCACCTCGAAGACTGCCAATTTTTGAACAATCGTCAATACAACCTCGTTCATGTTGAACGCAGCCGCCAAGTACAATTTGAAGATTGCCAATTCCGCAATAATCAAGTCCTCGCTCAATGGGATGCCTTTTTTAACGTGATCGACAGTCCTGCCGTGATCGTTGAAGATTGCGAATTCATCAACAACAGCAGCGCCAAATTAATGAATCAGCCGGGGGTGTTGCGCCTCGATGATGTGCGGTTTACAGATAATACTTTT
>JAZBOC010000148.1:0-15182 GCA_036353315.1 Wenzhouxiangella sp. | reverse complement strand
CGTGTTTCTGATCAACGTCATCAACATGACTGACGGCGTGGACGGTCTGGCCGGCGGGATCTCACTGTTGTTTTTTGCTGTTCTGGCACTGATCGCCTGGCTGAGCGGCGCGCCGGCTTCGCTGGTCGGCATATGCCTGGTCATGATGGCGGCCACCGGCGGGGTCCTGCTGTGGAACATGCGCTTTCCCTTCCGCAACAGCGCCAGCGCCTTCATGGGCGATGCCGGCAGCATGATGCTGGGCTTTGCCGCGGCGTGGCTGGCAATTGCGGTCGCGACCGTGCCGGGGAGCGGCCGGGAGGTCTATCCGATTTTGATCGTGTGGGTGCTGCTGGTGCCGAGCATGGACACCATTGCCATCACCGTGCGGCGCTTAAGTCGCGGCCGCAGCCCGATGGCCCCCGACCGCACCCACCTGCACCACATCATGCGCCGCTGCGGACTATCCGTGACCGCCACGGTCAGCGTGATTCACCTGGCGGTGCTTGGCAGCGGCCTGTTCGGGGTCGTAGCCTGGTGGGCCGGAGTGCCGGAATGGATCCTTTTCGTCCTGGCCACCGGGATTATCGTGACCTACACGCTGGCCCTGCTCAACGCTCATCGCATCCTGCGCTGGGGGCTGCGCCGCAACCGCCTGCCCTACAACACGCCGACGCTAAGACCACTCAACCAGGAACCGGACCCGCCGGAATAAGTCGGACCGGTTCGTCTTTCGATCAGAACGACCGCGAGATGGTCGCCGTGATCCGGTTTTCAGTGTAGTCGAAACCGCTAGCACTAGAGCCGCTGGAATCACGCTGGCGAAAAAGGTAGTTGACCGTCGCTTCCATCTGCGGACCAATGCTCCGTCCGACACCCAGGCGAGTCTCAAAGATGGTGTCGGTTCGATCCTGGATCTGCGAGAAGGTCCGCTCTTCCAGGCGAAGATCGCCGAACAGGCGCGTGCGCGGCATCCACTGCCAGCCGGCATCCAGCCGCAGGCCCTGGCCGCGCTCGTCGGGTCGGGTCACATCGAACTCGCGGTCATCCCGGAAAATGCGCGCCGTCAGCTCACTCTTGGGCCTTCTGAGGGTCAGTCCGAGCGAGAAGCTGCGGCTCAAGAAGACGCCGGAGAAGATATCGGGCACGTCGCCGTCCTCGACCAGGCCGGGGTCGATCTCAGGATCAACCAGGCTCACGTTGAACCCACCGCTGCGGACATTGACGGTCTGGAGATTCTCGCTGTAGCGGGCAAAGACCAGGCCGTCGCGAAAACGATGCTCCAGGTTGCCGCCGTAGGTGCGGCCGAAGAAGCGTTCGCCAAAGAAGATATCGCCCTTGGTCCGGGTGGATGGCGCCCATTCAACACCGGTTCGCCACGAGGTACCGCTAGTGCCGGAGTTTCCCAAGTTCTGCTCGAAGCGGTTGTTGTCGTCGCCGACGGCGGCGAACAGGTTCAGCCGAGGCGAGTAAATCCAGCGGGCCAGGGCTTCGGCGGTTTGCAGGGTGACTTTGACCCCGTCGTCGAAGTCGGTCACGCTGCGGTTAAACGACAGCTGCCAGCCAACCGTTGAAAACGCGGGGCCGCTCTCGACCACGGCCCGCAGCTGGTTGCGTGTGGAACTGTTGTCCTGCACGGCCGAGTCATCGTAATCGACCAGGCCGAAGGTGTAGCGCACCTCGGTGCTGGCGGTATTGCCAAAAGTCTGGGTGTAGATGGGGCTGAGCTGCAGGTCGAACACGTCGAAGCGATCCACGCCCAGATTGATCAGGTCCCCGCCGACACCGCCGCGCGAGCGCTGGCGCTGGAAATAGCTGGCCGAGCCCTCGATCCTGAATCGGTCGGGTACGACTTCAACCATGCCACCGCCATTGAGCTGGTGATAGCCCTTCTGCTCGTCTTCGGACCAGTAGGCCACACCGAGAAAGCGGTAGTCGGCCTGCAGCCTTGACTGGGCCCCTTCCCGCAGGGCGCCAATGCTGGCGTCGATGGCGGTCACAAATTCACCGTCCTCGTCGCCGCTGGGGTTCAGCGCGATGTTGTCGGAATAAACCTGGTCCAGTTCCACAACCGGGGTGAACTCCCAGCCGGGGCCGTCGGCCAGGGCAGTGGCGCCGGCCAGCAGGCCAAAGGCGGCGCAGCCGACGACCATGGCGCTGGTCAGCGGGCCGCGCTTGCAAGCGTGCAGCATGTCTGTTTCTCCCTCTTTCGTACCTGACTAGAAGCGGGTTTCCGGAATCACCAGCACGTCGCCCGGCAACATCTGGACGTTGGCGCTGACATCGCCGCGGTTGACCAAATCATCCAGGCGCACGGAAAACTGCCGGGTCTCGCCGTCGATCGTGCGCAGAATGGTGGCGCGGTTACCGGCGGCGAACTCGGTCAGACCGCCGACGGCGATCATCACGTCGAGCACCGTCATGTTGCTGCGGTACTCAATGGCCTGCGGGTTGGCGGCCTGGCCGATGACCCGGATCTGACGGTTGAGGGTCATGGCGATGCTGTTGACCAGCACGGTCACCACCGGCTCGCGCACGTATTCCGAAAGCGCCGTTTCCATGTCCCGGGCGAGTTCGGCCGGCGTCTTGCCCGCGGCCATCATGTCTTCCACCAGCGGCGTGGTGATGCGCCCATCGGGACGCACCGGCACCGTGGCCGACAGGTCGGCCTGGCGCCAAACCCGGATATTGAGGCTGTCGCCGGCGCCGATGATGTAGTCGGGCACGCCCTCCCCGGCCGCCAGCCTCGGCGCCTCGGGCAAATCGGGCGTGGTCTGGCATCCAACCAGAAACAGCGCGACCAAGGCGATGGACCACAGACCGATCAGGCCTCGCGGATGAAAATTCTGCAGCATTCCCCTCATGAAATCTCCGAATGACAACGTTTGCGAACAATCCGCTTACCTTAGCCGATTGCACCCCAAAAGGTGAAGTTTCCGAACCACGGCATCCGTCGACCCGTAGGTCGGGGTTACACCCCCGACGGCCAAACCCCGAAAATGACGCCAACCACCCACGTCTGCGGTCTCCTGACGTCGGACGTCGGCCGTGTAAGGCCGACCTACGGAACGCCGGTGCACAGCCACACACTCCGCCTCCGACGCACAACCCGTAGGTCGGGGTTACACCCCCGACGGCCAAACCCCCACGATGGCGTCAACCACCCACGTCGGCGTTCCCCGGGCGTCAAACGCATTCATCCCCCGATTCGCTCGGCCAATTCGCGCCGGCGAATCTTGGCGTTGTGGCGGATGTCGACCGGGAAGCCGCTGCTGAATTCAATCCGCTCGATGCCGAAGCGCGCGACGATCTCCCGCACCTGAGGGGTGATCTGCTCCGGCACCGCCCCGGCTTCGGCCTCGATGACCACCGCCGGCACCTGCTGCCCCGGCTCGCCCAGACCCACCAGGGCGCTGCGGTAGACCCCGTCGACCGCGTTGACCGGGCCTTCCACGCACTCGGTATACAGCTCACCGCCAGGGGTGCGAACGCGCTCTGACTTTCGCCCGCAAAACCACAGCCGGCCCTGCTCGTCGCGCCAGCCCAGATCGCCCATGCGATGCCAGATCTGCCCCTGAGCGTCAATCATCTTGGCCTCGCGCGTTTGACGCTCGCGCTCCCAGTAGGTGTCGGTGACCGTGGGACCGTAAACGCAGATCTCGCCGACCTGACCGGGCTCGACGTCGACAGCCTGCTCGGCCAGATCGATCGCCCGGTCGCTGATCGCGATCACCCGCACCGCGTTGGCCGCCAGCGGACGGCCGACGCAAATGCCCTTGCCGGAGCGATTGCCGGCCGACAGCGGGCCGACCAGCTCACGCCCGCCGATGGTGGCGACCGGCAGGCACTCGGTGGCCCCGTAAGGCGTGTGGATGTCGGCGTGCTCACCCAGCGCGCGGTGGATGCGGTCGATCACCTTCGGGTGAACCGGCGCGCCGGCCGACAGCACGCGCTTCAGGCCGGGCAGCTTGATGTTGTTGGCCTCAAGATGCAGGGTCAGGGTATTCATCAGCGCCGGCGAGCCGAACAGGTTGGTCACCGAGTACTCGCGGATCAGGCTGACCAGCATGGCCGGATCAACCTTGGCCGGACGGGTGAAGTCCATCGGCGGGATCACCGTGGTCATGCCCAACGCGGGATCGAACAGGGCAAACGGCGGGAAGGTCGGCAGATCGACCTCGCCGGGCCGGATCCCGTAGCTGTCACGGACCAGGTCGACCTGGGCGGCGAAGTGGCGCTGGCGATAGACGACGCCCTTGGGGATTCCGGTTGAGCCCGAAGTAAACAGGATCGCGGCCGGATCATTGGGCTGGACCTCGGGCGCCTGGAAACCAGCCGTCGACGTCGCCGCCAGATCCTTGTAGCGCGTCCCGCCCCACAGCAGCCGCGGACCCACCGTGATCAGACGCTGGACGTGACCTCGACCCCAACCCAAGAACAGGCGGGCGATGTGGGCCTTGGTAATGCCCAGAAACACCTCAGGACGGGCCTCGTCCAGGCAGGTCTTGAGCGGCTTGATGCCGATCCCCGGATCGATCAGCACCGGCACCGCGCCGGCCTTGAACAGGGCAAAGAACAGGGCGAAAAACTCCAGCGATGGCGGCACCATGAAGGCGACCCGCGTGCCCGGAGCAATCCCCTCGGCCGCCAGCCCCGCGGCCAGGCGAGTCGACAGTTCGTCGAGCTCGCGATAGCTGTAGCGCCGATCTTGCCAGCCCTTCCGGGTGCGCTTGTGCGGAATGATCAGGGCAAGCCCGTCAGGCTGGGTCAGGGCTTGCCGCGTGAGGGCCTGGGCGATGTTCATGCACGTCAAGACGATGGATCAGGGCCCGTCAGAATAGCACCGCACCACGCAACCGTAGGTCGGGGTTACACCCCCGACGACCCACACCTGCCGATGGCGCCAACCACCGGCCCGGCCGGCGATGGACCCGGCGCCGGACGCCAGCCCGTAGGGCGGGGTTACACCCCCGACGGCCATCGCCCGCCAATGCCACCAACCGACGCCATCACCGGCCATATCCGGCGCCGGACGTCGGCCGTGTAAGGCCGACCTACGGGCGGTTGAATCGAGCGCGGGCACCCGGTTCGCAACGGGCGAATCGTAGGTCGGGCTTACACCCCCGACGGCCCACACCCCCAATGGCGCCAACCCGCCCGATCGGCGATGGACGCGGCCCCCAAAGACCGCGCCGATTTCCTACATGATCTCGCAACCAATACCGATTCCCTCCATCAGGCTTTCTGGCCATTCTGTTCTCATGCCGCGTTACCGAAGATATTTCTCCGACGGCGACTGGGTGTTCGTAACGATCGTCACCGCAGATCGCCGACCATGGCTCGGCGAAGTGGAATCAAAGCGGATGCTGCTGCAGACGCTTCGGACAGTGAAACGACATTTTGGCTATCGCCATCTGGCGCACGTTGTTCTGGACGACCATTTGCACTGGATGCTGATCGCCGATGGATCGGCCGGGGTCTCGCGTTTGGTTTCAAGCCTGAAATTGGGGGTGCTTCAGCGCCGACGATCAGCCGGCCTGGCGTGGAAGCGGCTTTGGCAACCGCGTTTTTACGATCACATCTTGCGCGATGAGAACGATCTGCGACGGCACCTCGATTACATCCATTTCAATCCCGTCAAGCATGGCTACGTCGATGCTCCGCGAGATTATCCCTGGTCCAGCTTCCGCGCTTGGCAGCAACGAGGCCATTATGACGAGGACTGGGGCAAAACCGAACCCCATTCCACCTCAAATCTCGACTACGAGTAGGTCGGGGTTACACCCCCGACGGCCCACAACCGCCGATGACGCCAACCGGATCGACCGGCGATGGACCCGGCGTCGCACGTCGGCCGTGTAAGGCCGACCTACGGGCGGTTGAATCGAGCGCGGGCATCCTGTTCGCAACGGGAGAAGCGTAGGTCGGGGTTACATCCCCGAAGGCCCACACCCGCCCATGGCGCCAACCGGATCGATCAGCGATGGACCCGACGCCCGACGTCGGCCGTGTAAGGCCGACCTACGGGGCGAAAAGGTTTTTTGCCAGGGGGATGATGCGATCGGCGGCGTCTTCCAGCACGTAGTGGCCGGCATCTTTGTAGTATTCGACCGGGACATCGGGGAGCTTTTCGCGCCACAGGGCGAGGACGTCGTCGTTGAACACGAAGTCCTTGGCGCCCCAGGCGATCTGGACGTCTTTCTCGGCCAGCACCGACAGCCTGGCCTCGGTTTCGGCCAGCACCGACCAGGCCGGATCGGCCTCCGACAGCGGAATGTCCTGGACGAAGCGCAGCGTGGCCAGGCGCTGCTCGGGTGAGCCCTGATAAGGTCCGACCAGCCCCTGGGCGACGTCTCGATCCAGTTTCTGCACGGTGGCCATCCTGACCGCCAGGCCGGAGAACGCGTTGAAGCGGTGGATCAGGAACGAACCAAGGCCGGTCCGGGCAAATTTCAGCGAGCCAGGCAGCGATTTGTCCTTGGGGATATTGAAGGCCCAAGTGTTGAGAATCAGCACCCGCCGCACTCGCTCCGGGTTGCGCACGGCCCAGGACAGTCCAATTGCCCCGCCCCAGTCGTGGACCACCAGGTCAAGTTCGCGTTCAGGCTCGACCTCGTCCAGCCAGGCGCCAAAATCGTCCACCCGGCTTTGCAGGGTGTAGTCGTAGCCGGCGTCATCGGGACGATCCGACAGCCCCATGCCGATATGATCCGGCACCAGGCAGCGATGCTTGTCCGACAGCGCCTGAACCAGCTTGCGGTAGTAGAACGACCAGGTCGGATTGCCGTGCACCATAACCACCGGCTGACCTTCCAGCGGTCCCTCGTCGAGGTAATGCAGCTTCAGGCCAGAGGGGAGCTCGAAGAAATTCGACTCAAATGGATAGAGCGGGGAAGAAAACATGTGGCCTCTATTTCCGGGGCAATGCGTAGGTCGGGGTTACACCCCCGACGGCCACAGCCAGCCGGGGACGCCAGTCGATCACACCACCGGCCATAGCTGGCGTTGACCGTCGGCCGTGTAAGGCCGACCTACGGGTGCATCTTGTGAATGCGTTTGTTTACCAAACCACTTCCGACATCGCGCAGTTCAAGCCCGAGCCGATGCCCATCAGGGCGATGCGGTCGCCGCGCTTGACGCTGCCGTTGTCGACGATGTTGGCCAACACAGTCGGGATCGACGCCGGGCCGATGTTGCCCAGGCGCGGGAAAATGCGGTGGACGGTTTCAGGCTTGGCCCCGAACGCGCGAATGACCGATTCGGTGTGGGCCTTGGAGACCTGGTGGATGACCACGTGGTCGAGTTCCTGAACCACCCAGCCGAGCACGGTGCGGGCCGCGGCAAAGGTCACGGTGGCCAGCTTCATGCCCTCGATCAGCAGGGTCTTGGTATCGGTCCACATCTGGTGGTTCCAGCCGCGGCAGAGCATGTTGAACTGGGTCGCAGCACGCGCCACGCCGCCACGGTACTGGTGACCTTCCGGGTGCAGATCGGCGCGCGTGAGCACCATCGCGGCTGAGCCTGAACCCAGGGTCAGACTCGCGAACTCGGCGCGGAACTGCTTTTCGGTCACGTCCGGCTGGCGCAGGCGTTCGATCGTGTGTTCGTTGATCTCGCGACTGTTTTCGCCGTTGACGATCAGCGCATAGTCAATCTCGCCGCGCTCAAGCATCTGGCTGGCGATGTTCATCCCGTTGACAAAGGCCAGGCAGGCATTGCCGACATCGAAGCTTTCGCAGGTGTCGGCCAGCTTCAGGTTGCCGTGGATCAGGCAGGCGGTCGAGGGTTCCAGGAAGTCGCGGCACACCGAGGTGTTGATCAGGATGCCGACCTGCTCGGGATCAATGTCAGCCCGGGCCAGCGCCTCGCGCGCGGCGAGCGTCGCACCATCGGAGGGCTGCATGCCCACGTCCCACAGCCTTCGCTCGTGGATGCCGGCCAGATCGATCAACGGATTGCCGGGCACACCCAACCGCTTGAGCGTCGGGGCAAGGCGCTCGCCGACCTCCTCGCTGGCAATGGTGTGCGGCGCCTCGATGGCGGCGACAGACTTGATGACGACGTTTTCATACAGCATGGCAGGCTTCCGGGCCCGAGGTCGGGCATAGGCAAAACAATCGCGCCATTATAGGGGTTCGGCGATCAGACGGTTGATCAGCGATCGCAGGGCCAGCGGGCGCAGCGGTTTGTGGAGCAGATCGCAGCCGGCTTCGGCCGCGGCGTTCTTCAGATCGGCGGCATGATCGGCGCTGATCAGGATCACCGGTGCCCGGCAGCCGCGCTCGCGCAGCCTTTGCAGCAGGGCCAGTCCGGTCTCGCCGCCGTCGAGGTGATAGTCCAGCAGCAGCAGGGCAAAAGCCTGATCGACGGCCAACAACTGAGCCCGCTCGGCGCCCGCTGCGGTGCTGACCTCAAAGCCCCAGCCCGACAGCAGCGCGTCCAGGGACTGGAGCATGGAGGGATCGTTGTCGACCACCAGCACCGTGGCCGAGGCCGGTTCTGATTCGATGTCGCGCAGGCCGGGCTTGGCCGCGACGGGTTCGGTGGTGTTCACGCACACCCCGAACATCGCCCCTCGACCGGGCTGGCTATGCAGGACCAGCTCGTGGTCGAGCAGCCGCGCCATGCGATCGGCAATCGCCAGACCCAGTCCGAGCCCGGGCGCGTGCTGATCGGCGTCCAGGCGACGAAACTCCTCGAAGATTTCTGCGCGCTGATGCTCGGCGATGCCGTCGCCGGTGTCCCACACTCCGGCCAGCACGCGCGCGCCACGGCGGCGTGCGCCGATCAGGATGCGCCCGCTGCGGGTGTAGCGCACAGCATTGGACAAAAAGTTCTGCAGGATGCGGCGCAGCAGCTGCGGATCGCTCTCGACCCACGCCCTGGTCGGCACGTAGTCCAGGCGCAGCCCGCGCTGGCGGGCCAGAACCGAGAACTCGCCGTAGAGCTGCGCGAACAGCTCATCGAGCGGAAAACGGGTGACGCGCGGCTGCAGGCCACCGGCGTCCAGACGCGAGATGTCGAGCAGACCTTCCAGCAGCCGCTCGGTCGCAGCCAGCGCGCCGCTGATCTGGCCCAACGGCTCACGGCCGGGATGGTTGCCGAGCTGATCCTTGAGCGAATGGGTCAGCAGCTGGGCCGCGTTGAGCGGCTGGACCAGGTCGTGGCTGACCGCGGCCAGGAAACGGGTCTTGGCCTCGGAGGCCCGCTCGGCTTCAACCTTGGCCTGCTCGAGTTCGGCGGTGCGCGCCAGAACCCGCTGCTCCAGCGTTTCGTTGACCTGGCGCAGCGCCTCGGCGGTCTTTCGGAAGGCGGTGACATCGCTGAAGGTGGCCACGAAGCCGCCGCCCGGCATGGGATTGCCGCGGATTTCGATGATTCGCCCGTCCGGCCAGGGACGCTCGATCCGATGGCGCGAGCCTTGTTGCTTGAAAGCCAGTCGTCGCTGGATCCTCGCCTCAACCTCGCCGCCGCCGTCGAGCAGGCCCTGCTCGGCGTTGTAGCGCAGCAGGTCGGCAACCGGACGGCCGACGCGGATCAGCTCGTCGGGATAGGAGAACAGCGCCAGGTAGGCCTGGTTCCAGGCCACCAGGCGCATGTCGCGATCGACCACGCAGACGCCCTGGCTCATGTTTTCCAGCGCGCCGGACAGCACTTCCTGACTGAAGCGGGCCTGGGCCGCGGCTTCGCCGACCAGGTCGGCCACCGTATCCAGCGGCGCTGGCGTGCGCTTGCGCGCCGCATCAAGCAGCAGGCTGGCCGAGGCCGACCCGACCACCGCGGCCAGCTCGAGCTCCAGGCGCGACTCCAGGGTCTCTGGTCCGGCCGTGGAGGCAAACAGCACCTCGACCCGGCGACCGGGCAGAAAACGCGCGGCCAGCTGGCGCAGCAGGGCCGGCTCCAGCGGCCGCTCGGGATCCGGACCCCGGCTTGTTCCCGGCAGGTAGCGGACCAGCAGCAGGGTCACCGCGGTATTGATCAACAGAGACACCAGCACCGCGCGACTGAGCGGGTCCAGTCCGCCCAGACCGAACAGCCGGGCCGGTGCAAGCGCGCCCAGGCCCAGCGGGCCTTCGCTGATCCAGCCGGGAGCAGCCGCGCCAGCCAGCAGCGGCACGAACAACACGTAGGCCCAGACCAGCACCCCGGCCATCAGTCCCCCCAGGATCGCCCTGGCCGAAAGCCCAGGCCGATAAACGGCCAGCAATACCGCCGGTCCCAGTTGGGCCAGCACCGAGAAACTCAGGCTGCCGATATCGGCCAGCGGCTCGGCCGTGCCGATCAGACGCCCGTAAACGTAGGCCAGCAGCATGACCACGGCGATCCCAAGCCGGCGCTGCAGTCGCACCGGGATGCCGCGCTCACGCACCTGGGACCAGCCTCGGTTGACCAGCGCCGGGGTCAGCCAGTGGTTGCCGATCATGATCGACAGCGTCAACGAGGCCAGCACGACCATGCCGGTGGCCGCACTCAGACCGCCGAGGAAGGCAAACAGCGCCAGCCCGTGCTGGCCATCAAGCAGCGGCAACAGCAGCACGTAGAGGTCCGGCGGCGTGCCCTGTCCGGCCAGCAGCGCGTTACCGGCCAGCGCCAGCGGCACGATCGGCAGACTGATCAGCACCAGGAACAGCGGAAACAGCCAGCGCGCTGCGCGCAGGTGGGCCTCGTCGCGACACTCGACCACGCCGATATGAAACTGGTGCGGCAGGGTAAACATCGCCAGTGCGCCCAGCAGGCCGAGGGTGATGAAGCTGTCTGTATTGGTAAACGGCGCCATGCGCGTCGCGCCCGCCAGGTCGACCGGGCCATCGAACAGGCCGAACACCACGAACCCGCCCAGAGCCAGCATGGCACCCAGCTTGAGCAGCGACTCGAACCCCATGGCCACGACCAGGCCGCGGTTGTGCTCGGTCGAAGACGCCCGTCGGGTGCCGAACAGCATGGCGAAGACGGCCATGAACACCGCCACGTAAAACGCCAGGTCCAGCCAGGTGGTCAGCTCGCTCTCGTCCACCGCGCCGCGGCTCAGCGCACCAAAGCTCATCGCCACGGCTTTCAGCTGCAGCGAGATGTAGGGGACCATGCCAAACACCGCCACCGCCGTGACGACGCCGGCCAGGGCCGAGGACTTGCCGAAGCGGCTGGCGATGAAGTCGGCGATGCTGGTCGAGTTTTCCGCCTTGCTCAGCCGCACCAGCCGGAGCAGAAAGGGGAAGGCAAATACAAACAGCAGGATGCTGCCGATGAAGGTTGGCGGAATCGGCCAACCCGAGCGGGCCGCCTGGGTGGTGGTGCCGTAGAAAGTCCAGGCCGTGCAGTAGACCGCCAGCGACAGCGAGTAGATCAGCGGCCAGGCGCGCCGGGTCAGCGCCCGGCTGCGCTCCCCGTACAGGGCAACCGAAAACAGCAGGCCCAGCCAGGCCAGGCCGGCCAGCACAACAGTCGCGGTAGACAAGGTCAGCACCCGCGCATGGTAGCCACTTGCTCAGGCCCGCACAAAGAAAACCGGGCCCGAGGCTTCAAGCCCCGGACCCGGAAACGCTGGAGAGCGTTGAAGCGTTGCTGCTAGAAATTGATCTGCCCGGTCAGGGTGATGGTGCGCGGCGCGCCGTAGAAGGCGTTCATGACCCCTTCCAGCCCGAGGGTGGAGGCCGACCCGTCCGGGGTGGCGAACACGTAGCCGGAGACCTTGTATTCCTCGTTGCTCAGGTTACGTCCGTGCAGGGCCACTTCATAGCGATCGTCGGCACGCCGCCAGACCAGGCTCAAGTCGTAGAGCGAGTAGGCCGACTGGTCGAGAAAGGCCGACGGGATCTCGAACTGGTTGGTCTTGCTGCGGTAGGACCAGGCGCCGATCAGCGAGAGCGTGGCGTCGGTACTGAACCAGCCGACCGGCAGGTCGTAGCGCAGGTTGGCATGCGCGGTCCACTCCGGCGTGTTCTGGATCACGCGCTGATCCGAGACGTCTTCCAGTGCCGTCGAGCCGGTCGCCGGATCGCTGACCGCGGTGATGAACTCGTCGTAGCCGGCGTCGATGTAGCCCACGGCGGTGTTGAGCATCAGCGAATCACCCGCCGCACCCAGGTCGCGCCCGAGCAGCGCGCTCATCTCGAACTCCACGCCCTGAACGGTGCCGGCACCCGCGTTGGTGGTCACCCCCGCAAAGCTATCGGCGACGCCGTCGCCGGTGGTATCGACACCGATCGAGCCGGGCACCTGGATGTCGGTGTAGTCGCTGTAGAACAGCGCCAGGCTGGTGTTGACGCGCCCGTCAGCCCAGCGCGACTTCAGGCCGACCTCGTAACTGTCGACGGTCTCCGGACCAAAGCGCATGAATTCGAACACGTCGTCCTGGCCGACCGTGCCGTCGCCGTTAAGGTCCGGCGCCGCCGAGGTCAGGCCGCGCGGGTCAAAGCCGCCGCCCTTGAAGCCCTGGCTGAACGAGGCGTAAAGGTTCTGATCGGCGTTCGGCTTCCAGGCCAGGCTGATGCGCGGGGTGAACTCGTTGAAGGTGTCGTCCCCGTTGAAGTCGGAGGTGGTCGCCAGGATGATGGGACTGCCGCCAAAGAACGAAGAAGCACCCAGCATGGTCTGGCGCAGCACGCGCGAAGACCGCTCATCGCTGGTGTAGCGCCCGCCGATTGACAGCTCCAGGCCAGTGTCCATGCCCAGGTAGGCGGCCAGGTCGAAGCTCACATCAGCAAAGACCGACCAGGTATCGGTGTCCACATCACCCAGAGTGAAAGCGTTCAGGCCGGGTGCCCCGATCAGGTCGCCGGTCTGGAACAGGCGGACGTCGAACGGGCCAAAGGAATTGGCCTTGAGGTAGTAGGCACCGACGATACCGGCATAGCGATCGCGGGTGAAATTGAGCTGGAATTCCTGGCTGAACTGGTCGCTCTCATAGATTGTCGCGACGTCCAGATCGACCGCCGGCAGGGCGTCGAAATCGATCTGCTGGATGTTCTCGTTGTCGCGGTAGGCAGTGATGCTCTTGAACTGCAGCCCCGGGCTGATTTCGAACTCAGCGGTCAGGCTCAGGCCCCAGGCCTCGGTGAAGTTGCGCCCTTCCATGGCGCCACGCGAGTCATGCACGTCATCAAGCACCGGGGCCCCGGAGAACAGACCCGGAATCAGGCGATGACCGCCCACCGGGTTGGAGTTGTCGTCGAAGTAATCGCCGGCCAGGCGAACAAAACTGCTGTCGGTCGGCGTCCACTCAACGCTGGCCCGACCGGCCACCACGTCCTTGTTGTAATTGTCCTTCCCGGTGGTCAGATTGGTTCCGAAGCCGTCACGGTTGAACGAGGCGACGGCGCCGCCCACGGCCACGGTCTCGCTGAGCGGGGTTTCTCCGGAAACGACTAGGTCAAGCTGCGAGAAGCTGCCGACGCTGGCGCGCACGCTGGCTGCCGGCTCCTGGCCGAGACGCCGGGTCACGTACTTGACCGCCCCGCCGATGGTGTTGCGGCCGTACAACGTGCCCTGCGGTCCTCTCAGGACTTCGACGCGCTCAACGTCGTAGATTTCCAGCACCGCGCCCTGCGGGCGGTTGAGGTAGACATCATCGATGTAGATGCCGACGCCAGCCTCGAAGCCGGCCACCGGATCCTGCTGGCCGACGCCGCGGATAAACGCGGTCAGCGTGTTGCTGGTGCCGCGCGAGACCTCCAGCGTGGTGTTCGGTACCGCCTGCTGCAGGTAAGTGATGTCCTGGGCACCGACATCGCTGAGCGCCTCCCCGCTAAGGGCGGTCATCGAGATCGGCACGTCCAGCTCAGTCTCCTCGCGCCGGCGCGCGGTCACCCGAATCGTATCCATCTCGGCCGATTCGGCCGCATCCGCGCGCTCTTGCTCGGCATCCGTATCCTGGGCCGACACGGTCGCTGACAGCGCCAGCGCGATGGCCAGGCTCAGAGCAGATCGATAAGCAGTCTTCATCAGTCGTTTCCCTATGGTTTGATTTGTTGTTGGAACTCTCTCCAGTTGGCACAGCTTGGATGAGGCTCCGCGGCCTGTAACTTGTACCTTGGTACAGTTCCGCGGCCCGGCCGGCGGGGCGACCATGGCATTCGCTTCCAAGACCTACCTCGGAATTCGTCATGACCCTAAGCCTGATCGGACTGCTCGGCGGCCTCGCTCTGCTCATTGCGCTGACCATGCGCGGCATGAGCCTGTTCGTGGCCACGCCGCTGTGCGCGCTGATCGTGGCCTTGACCGCCGGGGTCCCGCTGTTGCCGCCGTTGGCCGGCGAGGACGGCATCAATCTGGTGACCCAGTACATGAATGGGTTTACCGGCTTCATCGCCTCGTGGTTCTTCGTGTTTCTGCTCGGCTCGCTGTTCGGCAAGCTGATGGAATCTTCCGGGGGCGCGGACAGCGTGTCGCGCTGGATCATCACCCGCCTGGGCACCAGCCAGGCCGCGCTGGCCGTGGTCCTGGCCTGCGCTGTGCTGACCTACGGCGGTGTGAGCCTGTTCGTGGTTGCCTTTTCGGTCTACCCCATGGCCCTGGCGCTGTTTCGCGGCGCCAACCTGCCGCGCCGCTTCATTCCGGCCACCCTGGCCTTCGGCTCGGTGACGTTCACCATGACCTCGGCCGGCTCGCCCGAAATCCAGAACTGGATTCCGATCGAGCACCTGGGCACCAGCCCGCTGGCGGCCTGGCAGGCCAGCCTGGTGGTCGCGATCTTCATGGCTTCGACCGGCTACGTCTGGCTGCGCTGGATGCTCAGGCGCGCGGTTGAGCGCGGCGAGGTCTTCGAGGCCCGTCCGGATGACCCGGAGTCGGCGCGTGACCAGCTGCCCCATCCCGCTCTGTCGATGATTCCGCTGATGCTGGTGCTGGGGATATCGTTCACGACCCATGACCAGCTGGGCACCTCGGCCCTGATCGTGGCGCTGCTGGCCGGCTGCATCGGCGCGGCTCTGATTAACCTGCGCCATCTCGACCGACCCGGCGAAGCCCTGGCCGAGGGCGGCACAGGCGCGCTGATCGCGATTGGCAACACCGCCGCGGTGGTCGGCTTCGGCACCGTGGCCAAGGTCTCGCCGGCCTTCGACGCGGCGGTGGTGTGGGTCACCGGACTGCCCGGTTCAGGTTTGGTCTCGGCCGCCATCGCGGTTTCGGCCATCGCCGCGATGACCGGCTCAGCGTCCGGGGGCCAGGCCATCGCCCTGCCCATCCTGGGTCCGCACTACATG
>JAZBOC010000147.1:0-13574 GCA_036353315.1 Wenzhouxiangella sp. | reverse complement strand
GGTGCCGGCCTGGATCATGAAGTACTACATCCTCGATCTTTCGCCGCACAATTCCCTCATTCGCTGGCTGGTCAGGCAGGGACACACCGTTTTTGCCATTTCCTGGGTCAACCCGAGCGCCGAGCAGGCTGCGCTGTCGCTCGAAGACTACCGGTGCCGCGGCATCCTGGCCGCGCTCGATGCCATTCAGGCGATCGTTCCGGATCAACGCGTACACGCCAACGGCTACTGCCTGGGCGGTACGCTTCTGGCGATCACTGCGGCGACCATGGCCCGCGATGGTGAAGATCGGCTCGCTTCGGTGAGCCTGATGGCGGCCCAGGTGGATTTTGCCGAGGCCGGAGAGCTGCTGCTGTTCCTGGACGAAAGCCAGGTCGCTTTCCTGCAGGACCTGATGTGGGCCCAGGGCTACCTCGATCGCCCGCAGATGGCATTTGCCTTTGCCGCTATTCGATCCGAAGACCTGATCCACAGCCGCAACGTGCGCCGCTACCTGCTGGGGCTGGCCGACATGCCCAGCGATATCAGCGTATGGAATGGCGACACCACGCGCATGCCGGCGCGTATGCACTCGGAATACCTGCGCGGCATCTTCCTGGAAAATCGCATCAGCGCCGGCCGCTACGCCGTGGAGGGTCGTGTGATCGCCCTCAAGGACATCCGCGTCCCGCTGTTCGTGGTCGCCACCGAGACCGACCACATCGCGCCCTGGCGTTCGGTCTACAAGACCCAGCTTTTCACCGACAGCGATCTGCATTTCGTCCTGACCCGGGGTGGACACAATGCCGGAATTTTGAGCGAGCCGGGTCACCCTGATCGCGAGTTCCGGATCGGCGACCGCCCGGCCGGCGCACCCTATCTGGACCCGGACAGCTGGCTGGCTCAGGCCGAGATCCGACAGGGCTCGTGGTGGCCCGAATACGCCGATTGGCTGGCTGCCCACAGCGGGCAGCCGATCGCCGCGCCACCCATGGGGGCCCCGAAAAAGGGCTATGCGGTGCTGTGCGACGCGCCGGGCACCTATATCCACCAGCCCTGAAGCCCCGCAACAATCGTGCGCCGGAGACCGGGCCGTTCGATGCGGGTGGGGTGAGCTTCAGGCCGCTGCCTGACCGTCGTTCTTGCGATACCACCACTTTTCGACTTCCACCAGCACCAGCAGCGGTGTGACCAGCGCCAGGATCAGCAACCAGTGGCCCAGGTTCAAGGCGGTGGTATCGAAGATCAGCTGGGCGGCAGGCAGGTAGGTGAAAATCGCCTGCATGAGCACCAGGATGCCGACCAGCAGCCAGGCCCAGTGGTTGGCCAGCAGGGCCTCCAGGGTGAGGCTGGGCGATAGCCAGCGCCGGCAGTTGAACAGATAGACGATTTCACCGGCCACCAGCAGATTGACCGCCATGGTCCGCGCCAGTGCCTCGTTGCCGTTGCTGCCAAGACTCCACTGAAAGACGAAAAAAGTCAGCCCCGTCAGTACCAGGCCAACCCAGAGAATTCGCACAGCGACGAAGCGGGTGATCAGCCCCTGATCCGACGGGCGCGGCGCGCGCTCCATGACTTCGCCTTCGGTCGGCTCGAAGGCCAGCGCCAGCGCCAGCGTGACCGCCGTGGCCATGTTGATCCAAAGAATCTGGACCGGTGTGATCGGCAGCGTCATGCCAGCCAGAACAGCCGTGGCAATGACCAACGCTTCGGCCGCGTTGGTTGGCAGAATGAACAGGATCGCCTTGCGGATGTTGTCGTAGATGCCCCGCCCCTCCTCAATGCCCGACGCGATGCTGGCGAAGTTGTCGTCGGCCAGGACCATTTCGGCGGCCTGGCGCGAGGCTTCGGTCCCCTTGATGCCCATGGCCACGCCGATATCGGCGCGTTTGAGGGCCGGGGCATCGTTGGCGCCGTCGCCGGTCATCGCAACAACTTCGCCATGGGCCTGCAGAGCCTTGACGAGACGCAGCTTGTGTTCCGGTGAGGTCCGTGCGTAGACATTGATGGCCTGCACGCGCTTGATCAACTCTTCGTCTTCGAGCTTCTCCAGATCTGGACCGGTCAGCGCGTCGTCGTCACCACCGATGCCCAGCTTGCGCGCGATGGCGCGGGCCGTTGCCGCATGATCGCCGGTGATCATTTTGACCGTGATCCCGGCTCGCTGGCAGGCTTCGATGGCGGCTGGAACTTGTTCGCGCGGGGGATCCTCAAAGGCCACAAGACCAAGCAAACAGAGTTCCTCGCCGATGTCTTCGGGATCGATTGAGTCGTCCCAGTCCTTGTCCTGGCGACTCTCGGCCAAGGCCAGTACCCGCAGACCGTCGGCGGTCAGCTTGTCCAGCGCCCGGTTCCAACCGTCCTTGTCGAGATCCTGGCAGTCCTGATTGCTGCGCTGATGGCTACAGCGCTCGATCACGGTCTCCGGTGCCCCTTTGACGATCAAATGGCCGTCGTGGGCGGTCGCCATGAACTTCTGTTCTGAAGAAAAGGGCAGTGCGCCAGTCCGGGGATTGTCTTCGCGCAGCTTCTCGATATCGATGTCGGCCGGCTCGGCCAGAGCCAGCAGCGCTTTCTCGAGCGGATCACCTTCTTCGCCGTCGGCATCAGCGTCATTACACAGGACTGCAGCTTGTGCCAAGGCGATCGCCGAGCGGTTGTCGTCGGCATTTTGATCGGCATCACGTGCGCCGTCGCTGATGATCACGCGGGTGGCTGTGAGTACGTTGCGCGTCAGCGTGCCGGTCTTGTCGGTGCAGATGGTCGTTACCGAACCCAGCGTTTCGACCGCCGGAAGGAGCCGAATGATCGCCTTGCGATCCGCCATACGGCGCACGCCCACGGCCAGTGTGATGGTAATGATGGCCGGCAATCCCTCTGGAATCGCCGCTACGATCAGCGCAACGCCGGCCAGAAAGGCGTCGGCCGGTGGCATGTCGTGGAGCAGCAGGGCCAACCCGACGATGATTGCGGTAAAGGCGAGCAGTGCTGCGGTCAGGATATGACCGAAGCGGTTGATCTGCCTGACCAGCGGCGTGGTCAGCTTCTCTACGTCTTCCAACAGGGTGCTGATCTTGCCCAGCTCGGTCTCGCTGCCGATCGCGATAACCACTCCCTGGGCCTGGCCGGCGGTCACGAGCGTTCCGGAATAGACCATGCCCTTGCGGTCGGCCAGAGCCGTGTCCTCATCAACGGCCGCCTTCGTTCGATCAACGGGAACGGACTCGCCGGTCAATGCGGCCTGGTCGACTTGCAGTCCTCGCGATTCCAGCAGGCGCAGGTCGGCCGGTACCTGGTCACCGGCGCGCAATCGAACAATATCTCCGCAAACCAGCCGGGCGGCCTCGACTTCCCGCCAACGCCCGTCCCGCCGGACCTTGGCCTTGAGCGCCAGCATCTGGCTGATGGCCTCCATGGCCTTTTCGGCCTTGCCCTCCTGGACCAGGCCGATCAGCGCGTTGATGATAACCACGGCCCCAATCACCCCGGCATCAACCCACTTTTGCAGGATTGCTGCCAGCACTGCGGCAGCGATCAGGACGTAAATCAGTACGTTGTGGAACTGCGCCAACAATCGGCGCCACCATGGGCGGCGGGCAGTATCGGGCAGTTTGTTGGGACCGTGCTCTGAATGACGCTTTTGCGCAACTTCAGAGGACAGCCCCTCAGAAGAGCTTTCAACCTTGTCGAGTGCCTCTTCCCCCGTCAAGGCATGCCAGCTTGTCATGGCCTCTCCATTCAGCGATGCGCATCATCAGGATGCGGCTTGCAGGGTCAGGGGTCAACTCCCGACTGCGATTGATCCGGACAAAAAAAGGGCGGCAACCGCCGCCCATGGAAAGAGTTTTCAAAACATCTCAGAGGCCAAAGCGCTTGAGTGTTCGCACCGTTAGATCTTCCAGCTCGGCGATTCGGGCTTTCGCAGCTGTGCGCAGTTCAATCACCGCATGATGATGGTCTTCGGCCTTGGACTGGGTTAGATCCACCACCGCATCACGCAATTCCTCGACAGCGGCCATGAGTCGCGAGAGACCTTCTGACGGCGCTGTAACGCCGGCCGTTTTCTTTTTGGCGCGCTTCTTTTTTGAAGCTTTTTTCTTGCTGGCCTTTTTGCGCGTGGCTTTCTTGCTTCCAGGTTCGGAGGTCAGTTTCTTCGAAATCTTTTTTTTGCCCGACTTCTTCTTGGAGGCCGATTTCTTCGAGTTCTTTGAACCGGGTGGGCGTCCGCGCCTTTTCGGCGCCGGCTCGACCTGAGCGGCCGAAGCCTCTTCAGGAGCCTGCTGGCTCAGTCGTGTTTCTTCATTTGATTGCATGGTTGTAGTGCCTTTATTGGTTTTTCTGTCTGAATGAGATGTTGACATCCTAGCTTAGCTCAACGCTCCCGCAGGCATCATGATGAATTTTTTTTGATCAAGTTCAAGCGCTCTTGTCGTTGTACTAAGTCAACCACCACATCAGATGCCCGTCGACCATGCAAAAGCTCTTGAACCTGATGCCATTGGCCTTGCTGCTGGCACTTAGCGCGAGTCCTGCCGCCGCTCTGGACTTTATCGTAAACAATACCGCCGACATACCCGATGCCAACCCCGGCGACGGGTTATGCAGCCCCTTGAATGCCGTCCCGGGGGTTTGTACCCTGCGCGCGGCCATCATGGAAGCCAACGCCAATCCGGGAGAGCATCAGATTCTTCTAGCGACCGGCACGTATACGCTTTCCAATACCGGGGCTGGAGAGGATGCCGCGCTCACCGGCGATCTGGATATCCTGCGGACCATTCGAATCTTCAACGGCACGGACAACCGCCCGGTGATCAACGGCGCGTATGCCGACCGGGTTTTCGATATTCATCCGACCGGCCGGCTGGTGCTGGAAAACATCGATGTCGTCGCCGGATCTGCCAACGTGCCCGGAACGACGAATGGTGGCGCGTTCAATGTTCGCGCCAACATCAACGACGAAGGCTCGCTTGTCCTGTCTCGCTCGAATGTGTCTGCAAACATCGCCAACATCGGCGGTGCCATCTATTCCGACGGCTCAGTACTCGTAACAGAGAGCGAGTTTTTCTTCAACGCGATCACCGATGAGCACGTCGCGCCGCAGTTTGCCGACGGCGCGGCAATCTTGAGTCGGGGGTATCTTTGGATCGGCACGTCCACGTTTCGATCCAATGGCGTGATCCCGGGCGGTGAGGGAGCTTTCCTGCCTAACGAATATGCAGTCCATGCCAAGACCGGCTTCAATGAGACTGCCGATGTCAGTGTTCGCATTACCCGCTCAACGTTTTATGACAATACCAACGGGATCTTCATCGACGGCAAGAAAACCCGGCTGGAGTTCTTGACGATTGTCAACAATAACCAGCGCGGCTTGCGTTTTCTGCGCAATATCGATCGGCTCGGCGAACTGCAGCTTTGGATCGACAACACCGTGATCTACGGGCATACCGGCGACTGCAACGGACTGCCGACCGCTGATCCGGAATTCGATGTAGCGTTCAACGTCAACGCAAGCTCGGATGAAACCTGTGGTTTTACCGGATTCAACTCTTTTCAAAACATCGAGATGCCGTTCAGAGACGAACCCGGCGACTTCGGCGGATTGACCACAACCTTCATGCCCTTGCCCGACAGCGTGCTCATCGATGGGGTCGGGACAGGGAATGTCTGCTTCTTGTTCAGTGCTGATCAGCGGGGTCAGCCCCGGCCGATCGACGGCGATAATGACGGCGTTGAGTTGTGTGACATCGGCTCGGTGGAGTTCAACCCGGCGTTTGACGCCCCGCCACCTCTTGTCGACGAAATCTTTCGCGATCGATTCGAACAGTAGTCTGAAAGTCCGACCAGATTAGGTCGCTTCGCTCAGCCATTGAGCGGAGCGTCTGGTCGCGTCGCAGCCACCCGGCGCACCAGAAGATACAGCGTCGCAGAAGCTTGGGTTCGGACAGAGACTGGCGCGTTGACAGGTCACAACTACACTTTTGGCCTATTTATTTGATCCTCGCAGTATCCCACGGAGCATGTGGTCCGCGTAATCCGGCGGCCGTAAGCAAAAACGGCCGTTTCCATGACCTTCGGCACATCCGGAGTTTAGTCATCTACTGTTATAGTTCACCAACACACCTAATGAGCCTACCGGAGTAACCCAATGAACAGGCTGATGATCCTTATTGCCGCTGTTTCCCTGACGATTCTGACGGCATGCGATCAGGCGCCGGAGTCGGACGAGTCGCTTGCAGAAGACGCTGAAATCGTCGAGCAGATCCCGGTCGAAGTCGCCCTAGCAGAGCTCGGCTCGGTGTCGGCCTTCTATTCGGCCACCGCCTCGCTCGAAGCCGATGGCCGGGCAAAGGTGGTTCCTCGTATCGGCGGTCAAGTCATGGAGCTTCTGGTCGAAGAGGGTGACTCGGTCAAGGCCGGCCAGGTCCTGGCCCGGCTCGACGCCGACCGCCTCCGACTGCAGTTGGCCCAGGCTGAAGCCAATATGCGCCGGCTTGCGCAAGACTTTGATCGCCATCGCGAAATGCACGAGCGCGACATGATCAGCACAGAGACCTTTGATCGTCTCAAGTTCGAGTTCGAGGCGCAAAGCGCGCAGTACAAGCTGGCCCAGCTCGAGGTGTCCTACAGCGAGATCACGGCCCCCATCGACGGGGTGATCTCAATGCGTCAGGTGCGCGTCGGAAATCAGGTCAATACCGTTGACCCTGTGTTTGAAGTCACCGCGCTTGATCCCCTTCAAGCGGTATTGGACGTGCCGGAGCGCGAGCTGAGCCGGCTCCAGCCGGGGCAGACGGCGATTTTGCGGGCTGACGCGCTCCCGGGCGAGGAGTTTGTCGGTGAAGTCGCCCGGAT
Source organism: Wenzhouxiangella sp. (assembly GCA_036353315.1). GTDB lineage: Bacteria > Pseudomonadota > Gammaproteobacteria > Xanthomonadales > Wenzhouxiangellaceae > Wenzhouxiangella. Next base: position 6,743 of record JAZBOC010000147.1, on the reverse strand, counting down.
CAGTCCGGTGATCGATCCTGACTCGGGGACTTTTCGAGTGACGGTGGAGCTTGGCGGTGAGCACAAGCGCTTGCGTCCGGGCATGTTTGGTCGCTTTTCGATCATCTACGACCAGCGCGACGAGGTCGTTCTGGTTCCGGTCGAAGCCGTGCTGAGCGAGGACGGCCGCTCGTCGGTGTTCGTGATCCGCGACGGTCAGGCCGAGCGCCGGGCGGTTATGCCCGGTTACCGCAACAACGGACATTTCGAGATCACCGAAGGTCTGGAAGCCGGTGAACAGGTGGTCACGACCGGGCAGGCCAGCCTGCGGACCGGCTCGACCGTCCTGGTCCTCAACCAGCCGGTCGACTATGACAGCACGTCCAGCCTGGTCTCAACCGACGCCTCAGCGGGAGACGACGCGTGAGATTGATCCGGCTGGCGACCCGCCGTCGCGTCACCATCGCGATGGTGACGCTGGCCGTGATGCTGTTCGGGCTGGTCTCGCTGTCGCGTCTGGACTTGAGTCTGCTGCCGGACCTGTCTTACCCCACGCTGACCATTCGGACCGACTTTGCCGGCGCCGCCCCGGCCGAGATCGAGGCCCTGATTACCCGGCCGATTGAAGAAGTGGTCGGCGTGGTCCGCGGGGTTCGCCTAGTCCGCTCCGTGTCCCGGGCCGGTCAGTCTGACGTGACGTTGGAGTTTCTCTGGGGCACCGACATGGACTATGCCGCGCTGGACGTGCGCGAGCGTCTGGAGAGCTTGATGTTGCCGCTGCAGGCCGACCGCCCGCTGCTACTGCGTTTCGACCCGGCATCTGAACCTGTGCTCCGATTCGCCCTGGCCCGAGACACGCAGGCCGAATTCGGCGATGACGCGCTCTTGCCGCCGGCATCGGCTGGTGAGGCCATGACCGAACTGCGACTTCTGCGCCGTTTCGTCGATGAGCGGCTCAAGCAGGACTTCGAGTCGGTTGCCGGCGTGGCTGCAGTCACAGTGTCGGGCGGGCTGGAGGATGAAATCCAGGTCTCGCTCGACCAGTACCGGCTCTCTCAGCTCGATCTGAGCGCTGAACTGGTCGCCAACCGTCTGCGGGCTGAAAACGTCAACTTGTCCGGAGGGCGTCTGGAAGAAGGCAATCGCCAGTTTCTGGTGCGCACGCTCAATGAATTTGCCGCCGTTGATGACATCGATGATGTCATCGTCGCGACGCGGGACAACCGCCCCATCTATCTTCGCGATGTCGCTGACGTCACTCAGGGCTGGCGCGAGCGCGAAGCGATCACCCGGGTCGACGGTGCTGAGATGGTCGAGCTGGCGATCTATCGCGAGGGCGATACCAACGTGGTCGCCGTGGCGCGCCAGGTCGATCAGGCCCTGAGCCGGATCGAGCAGGGCTTGCCATCGGATCTTGCCTTGACCCGGACCTACGATCAATCCGTCTTTATTCGCAGCGCCATCTCTGAAGTGATCCAGGCCGCCGTCCTCGGGGGGCTGCTGGCGGTCGCTGTGCTTTATCTGTTCCTCAAGAACCTCCGCTCGACCCTGATCGTGGGCATCGCCATACCCGTCTCGGTGATCGCCACTTTTGCCGCGATGTATTCCAGTGGTCTGACGCTCAACATCATGTCGCTGGGCGGGATCGCCCTGGCGATCGGACTGCTGGTCGACAATGCCATCGTCGTGCTTGAAAACATCGCCGCCAAGCGCGAGCAGGGTGCAAGCTGGATCGAGGCGGCTCGCGAGGGGGCGGGCGAGGTCTCGGGTGCCGTGGTCGCGGCGACGCTGACTACGATCGCGGTGTTCTTTCCGCTGGTTTTCGTCGACGGCATTGCCGGACAGCTCTTTCGCGATCAGGCCCTGACGGTGACCTATGCGCTGCTGGTGTCGCTGGCTGTGGCCTTGACCCTGATTCCGATGCTGGCCTCGTTGGGTGAATCTGTTCGTACAGCTGCTGTGGCTGCCGAGGTCGGCCCGAAGCCGCCGTCCGGCGGGGTCTTGGGCAAATTCCGGGCCCTGCTGGCCCGCGCGCTGACCGGTCTGGCAACGGCATTGGTCAAGGCCGGGGCCTGGCTGATCGGGCGCCTGAGTCAGCTGGTCGGTCTGCTGATTCGCCCCATTGTTGTTGTCTTCAATCGAGTCTACGATGCGCTGGCTCGGCGCTACCCAAGCGTTCTCCACTGGGCCCTGGCGCGGCGTGGCCTGACGCTTGTCGGGGCATTGGCACTATTTGGCGGCTCGCTGCTGCTGATCCCGCGATTGGGCATGGAGCTGGTCCCCAGCCTTGCCCAGGGCGAATTTCAGGTTGAGGTCCAGCTCGAGGCCGGCACGCCGCTGGCCGAGACCGACCAGTTTATGCGCGAGCTTGATCGGCTCGCTCGCGAGCAGGCCGGCGTCGCTCGCGTCGACAGCGTGGCCGGCACCGGCCGGCGACTAGACAGTAACCCCGAAGAAGCCGGCGAGCACACCGGCACCTTGAACGTGGTGCTCGAGGATGGTGCTGCGGAGGCCGTGGTCACGCGTGCCCTGCGCGAATATCTGAGCCGCCAGGCTGGGGTCGATTTCACCATCCGCCGGCCTGATTTGTTCACCTTCTCCACGCCGCTGGAGATTGAAGTGGCCGGCTATGATCTCGAGCAGCTGCGTTCGGTCAGCGAGCGCGTGGTCGAGCGGCTAGAGTCTTCGGATCGGCTCGAAGAGGTCCAGACCAGTCTCGACCAGGGTCATCCCGAAATCCAGATTCGCTTCGATCACGAACGTGCTGCCCGGCTGGGACTGCGCGCCGACCAAATTGCCGACAGCGTGGTCCGCCAGGTGCGCGGCGAGGTCGCGACCCGCTATACCTGGCGCGAGCGTCGCATTGACGTGCTGGTTCGGGCCCAGAACGACCAGCGCGATTCGGTCGAACGGCTCGGCCAGTTGGTCATCAACCCCGGTTCGGAACGGCCGGTGACCCTGGATGCCGTAGCCGAGATCTCGCAGGTTGTAGGTCCGGCCGACATTCGCCGGGTCAGTCAGCAGCGGGTGGCCGTCGTCAGCGCGACTCCGGCCTTCGGCGACCTGGGGAGCGCAGCCGAGGAGGCAGAAGCGCTGATTGGCGGCATGGCCGTGCCTCAGGGTGTCAGCCTGCGCGTGGCCGGGCAGAGCGATGAGATGGAGAGGGCGTTCCGGTCGCTGTTGATTGCGCTGGCCCTGGCGGTCTTCCTCGTCTACCTGGTGATGGCCTCGCAGTTCGAGTCTCTGGTGCATCCGATGGTGATTCTCCTGACCATACCTCTGGCCCTGACCGGAGCGATCCTCGCCCTTTGGGCGACCGGATCAAGCCTCTCGGTGGTGGTATTCATTGGTCTGATCATGCTGGCCGGTATCGTGGTCAACAACGCCATTGTGCTGGTGACGCGGATCAACCAGCTGCGCGCGTCGGGTCTGGCCCGAACCCCGGCGATTATCGAGGCGGGACGCGCACGCCTGCGCCCGATTGTGATGACCACGTTGACCACCACGCTCGGTCTGATTCCGCTGGCCCTTGGGCTGGGCGAGGGCTCGGAGCTGCGCGCGCCCATGGCAGTCACCGTCATCGGTGGCCTGCTGTTCTCGACGCTGCTGACGCTGGTGGTCATTCCGGTGGTCTACAGCCTGCTGGATCGTCGCCGGACCGAAGCGGACCAGCAAACGTCTAGCGAGCCGGAAACCGCACTGCAGCACTCGTTCTCGCAGGGTACGTCGGCATGAGAACCGCAGCCGGTCAGGCGGTGCGTCGCCCGGTGACCACGCTGATGGTGGCAGTCAGCTTGATGCTCATGGGGGTGGTCGCGCTGCGCCTGCTGCCGCTGGAATTCTTTCCCGATGTTGACTTCCCTGGGATGCTGATCCAGCTTCCGTATCCGGGCAGTACGCCGGAGGAAGTCGAGCGTCTGATTACCCGCCCGGTTGAGGACGCTCTGGCCACCATGGGCGGCATCCAGCGGATGAATTCGCGCTCGAACGAGGACGGCGCCACCATCTTCATGTTCTTTGGTTGGGACGCCGACATGTCGGCCCGCGGTGTTGAGGCGCGCGACAAGATTGACGGCATCCGCCACCTGCTGCCCGATGATCTCGAACGGGTCCTGGTCCAGCGCTTTTCCAACGAGAACGAGCCGGCCCTGGGGCTGCGCATCGGCTCGAGTCTGGACCTGAGCGATGCCTATGAACTGTTGGACCGCAACGTCCGTCGTCGCCTCGAGCGTATCGAAGGCGTGGCGCGGGTCTCGCTCGACGGCATTGAGCCGCGCGCGGTGCGTATCCAGCTGATGGCCGACCGCGTCGCGGCTCACCAGATCGATCTGAACGCGTTGAGCCTGCGACTGCGGGCGTCCAATTTTTCGGTCTCGGGCGGCTATCTCGACGACATTGAGGCCGGTCAGCGGATCCGCGTGCGCCCGATTGGCGAATTCCGCGCGCTCGATGAGATTCGCGCGCTGCCGATCAACGCGCAGGGCCTGCGCCTGGGCGACATCGCCGAAGTCAACCTGGAATCTCCACCGCGCGATTACGAACGGCTACTCGACGGCGAATTTGCGATCGGCCTGGACGTCTTTCTGGAAAGTGGCGCCAACCTGGTCGCGGTCAGTGAACGTGTTCTCGAAGAGGTCGAGTCGATCGGCGAGCTTTCAGACATGGCGGGCATCAACCTCTATGTCCTGTTCAGCCAGGCCGACGGCGTGGTCACCAGCCTGAAGGATCTGGCCATGGCCGGTCTGATCGGCGCGCTGATGTCGATGCTGGTTCTCTACCTGTTCTTGCGCCAGTGGACGGCGACCCTGATCGTGATGCTGTCGGTTCCGGCAGCGGTCCTGATGACCCTGGCCGCGATGTATTTCCTCGGCTTGAGTCTCAACATTCTGACCATGATGGGTCTGATGCTGGCTATCGGCATGCTGGTTGACAACAGCGTGGTGGTCACGGAGAGCATCTACCGCAAGAAGCAGCAAATGCCGCATGCGCCCGGCAAAGCCACTTTGCTGGGGGTGCGCGAGGTGGCAATGGCGATCAGTGCTGGAACGCTCACCACCATCATCGTCTTCCTGCCCAACATCTTCGGCGCGCAGAACCAGATCACGCTGTTTTTGTCGCACGTGGCCTATGCCATTACGATCGCCTTGCTGGCCTCGCTGTTGATCGCCCAGACTCTGATTCCTTTGCTGGCGCTGCGGGTCAAGGTCTTGCCCAGGACTGATCAGGCCGGCTGGCTCCATCGTCTGTCGCAGTTCTATGTGGGCGTGCTTGGAGCTGGCCTGAAGTATCGCTGGACTGCGGCCGGTCTGGTCCTGCTGCTGCTGGCCTCTGTGGTCATCCCGATCAGCCAGGTGCAGACCAACATGTTCGACGAATCCGACGGTGACCGCCTGATGCTGCGCTACAACGTCGAGGGTCGCTATACCCTGGAGAAGGTACGCGATGCGGTGGACGAGATCGAGGACTATCTGCGCGCCAACCAGAAAGCCATCGGCTTTGAGTCGCTGTACTCCTACTACACGACGAACCGGGCCGAGACGACGCTGATCCTTGATCCCGAGCGCGAAATCACCCTGGATGAAGTGCGCGACCGGGTGCGCGAGAATCTGCCGGCCATCGCCATCGGGCGACCCTCGTTCGACGGCCAGCGAAGCGGTGGGGCCGAGAATCTCAGCGTTAACCTGTTCGGTGAGTCCAGTGAGCGTCTGTTCGAGATCGCCGAGGATGTGGTCCGCGTGCTCGGTCGGCTGGACGGTCTGGTCGACGTGCGCTCGAACGCGGCCAACGGCGAGGAAGAAATCCGCGTCATCGTCCGGCGCGAGGCGGCGCAGCGCAATGGCCTGTCGGTCGAGGAGATCGCCAGATCGATTGCACTGGCCATGCGAGGGCAGACCTTGAACGAGTTTCGCACCCCGACGGGTGAGCTGGACATGCGCCTGGAATTCCAGGGCGCGGACCGTCAAAGCCTTACCCAGCTAGAGGCCTTGCCGTTGATCAATCGCAACGGCGAGCGTGTGCGTCTTTCGACGGTGGCCCGCTTCGAGCTGGTGCGCGGGCCGAGCTCAATCAGCCGTCAGGACCGGCGCACCGCGGTCAGCGTCGGCGCGAACCTTGATGGATTGACCATCAACGAGGCCCGCGACCGGCTCACCGCCGTGATGGACCAGATCGCCTTTCCGCCGGGCTACAGCTGGAGCTTCGGCGAGGCCTTCGAGCAGGAAGACGAGGCCATGCAGCAGATGGTGTTCAACATGCTGCTGGCCATTGCGCTGGTGTTTATCGTGATGGCGGCCTTGTTCGAGTCGACGTTGTTCCCGGCCTCGATCGTGACTTCAATCCTGTTCTCATTCATTGGCGTCTACTGGTTTTTCTTCATCACCGGCACCGAAATGTCGCTGATGGCCTTGATCGGCATGCTGGTCCTGATGGGCATCGTGGTCAACAACGGCATCGTGCTGATCGATCACGTCAATAATCTGCGGCGCTTGGGGCTAGCCCGCGATGAGGCGGTCATCCAGGCCGGCCGCGACCGCCTGCGCCCGATCCTCATGACCGCCGCCACGACCGTACTGGCGATGATCCCGCTGGCCGTGGGCAACACCCGGATCGGTGGCGGCGGGCCACCCTACTTCCCCATGGCCCGGGCCATCATCGGAGGTCTGACGTTCTCGACTGTGATCAGCCTGGTCGTGGTGCCTTACGTCTACGTGCTGCTGGACAGCCTGCGCGCCTGGGTCGGCGAGGTCCGACGCCGGGCTGTCGGC
>JAZBOC010000146.1:0-67650 GCA_036353315.1 Wenzhouxiangella sp. | reverse complement strand
TATTGCCGGACTGGCGCCCGAAGCGGCCGTTTGAAGTGGCGCTGGTCGAACTTCCCGGATGGAGTAAGCGATCTTGACCGACTTTCGCAAACAAGCCGAGCAGGCGATCACCGCCGCGCTTGAAGAGGTATTGCCCGAGCAGCAAGACATCGACTGGCAATCCGCCCTGACCAGCGATATCGGACTGGACTCGGTCCAGATCATGAATCTGGTCATGGAAATCGAAGACGAGCTGGATTTATCGGTTCCGGTCGAGCTTCTGGCAGAGGTTCAAACCCTTGACGATCTGGCCGATCGGCTGGTCCATCTACAAGAGAACCCATCATGAGCCTGTTCGACAAATTCCAGCCAATGGCCGAAGCTCGCGGCGCCCTCAGCGCAAACGGTCCCGCTGCGATCGCGACGCCGATCGAGTCAGTGAGATCGGCCACACGCGGCAGCATCGACGGGCATGAGGTCATTCTCGCCGGCACCAACAACTATCTCGGCCTGACCTTCGACCCTGAGGTGCTTGACGCAGCCGGTACTGCGCTGCGAACTTTGGGCTCGGGCACGACCGGCTCGCGCATGGCCAACGGCAGCTACGATAGTCATCGGGCGCTGGAGCAAGAGCTGGCCGCTGCTTTCGGATGGCCCGCTGCAGTTGTCTTTTCAACAGGTTATCAAGCCAATCTGGGCGCCCTCTCCACCCTGGTGGGCCGCGGCGAGTACCTGGTGCTGGACTCCGATTCCCACGCCAGCATCTACGATGGGGCCCGGCTTAGCCAGGCAGAGACCCTTCGCTTCCGTCACAATGATCCGGACAACCTGGATCGCCGTCTGGCTCGACTCGGCGATGACGCCAGCAAGGCTCTGATCGTGGTCGAAGGGCTGTATTCCATGCTGGGCGACCAGCCGCCGCTGGAGGCCTTTGTCGAGGTCAAGGAGAAGCACGGCGCCTGGCTGCTGGTCGATGAGGCTCATTCTTTCGGCGTGTTCGGCCAACGCGGGCTGGGTCTGACTGAAGCTTGCGGCCTGCTGGATCGAGTGGATTTCATCGTTGGGACGTTTTCCAAAAGCCTGGCCGGGCTCGGCGGCTTTTGCGTTTCGCCGCATGCTCAGCTCGATCATATGCGTCTGGCCAGTCGTCCCTACATTTTCACCGCCTCGCCGTCACCGGCCACCATTGCCGGAACCCGCACAGCGCTGCAGAAAGTGCTCGGCGGTCAGCATTTGCGCAGCCAGCTGCATCGGAACTTCAACCGCCTCTACCAGGCGGCTGAAGAACTCGGCTACCGGCTGGGAAGCAGCACGCCGGGGCCGGTTGCAGCCATCATCCTGCCGGACCGCGAAACCGCGCTGGCGCATTGGCACGGGCTCCTGTCGGCCGGGGTGTATGCCAACCTCATGATTCCGCCCGCCACGCCCTCGGGCATGAACCTGCTGCGCATATCGCTGAGCGCCGCCCATAGCGACTCGGATGTCGATCAGGTCATCGCTGCCCTGACCGAGATGACCGTTGCCGCCTAGGCGGAACGGGCGGAGAGCGGCACCAGCCGCTTATAATGGGGTGCTATGAACGAACATGAACAAAAGCAGTGGATCCGTCAGGCGCACGCAGAGGTCGATGACCTGTTTGACCGTCGCGGTCAGATTTACTGGGCCGATCTGCTGATCAGCGCGGCCGTGGCCTGGTCGGCCACCGCGGCCTATTTTTTCTTGCCCTGGGGTTCTCCCGGTCAGATTGCAGGTCTGATCGTGGCCGGCGTTGCCTTTTATCGAGCCGGCACCTTCATGCACGAAATCATCCACATGCCGCGCGGCGAGCTGACCGCGTTCAAGCGCGCCTGGAACCTGTTGATCGGAATTCCGCTGCTGATGCCGTGGATCCTGTACCGCAATCACATCGAACATCATTCGCGCGCCCACTTCGGAACGCCGCGCGACGGGGAATATCTGCCGCTGGCTGCCGCACCGCTGCGCGAAACCGTTCTGTACCTGCTGCGCCTACCGATTCTCCCGCTGCTGGCGCTGGCCCGCTTCGGCATCGTTGGACCGTTGTCTCGATTCAGTCCAAAGCTTCGCGGCTGGATCCTAAGGCGGGGCTCGGCCTACACCTCCAACCCGTACTACTCCAAACCGTTTCCGGAAAAGGAGCGCGCCCATCTCGAGGCTGTGGAATGGCTGGCGCTGGGCTGGATCCTGTTCTGGCTTGCCCTGACCGTGTTCGGGCCGGTCGAGCCGGTTCACTGGCTCATGGCCTGGCTACTGCACGCCTGGACGCTGGGGCTGAACTGGGTCCGAAACCTCGCCGCACATGGTTATGCCAGGCAGGGGGAACCCATGTCGCATTTGGAACAGCTGGAAGATTCGATCAACATTACGGGTCAAACCTGGCTGACCCTCTGGCTATTTCCGGTGGGGCTGCGCTACCACGCGCTGCACCACCTGTTCCCGGGCCTGCCGTATCACAACATGGGCCGGGCCCATCGACGACTGATGGCCCGCTTCGGGTCGAGTTCTCCGTATGCGGTGGCCAACCATGACAATTACTTTCGAGTCGTCGGAAATCTGTTCCGGCGGGCCGCCGCGGTCCGACCGACAGATTCCGCGGTGGCGACCTGGCGATCCGGACAAGCGACCTGAGCCGGTCGTCAGCATTCACCCTGCGCCCGTCTGAATGTCCTCCTTGGCCGCCGAACCGGATGCGACCGGTACCACGACTGACAGGCAAGCCACAATCGGCCCAGCCGCAGCCTGCATCCTCGTCAATCCGCGCAGCTTTCGCTTAAGCGAGGGCGACCGACTCGACCAAGTCTGCCGCACCGCGCAAGCCGCCGGAACATCGGTCAACGTGGTCCATGACCCGGACGAGATACGCTCAGCGCTGGCCGATTTTGGCTCCGAGCTGCCCGGTCGCCTGATACTGATCGGCGGCGACGGCACCGTCCAGGCCGCGGCCTCGGCGCTGATTGAAGCGCCACTGCCGAAGCTGCCTGATTTGCTGGTGCTCGGCGGTGGACGGACCAATTTTACCGCCCGCGACCTGGGGACCCATCGGTCGCTGGTCGCGCTGATGGAGCAGGCCCTGCATCGGCCGCAGGCTTTGGCCACCGCCCACCGGCGAATCCTCAGGCTGGAGCAACCGGGTACTGGTCGAACCCTGCACGGCTTTTTCGTCGCCGGCGCCCTGGTCGACCACGTCATCCGCGATTGCCACAGCTACCGAAAGCGTCATCGTGGATGGCTCAGGACCGGACATCCCTCCTCGGCCTGGCGGGTTCTGCAGCTTGGTTTGTTGGGCGCGATGGGTCGATCCCGATTTCGGCCGCGAGCCATGACCATTGATGCAGGGGCTCTCGGGACGCTGGATCAGCCCGCGCGCATTCTCATCGCGACTTCACTGCAGCATCAACGCGGCTGGATTGATCCCTACGCGGTCCGGGGCAGCGGGCCCGTGCGCCTGACCGCCATCGGAACTCGGGCAGCTCGTTTCTGGCCCACCCTGCCTGGCCTGCTGCGCGGACGCCTCGCCCCCGCCCTCACGCCCGAAACCGGCTATCTCAGTGGTCGAACCGACCGGGTGAGCGTCCGTGGGCTGGACGCTGTGTGCGTCGATGGTCAGGAATACGACCTCGATCCCGGTCTCGAGGTGACCCTTCGGCCGGGTCCGGAATTTCATTTCCTGACGCCGTGAACGCGCTGGTCGAACTCATGCAGGATGATCTCTGCCAAGCGCCGCCGTCTGGCCTGGACGGGCTGCTGACGGCGCTGCAGGCGCGCTACGGGGCGCAGCTCCTGGCGGTCGTTCTGTATGGCTCCTGTCGGCGCGATCAGGATATCCACGATGGTCTGGTCGATCTGCTGGTCCTGGTGCGCGATTATGGCGCCGTTCACGGTCTGCATCCGTCGAGCGTCCTCAATCGCCTGCTGCCCCCCAACGTCTATTTCCTCCAGACCGGACAGGATCAGCAAGCGGTTCGCTGCAAGTACGCACTGATCACGCTGGATCAGTTCGCCAAACGTTGCCGTAGCCGCGCTGATCACTATTTCTGGGCACGCTTCACCCAGCCCTGCCGGCTGGTTTTTGCGCAAGATGCGCTGGACCTGCCCGCTCGCATCGCCGAGAGCCGCGCCGTGGCCGCCCAACATTACTGCAGACGCATCGCACCCCTTCTCACCGCCCCAGCCACGCCCTCGGAGTTTTGGCAGCTGGCGCTGACGACAAGCTATTGCTGCGAACTGCGGCCGGAGCCTCCCGACAATGCGCTTCGCCTGATCGCGGCCGACCCCGAGTACTGGCGCGCACTAACGCAGAAACTCGCGGACCAGGGTGATTGCGGACTGGTTGCGAAGGGCCCGACATTCGAGTCGCTCGCAGGCCGCGCCCGGCGCGGTTTGACGCGCCTGCAGTGGCGATTGCGTCGAGTGTCCGGAAAGACTTTCAACCTGGCCCGCCTGTTCAAGGCGGCCGGCACGTTCAGTAACGGCATCGACTACATCACATGGAAGGTCGAACGGCATAGCGGCGTTCGCATCACGCCCACCGAGCGCATGCGCAGGCATCCCCGGCTGGCGGCCTGGGGCCTGGCCTGGCGCATGTGGCGCCAGGGAGGCTTCCGGTGAATGCATCGCGACAGGGTGCATTGCGCATGCTCTGGACCTTTGCCCGCGCTTATCCTGGACGGACATCTCTGGCGCTCGCGGCGCTCGTGATCGCCGGACTGCTGGACGGACTGGGACTCTCTCTGCTGCTGTCGATGCTCAACCTGGCTACCGGCGTGGAAGAAGACCCTTCGCTGCCCGAGCAGGTCGCCCTGGACGTGGTCGAGCGTCTGGGCCTTGATCCGACGCTGGTGACTCTGCTCAGCCTGGGCGTGCTCATGATCGCCTTCAAGGCGATGATCGTTCTGTTGGCCAACCGCCAGGTGGGTTACACGGTTGCCCACGTCGCCACCGACCTGCGGCTTGGCCTGGTCCGTTCGGTCATGGAAAGCCGCTGGCGCTACTACCTGTCCCAGCCGGTGGGAAAACTGTCGAACGCCATGGCCACCGAGGCGCACCGTGCCTCCGAGGGCTTTTACCACGGCGCGGTCATGGCAACCCAGATCATCAACGCCGTGATCTATGCCGGTCTGGCGCTGCTGATCTCATGGCAAGCCAGCTTGATTGCCTTGCTGTTCGGCGGACTGCTGCTCGGGCTGCTGCATTTCCTGGTGCGCATGGCCGGGGGCGCCGGCAGACGCCAGACCGGCCTGCTGAAATCCCTGCTGTCGGTCATGACAGACCAGCTCGGGGCGGTCAAGCCACTCAAGGCAATGGGGCGCGAGGACCATGTCGACAACATGCTGTCCCGACAGACTCGTGAGCTGAAAAAAGCGCTCAAAAACCAGGTGTTTGCCAAGGCCGCGCTGATCGCCCTGCAGGAGCCGATGCTGGCGATCCTGGTCGGGATTGGTTTCTTCTTTTTCCTGGTTCAGATGAACATGCCGATGGCAACGGTGATGATCATGATTTTCCTGATCGCGCGCTCCGTCAACCACCTGGCCAAAAGCCAGCGTGCCTGGCAGCACATGGCTATCAGTGAAAGCGCCTACTGGTCGCTGGCCGGCACCATTGATGAGGCCAAACTGGCAGCCGAACCGCCGCGCGGTTTCCGGGCGCCGTCGCTGGAAGTCGGCATCCGGTTTGAGCGGGTCGGCTTTCGCTACGATGCGCGGGAGGTGCTCGACGAGATTGACATGGAAATCGGAGCCGGCCTGCTGACGGTCCTGACCGGACCTTCCGGGTCCGGCAAGACCACGCTGATTGACCTGGTTGCTGGACTGCTGCATCCAGATTCGGGACGTCTGCTGGTCGACGGGGTTGATCTTCAGGAAATCGATCACCGTCGCTGGCGCCGGATGATTGGCTACGTGCCACAGGATCCACTCCTGATCAATGACTCGGTCATCCGCAACCTCACCCTGGGCGATCCGGCGCTCGGGCCTGAAGACGCTGAGCGGGCGCTGAAAATGGCCGATGCCTGGGACTTCATCCAGGCCCTGCCCCAGGGCATGGATACCCTGCTGGGTGAGCGCGGGGGCCGCCTTTCGGGCGGTCAGCGTCAGCGTCTGGCCGTGGCCAGGGCGCTGATCCATCGGCCTTTGCTGCTGATTCTCGACGAGGCGACCAGTAATCTCGACCAAGAATCGGAAGCCGCGGTCGTCGCGACCATCAGCCAGCTCAAGGGCCAGCTGACTCTGCTGGCCGTCACCCACGACGAGGCACTGGTTCGGGCAGCCGACGTCGTGATCCGGCTGCACGAAGGACGCGTACAGACATGCTGAAGACCCGGCGGTGGCTGAGGCGCAGCGGCTTTCACCTGCTCAAGATCACGGCCAGACTCTCAGCGCTGGGCGGACCCGCTTGGCTCCGCGCAATCGGGGAAAATCTCGGCGCGGTCCATTTTCGCCTCGGCCGCGATCGGCGCCGACGCCTGCTCAACCATATGGCCGAACTCATGCCCGAGCGCAGCAAGGAAGGAAGACTACCGGCTGATCTGCGCCAGGCCTATCGGATCAACGACCGAGCCATTTTGGAGATTCTCGCGGCCTACAGCGGTGCGCTGCAGCCGGGCCAGGTCGCGTCAATGTGCGCACTCGAAAACCTTCAGGTGCTGGATCAAGCGCTTGCCGCTGGCCGGGGCGTGGTTCTGCTCGGTATGCACATGGGTAACGGCGTCGCTCTCGCGATTCACCTGGCGCAACGCGGGTACCCGGTCAGCGTGGTCTACAGAGAGTCCAACAAGATCAGTCCGGAGTTTTTTGCCCGAGGCATCGCCAGGCAGGGGCTCGACGCCATCGCGGCGCTGCCGGCCGCAGCCGGTTTTCGTCGCATGCTGCGAGCGCTAAGGCAAGGCCGAATCGTGTTCATCCTGATGGATCAGGCCAGCAAGACAGGCGGTGTAGCCGCGCGCTTCCTGGGCAAGGATCTTGATATGCCACCGGGCCCTGCGGAACTGGGACGGCGAACCGGGGCGCCTCTGATTCCGCTGCTGTTGAGCGGCGTCGACGGAGTCTGGAGCTTCCGACTCGGCGCCCCGATCCAGCTTGACGGATCCCGTCCAATTGAAGAGCAGGTTAAAATGCTGTGCGAGATGATGGAGGCGCACATTCTCCAACACCCACAATGGTGGACCTGGCATCAGCGCCGCTGGCACCGCCATCCGCTCAGCCCGTCGATCTGCCACTGAAGGGAGACCACCTGCCATGCCCCTGCTGATTCAGCGAATTGCGAGAGGAGTTCGCCCGGCGGCTTTTCATCCCGATCGTCCCCCGGCGCATCGCGGTCGCCCTGACCGGATCGTGCTGGGGGTCCGCAGCGGCGAGCGTCCATCCAGCAAGCCACCGGTCAGAATTTACCTGGGAACGGAGCGAGGGCAGTTCAGAGCCGAGCGAGTGTTTATCTGGTCAGTTGAAAAACATAGAGATCCTTCAAGAATTTATGAGATATACCTCATGCGAGATCTCGCCGGGTTTCAGCGGCGATTCTGGCTGACGGGGTTCACTAACTACCGCTTTGCCATACCCGAGTTCGCCGGATTCAGCGGGCGCGCCATTTATAACGATACCGACCAGATTTACCTCAAGGATCCGGCCGAGCTGTTCGACACGCCAATGGCAGGCGCTGGCTTTCTGTCGATCAATGATCGCGACACCTCGGTGATGCTGATCGACTGCGAGCGCATGCGTGATGCCTGGAACGCCCATGATGTGCGCCGGCTCGGCCGCAAGGCGCTCGAGGCGCGCGCTCGCAAGGCCGGTCTCTGGGGTCCTCTCGACGGTGGCTGGAACGCGCGCGACAGCGAGTATCACCCAGAGCGCTCGCACCTGGTGCACTTCACCACCCTGCACACCCAGCCTTGGCGACCGTTTCCCGACGAGTTCGTCTATTTCGCCAATCCAACTGATCCGCTCTGGGGCGAATTGGAGGCCGAAGCCGACCAAAACGGTTTTCTGACGGTCACTGCCGACCGACCCTCTCCAGCCTGGGCCGAGGCCAGCGCCAGGCTCTTGGATCCGGACCTGCGGGCACTGCTCGGGCATCAGCCCCCGAAAGGCCGCTCGCCCTCCCTGAAGATCGATCGAGTGCTGGAGTGGTTGCCAGACCAGGATCTGCCCTGGGTGCTCGAGCGCTTGTTCAAGGCGACGGACTCCCTGGAGGTTTCGATTCACGAGCCGCGCGTGCACGCCAAAGGCCGAACGCGCCGGAGTCTCTGGTTCTGGCAGCAGCAGTTCATGGCCGCCGAACGCCTTCATCCGGACACGCGCTGGACGCTGGACTATCGCCATCCCTGGGGGCGTCGCGAGCAGCATCAGGGCGGACCGGTGGCCGACGGCTCGATCGTGGTGCTGACCCACCGCAAGCCGGGTCACGCCAACCAGTCGCGCGCGCTGGGCGCCGCCCTGGCCCGGAACACGGGTCGACCTATCCGCGAGGTGGTCATCAGCAGCAGTGAGATCGGGTTCGCGCTGGCACGAGCGCTCCGCAGAACGCCCCTTCCCCGAATCGGGCAGAACGCCCGCGTCGTGGTGGCGGGCGGTTGGCTGCCCTGCAGCGTGGCGCGTTTGCTGCAAAGCAAGAATCCACAGCTACGGCTGATTCTGAGCGGACGCAAGGCTGGACCGGCCAAAGCCTTAGGCAGCGTGATTGTTCAGTGCCGGCACTTTGGCCTTCCCCCTCATCCCCGCCGCATCATGACGCTGCTGCCGCTCAACGCCGGCCATGTTGATCCGACCCATGATCAGGATCGCTGGTCGGATTGGCTGGCCGCGCCCCGAAAGGTCGCTTTGCTGGTCGGCGGCAGCTCCCGCTCGCACCGACTTGACAAAGAGCAGGCCGAAGCACTGGCGCGCCAGGTCTCGACCTACGCGCGTGAGCAGCAAGCTGAGCTGCTGGTGGTCGGAAGCCGGCGCAGCATGCCGATTGAAGACGCCCTGCAGGCGGGTCTGGCGGCTGACGATGCGTTCTACCGCTGGCGCCCGGATGACCCGCAAAACCCCTATCAGCTAGCCCTGGTCCAAGCCGATACCCTGATCGTGAGCGGCGAGAGCGAATCGATGCTGGCCGATGCAGCCAGCCAGGGTCGCGGATTCCTGATCTGGCCACTCGAGCCCCGCCCTCTAGGACCCTGGGCGCGTCTGAGTCGGGAAGTAGCGCAACGCGCGATCCGACCGCGCTTCAACCGACGCGGCAGTATTCGCCCTCAGCAGGGCCAGACCTACCTGGCCGCCCGCGCGCTCGAGCGCGGCTGGATTCTCCCTCCGCGCGACATCGAAGCCCTGCACTCGGCACTGCAGAAAGCTGGTATCGCCGCGCCATTCGGGCAGCCCGTTCCCTCGACCTTTCGGCCGATGCTGAACACGGAACTGGACCGAACCGTGGTCGAGGCGGCGGACCAGCTTTCCGTCAAGCTGGCCCCAGAACCCCAATCCATCCAAGCGAACTCGCAGACCCATGAGCACTGAGCAGACAATCCTTGATCGCGATCGCCTGAGCGCAGTTGAAACGGCCACCTTTCGCCAGGCGGATCCCTACCCCTGGCTGAACCCCGAGGGACTGCTGACCGACGAAGGCTTTGATTTACTTCGCCGGAACATGCCGAAAACCGCACAGATGAAGGCCAGTTTCGGCCGCAAACGAGCCCACGGCCAGAAGCCTCATGACCGCTATGCGCTGGAGTATCGACCGGATCTCGACCTGCACCCGGCCTGGCACCAGTTCATCGAAGAGCTCAACGGAACGGCCTACCAGGATTGGTTGGCCCGCCTGTTCGCCACCCGGCGCTTCACCCTCAGCTACCATTGGCACTACGCCCCGCGCGGTGCCTCGGTTTCGCCGCACTGCGACGCCAAACGCAAGCTGGGCTCGCACATTTTTTACTTCAACACCGAAGATGAATGGCAGCGAGAATGGGGCGGACAGACCGTTATTCTTGATGACGGCGGCCGCTTTTCACGAAGCAGTGCGCCGGACTTTAACGACTTCGACCGGACCTGGGTTGCTGATGCCATGGGCAATCGCTCTCTGCTGTTCCAGCGCCAGGGCAATTCCTGGCACGGCGTGCAGGCCCTGAACTGCCCGGAAGATCGCTTACGCAAGGTTTTCATCGTGGTCGTCAACGCCGACAACCTGAGCGCGCGCCTGCGCAGGCTGTTCCATCGGCCCGATGGCACCTGATGAGCATCCGGCGACATCGAGGCCCGACGTCACTGGCGATCGTGTTTGCCGTTCTGTTTGCCGAGTCGGTGCTCCTGCCCGGGGTGGCCGCTGAAACGATTTACCGCTGCGATCGCCCGGATGGTCGCGTGATCTTTAGCGACAGTCCTTGCGACGACAACGCGAACCCCTATCGAACTGGCAACACCCTAAGCGTCATCGAGGCGCCCGACCAACTCGCTGAGCGCGTCGCACAAAACCAGGCGTTCATAGAGCAGCGCAGGCAGGCGTTATCACGGGCTCGACAAACAGGCGAGGCCGCGTCGGCTTCCGATGAAAAACCACCCGCGAGTGTCCAGAGCCAATCGTGGCTGTATACGCCTTATCGATGGCCGCCGCCGATGAGACCGGTAAGGCCGGGGTCTCCCATCGATCGCCAGCCCGACTCCGGAAGCGACCGTTTCTCTGCCCTGAGTGGGCCATTTCCCGGGACCATTCGGCAGCCCGATCGCGGCGATATGCAGTCGAACGATCAGTAACCCTCTAATACGTCGACGCCGGGGGGCGGCTCGAAGCGAAACAGCGCATCGTCGAGGTCAGGATTTCGCTGCAGCGCCGCCAGCTCGATCACGGTCATCTGCCCAACCAGCCGGTCAGTGAACTCCAGCATGACCGGAACGCCGTCGACGAAACGCAGACTGGCCCGCTCAAAGCCAGCCTCGCTATCGAGCGGAACGAAGTGAAGCTCATCGGCGGAGCTGCTGGGCTCAACCCGGTAAAATCGTTCGAGCAGCTCAGGTCGGGTCAAGACCAGCAGGGCCGACTCACCCGCCTCGGGCTGATCGCCGACGGTGACCTGCTCGAGCAACTCATCGAAATGCCACATCCGCTGACCGTCAGCGACCAGCTGCTGCGGGAACGGCTGCTGGTAATCCCAGCGGAAGCGGTCCGGTGCCTGGAAGTACAGCTCGCCTTCGGATTCTTCAAGCGCGAAGCCGTCGCTGTCGAAGATGATCTGCCGAAAGGATCCGGACAAGGTATTGAGTCCTTCAGCAAAGCGATCAAGCGCCTCTCTGGCATCAGCCAGTGCCAGACCGGGAATCAACAGCACAGCGCAGATCAAACAGCGCAACATGGCAACCTTCCTGTAAAAGCTAGGCCGGCGAAGGGCGCTTAATCGCGCGGCGGAGCGGGCGCCAGCACTTCGCGCTGGCCGTTGTGTTCCGGCGGGCTGACCACGCCCTGGGCTTCCATTTCCTCAATCAATCGAGCGGCTCGGTTGTAGCCGATGCGCAGCTGTCGCTGAACGCTGGAAATGGACGCGCGCCGGCTCTCGAGCACATAGGCAACGGCCTTGTCGTAAAGTTCATCTTCGGATTCGCCGCCGCTGGATTCCGGAAGACCGTTGGCCCCGATGGTCTGACCGTCCGCCGTCGTCTGGGTCTCGGCCAGCACTTCCTCGAGGTAGTCCGGCTCACCCTGCTGCTTGAGCCAGCTGACCACAGCATGGACCTCATGGTCGTCGACAAAGGCGCCGTGAATCCGCTCGGGGAGGCCCGACCCTGGCGGCAGGTACAGCATGTCGCCGTGCCCCAATAGCTGCTCAGCGCCCTGCTGGTCGAGAATGGTGCGCGAATCGATCCGGGAAGAAACCTGGAAGGCCATTCGGGTGGGAATATTCGCCTTGATCAGGCCTGTGATCACGTCGACTGACGGGCGCTGGGTCGCCAGAATCAGGTGGATCCCCGAGGCCCTTGCTTTCTGTGCCAGCCGCGCGATGAGCTGCTCAACCTTTTTACCAACGATCATCATCATGTCGGCGAACTCGTCGACGACTACCACGATGAACGGCAACCGTTCCAGGGTCGGCGCGGTCTCGCCTTCGGCCAAACTCTCCGGCGGCACCATGGGATCCGAAATCGGCTGGTTCCGCTGGATGGCGTCCTGCACTTTCCGATTGTATCCAGCGAGGTTGCGCACACCGAGCGCTGCCATCAGTCGATATCGCCGCTCCATTTCAGCCACGCACCACCTCAGCGCGTTCGCAGCTTCCTTCATGTCGGTCACCACCGGAGTGAGGAGATGCCCTATCCCCTCATAGACCGACAGCTCGAGCATTTTCGGGTCGACCATGATCAAGCGAACCTGATCCGGTGTGGCCTTGTAGAGCAGGCTGAGAATCATGGCGTTGATGGCTACGGATTTGCCGGATCCGGTCGTCCCCGCCACCAGCAGATGAGGCATTCGGGAAACATCCGCCGTGAGCGGCTTGCCCGAGATACTTTTACCGAGGCCCAGCGTCAGCGGCGAGGAGGCCTTGGTATAGGCCTCGGCAGCGAGAATTTCCCTCAGGTGGACGATTTCCCGATTCTGGTTGGGAATCTCCAGACCGATGACGCTCTTGCCCGGAATGACGTCGACCACGCGCACCGAGATCACGCTCAACGCTCGGGCCAGATCCTTGGACAGGTTGGAGATCTGCGCGCCTTTCACACCCGGCGCCGGCTGAAGTTCGAAGCGAGTAATCACCGGCCCGGGATGCACCGCCACGACCTCAGCCTCAACGCCGAAATCGGCCAGCTTGAGTTCGACCTGCCGGCTCATCGCCTTCAGCGTCCCCTCCGAATAACCGGCCCGCTGGACCCCCGTCTCGTCGAGCAATTCCAACGGCGGCAGACCACCCTCCGGAAGGTTCTTGAACAGCGGCTGCTGCCGCTGGCGAAGATCCTCGCGCTTTGAGACCTGTGGCTCGACCTGGGGCTCAATCCTGACCTCGGCTCGACCCTTGCGCTTGATCGTATCCTGCTTTCGAACCTCTTCTCTGACCGCGCGCGCCTGGCGCCCGTGCCACCACTCACGAGCCTGACCGGTCAAGTGACCGACCCGCTCGATTAATGTCAGTGTCCAGTAACCGGTTCGATCGACGACCACAATCCAGGATAGACCGGTGAGCAGGGTCGTTCCGGCCAGAAAAAGGCTCAGGTGAATGAGCGCCGAGCCGGTAAACCCCAGTACCGAAATCATCGGCTCGGCCAGCACCTCCCCCAGAGCGCCCCCGGCCTGCGGCAGATTGCCGCGAGTCTGCAGGGCAAGCAGTACGCAGCCGGTCAGCACCATCAGCAGAAGCCCCCCGGCCCTGACCGTCCACTCAGCCAACCCGGCCGGCTCGGTGCGCTCGCGCAGCAGGCGCAGGCCAAGCACCAGGATCAGCAGAGGGGCGGCATAAGCCATGTAGCCGAACGCGAACAAGAACAAGTCCGACAACCAGGCACCGAGGCGTCCGCCGAGATTACGCAGCTCGCCACTCGCAGCAGCCCGTGACCAGCCGGGATCAAGCGGGTGATGACTCAGCAGGCTGAGCAGGAGGTACAACGCCACAACCAGGATCAGGAGGAACGCCGCTTCACTCAGACGCCGGGTCATGGCGACCTCTCGCGCGTCTTTGGACTCGGATGTTTTGCTCGCCGATCGGGGCATCCCTGCAACCTTGCGCTACGCGACCGTCATGCCAGAAACGGGCGGCTCAACGCAAAGCCGGGTGAACAAGCTCACCGTCGCGCACATTCACGCCTCGCGCCAGCGCCATGACCTGCTCCCAGTCCGGTCGCGCCATGCGCTGAACGAAAGGCAATATCGCGGCAGACAGCGCCTGACTCGAGGTCCGTGGGACCGCGCCGGGCATGTTCGTGACGGCGAAATGGGTCACCCCGTCGACCTGGTAGGTCGGGTCTGCATACGTCGTTGCGCGGGTGGTTTCGAAGCAGCCGCCCTGATCCACCGAAATATCCACAACCACGCTGCCATCGGCCATGCTGGAGACCATGTCGCGCGTGACGACATGGGGTGCCCGGGCACCGGTCACCAAGACCGCTCCGATCACAATGTCGGCGCGCGCCACGAACTCCCCGACGGTTTCGGCATAAGGATAGAGCGCCGTGACATTGGGGCCGATCGCCATCATCTCGGCCAGTCGGTCTTGTCGCTTGTCGAACACGGTCACGCGCGCCCCCGAGGCAGCCGCCAGGCGCGCCGCGTTGCCGCCGGCCGCACCTGCACCGAGCACCACGACGTGGCCGCGATCGGCGGCAGGCAGCCCGCCGAGCAGGATCCCTCGCCCACCCTGCGGTTGGTGAAGCAGGTGCGTGGCGACCTGGACGCCGATTCGTCCTGCGATATTGCTCATGGGCGCCAGCAGCGGCAGAGATCCATCGTTCTCTTCCACGGTTTCAAAGGCGACTCCGGTCAGACCTATCCCAAGCAAGCGCTCGGTCAGCTCAGGTTCGGCCGCCAGATGGAGAAAACAGAACAACAGATGATCCCGGCGCAGATGATCCAGATCACCGGCGACCGGCTCTTTGACCTTGACGACCAGCTGGGCCTGCCCGTAGACCGTAGCCGCGTCCGGCACGATGCGGACACCCACGCGCTCGAAGTCCTCGTCGGCAAATCCGCTGTTCAGACCGGCTCCGGACTGCACGAACACTTCGTGACCCGATCGCACCAGGTCTCCACAGGCCGCTGGAACGAGCGCCACCCTACCCTCCAGAGTCTTTATTTCCGTGGGAATCCCGATCCGCATTTCATCCCTCCATGAATCTTTTTGAAAAAATTTGGTGATCTTTTGTCACCGTTGTTGGTCTCTTGCCCGCAGCCGGCTGCTATCTTAGAAAACCAGCCGCCGGGCGCTTGCAATGCAGCGCGCCCGACCCGATCTGACCGGTTGGCCATTCGACCCCCGAAAGCCTGGAGAAGTATACATGTCCGACTCTCGCCATATTCGCCTGCTGATCCTCGGTTCCGGTCCAGCCGGCTACACCGCTGCGGTTTATGCGGCACGGGCAAATCTGAAGCCGGCCATCATCACCGGCATTCAACAGGGCGGGCAGCTGATGACCACCACCGACGTCGAAAACTGGCCTGGAGACTACCCGGATCTGCAGGGACCTGAGCTGATGCAGCGCATGAGTGCGCATGCCGAAGCTTTCCAGACCGAAATGATCTTCGATCACATCCACACCGCCGACCTGCAGGCCCGACCGTTTCGCCTGGAAGGTGACAGCGGCGTCTACACCTGCGATACCCTGATCATTGCCACTGGTGCCTCGGCCCGCTACCTGGGTCTGGAATCAGAACAGGCCTTGCTCGGTCGCGGCGTTTCGGCCTGCGCGACCTGCGACGGTTTTTTCTACCGCAACAAACCGGTCGCGGTCATCGGCGGCGGCAATACGGCCGTTGAAGAGGCGCTCTATCTGGCCAATATCGCGAGCAAGGTCACCCTCGTCCATCGACGCGACGAACTCCGAGCCGAAAAGATCCTGCAGCAGCGGCTGTTGCAGCGCGTGGAAGAAGGGACCGTGGACATTCGTTGGAACCATGTGCTTGACGAGGTTCTGGGCGACGAGGATGGGGTGATCGGTATGCGGGTGCGCGAAGTGGGCAGCGGACAGACCAGTGACATCGATCTTGATGCGGTGTTCATCGCCATTGGTCATGATCCGAACACCAAGATCTTTGCCGGCCAACTGGACATGAAAGACGGGTACATCCAGATTCGCAGCGGGTTGAACGGCATGGCGACCGCGACCAGCGTGCCGGGTGTTTTTGCCGCCGGCGACGTGGCCGATCACGTCTACCGGCAGGCGGTGACGTCAGCCGGCTTCGGCTGCATGGCGGCCCTGGATGCTGAAAAGTTCCTTGACGATCCCACAACCTGACAGCTTTCTGGACGCACACCGGCCGCTGCCGGCTCGCCAGATCTGGCAGTCGCTGGAGGCCAATCCCGGGCCCTTTATTGACTGGGATTTTCTCGACAGCGTTCAGCGGGCCGGCTGCGTCGGCGGCTCGTCCGGCTGGCAGCCCTTTTTCCTGACCTGCCAGGACGGCGGCCAGATACGATCGGCGGCTCCCGCCTGGATCAAGCGGCACTCGCACGGCGAGTTCGTGTTTGACTGGGCCTGGGCCCGGGCCGCCCACCAGTCCGGCATGGCCTGGTATCCCAAGCTGCTGGTGGCGGCGCCGTTTACGCCAGTGACCGGGCCGCGGTTGCTGGGCGTCAACGCCGACCCGACCGGCGCGCGGGCACTGGTCGAGACTCTGGTGGAGACCGTGCATCAGAATGGTCTGTCGTCGGCCGGGGTCAATTTCTGTCGCTGGGAGGAGGCCGAAATTCTGCGCAGCGCCGGGTGGCTGGAACGGTTTGACTGGCAGTTCCACTGGCAAAATTCCGGCTATCGCGACTTCGATGATTTCCTGGAACGATTTCGGCGCAAGGCGCGCAAGAATATTCGGGCTGAGCGCAGAAAGGTAGCCGAGGCCGGCTGGCGGCTGCAATGGAAAGCCGGAAACGAACTGTCCGCGGCCGACATCGACCTCGTCGCAGAATGCTATCTGACCACCTTCCAGCTCTACGGCAACCACCCCAGCCTCAACCGGCCTTTCTTCGCCGAGGCTGCAGCGCGGTTCGGTGATCGATTCCAGGTCTGTCTGGCCGAGCGGAATGGCCAACCCCTGGCAGCCGCCATTTTTTGGCACGACAACCAGCGTCTATACGGCCGCTACTGGGGAAGCCTGGTTGACTGTCGAGACGTGCACTTCGAGGCCTGCTATTACCAGGGCATCGAGTTCTGCATTCGCAACAGACTCCAGGCTTTCGAGCCTGGCGCGCAGGGCGAACACAAGATTCGACGAGGCTTTCTGCCCACCCGAACGCACTCATTCCACTACATCCGCCATCCCGGGATGAGAAACGCCATAGCACGCTACCTTGAAAGCGAGGCGGCCGCACTGTTTCAGTACCGCGAGCACCTCGACAGCCTCAATCCCTTTGCCTGACGCCACCTGATGACTCGCCACTTGATTCCTCAGCTGGCGCCTGATCCAGGTGCCGCCTTTCCCGACCCAGCCGAGCTCACCCATCCGGACGGCCTGCTGGCATGGGGGGGTGACCTGCATCCTGATCGATTGTTGCGGGCCTATCGACGGGGCATTTTTCCCTGGTACCAGGACCCGCCCATTCTGTGGTGGTCGCCCACGCCGCGGGCGGTTCTGCTGCCCGGGCACGTGCATGTCAGCCGCCGACTGCGCCGCACCCTGCGCCAGGGCGCTTTTCGCCTCAGCATGGACGAGGATTTTGCCGGTGTCATCGACGGCTGCGCTGGACCCCGCGAAGACCAGACTGGCACATGGATCACTCATGAACTGCGGTCGGCTTTCGTCGAGCTGCACCAGGCCGGACATGCCCATAGCCTGGAGGTCTGGATCGATGATGAGCTGGCCGGGGGCTTGTACGGCCTGAGCCAGGGCAAGATCTTCTTTGCCGAATCGAAATTCCATCGTCGTCGGGACGCGTCCAAGATCGCGTTGGTGGGCCTGATGCACGCCCTGCAGCAGTGGCGCTTTCTATTGGCCGACTGCCAGATCTGGAATCCCCACCTGGAGCGAATGGGCGTGAGATTGCTGGACGGGAACGAGTTCCGCGCGGTTCTGGCCGAGGGGACTCGGCGGCCGGACCCATCCGGCAGCTGGCACGACCGGTTTGCGGCGCTTAACATCGATCCCGAAAAATTGATTGAGTGCGAATCAGCCGCCTGAGTCCGGGCGCACGGGAAGCGGTGGAACACCCTCATCCGATTGAAGATAGGTTGCCAATCGCTCCAGACCCTTCGCATACTCTGGTCCGACCAGGCCAGGCAGCAACAGCGACATGTAGCGACCGACCAGATCGAAGCGACCGGCCTCGACGCGGAGCCCCCAGGTGACTTCCTGACCGTCGACCGTGGCGGGCTCGATCAGGAAAAACCCTTCGGTCTCCGTCTCGCCCAGCTCCATGCGCAAATCAATCCGGCGCGGCGGAGTGACTGCCGTGATCCACAAGCGCCCGCCACCGCGACCGCTCTCATCGCTCCAGACCAGCGTCGAACTGACCCCGCGGGGCGGACCTTCCAGTCGAAAACCAGCCTCCGGAACGCGCTCGAACCAGGGCGACCACTGCGGAAAGTGACGCAAATCCTGCAAAACCTCAAACACAACGTCCGCCGGTCGATCGATCACCAGGGAACGCTGGACCACGGTCACTCTGGGCAGAAAAAAACCGATCAATACGGTCAGAATGGCCAGAGCCAGAAGCACAGCGAACAAGCGTCTGAGAAACATGGCCGATTCGCTCAGTGCAGCCCGGGCCAGTCGCGGTCACGGCGCGCAGCCTGCTCGGGCTCGGATTCAGCCCAGGATCGATCGCTGTCCTCGTCCTCGAATTCCCAGTCGTAGGTCTTGACCGGCGGGCGGTCCCAGGCTCGGAAAACCCACGCCAGGAGCAGCCCGAGAATCATGCCGCTGGCGTGAAGCTCCCAGCTCATGCGCGGCATCAGGGGAAATACGCCCCACAGCATGGAGCCGTAGAAAAACCAGATCATCAGCGACACGCCGACCGAGCGCAGATCGCGGCGCAGAATCCCGGCGACGAACACATAAGTCAGAATGCCGTAAACCAGGCCGCTGGCTCCGATGTGCACACTGGGACGGGCAAAGGTCCAGGCCAGCGCCGCCGAGCCCAGGTAGATCATCGGCAGCACGCGCAGACTGGAGTTTGGGTAGAGAAACAGCAGCGCGACCCCGCCGACGAACAGCGGTAGCGTGTTCGACATGATGTGACTCAGGCTGCCGTGCAGCAGCGGCGTCGTCACAAGCCCCCAAAGTCCGTCCAGCTCGCGCGGACGCAGCCCGAATCGGGTCATTTCGGGTCCAACAACGGTCTGTATGCCGAACACCAGCCAGATCAGCGCGACAAAGCCCAGCGCCAGCTTGACCGCCAGCACGAAGCTGGTCTTTGCCCGGGGAGAGGACGTGTATCCCGGATCGGGGATCCGCAGCTGCATCAGGCGGCATCCGGCAGAGCGGATGCAATCTGTTCGCGCACCTGCTGGCGCAGCGCGTCAGTATCTCCGGTCCGTAAACCGGCCACCGCGACCGGCGGATGAATCCGCAGTCGGACCGTCCCGGGACGCAGGCGCAGCGTACCCGCGGGAAGGACATCTCGTGTCCCGCTCACGGTCATCGGCAAGATGGGCAGCTGCTGGTCTACTGCCACCCGAAAAGCACCCTTCTTGAAAGGCAGCAACCGGCCGCTGCGGCTTCGCGTCCCTTCAGCAAAAAAGAGGATGCCGGTGCCGGGCTGCAGGCGAGCCACCGCTCGATTGATCGCATCTCTGGCCTGCTCCGGATCAGCGCGATCAATAAAGATGTGGCCGATGGCACGACAGCCCGCCGCAACGAACGGGATTCTGTTCAGCTCCGCTTTCATGACCCAGCGCAGATCAAGACCGCAGTAGCCGTAGATCAGCGGAATGTCGAACTGGCTCTGGTGGTTGGCTACGACCACATAGGACTGTTCCGGATCAACGTACTCCATGCCCTTGATCTCCACCCGCGCCGGCGTCAGTCTGGCCAGGATTCGGCACCAGCTAACGGCCACATAGAGGTTCGCGGCCCGCGGCGAGAACAAAGCCACAGGAATCGCCAAGAGGCCGCCGATGACGGTCAGGACCACGGCCACAGGCATGAACACCAGCCACTGCCAGAGCGGGTACAAAGAAAGCCAGACGGGGGATTTGTCCAGGGTGGCCGACATTTGGTCATTATCGTACAAAAAAGGGGCACCCGAAAACGGGCGCCCCCGGTGGCTTCACCCGAAAAGCGAAGCAGCTCGCGATCAGGCCGCCTTGGCCTTCTTCTCGCTGTCGATCAGACGGCTGCCGCCGATCTCGATCTTGCGCGGCTTCATCTGCTCAGGCAGTTCGCGCTTGAGGTCGATATGCAGCAGGCCATTCTCTAGCCGGGCGCCGTGCACCTCGACGTGGTCGGCCAGCTGGAAGCGACGCTCGAACGAGCGCGTGGCGATACCTCGGTACAGCAGCTCACCTTCACTGGACTGCTCGCTTTCGCCCTTACTACCGGAAACGGTCAGCGTGTTCCGCTCCGTGACGATATCGAGCTCGTCCTCGGCAAAACCGGCCACCGCCATGGTGATGCGATAGCGGTCCTCGCCCAGCGACTCAATGTTGTAAGGGGGATAGCCGCCGGCATCCACGCGCGAGGCGTTGGACAGCATGTCGGCCAGACGATCGAAGCCGATCGCGGTACGGTACAGCGGTGTGAGGTCAAAATTGGTCATGGTCTTATCCTCCATTGGAAGCAATAAGTGATGTCTCAATCAAGGTCTGCCTGCCCATCAGGCCAGACCCACAAGAGCCCTTGCGGCGCTCTCGACCACTTAGATGGGAATCGCGAGCCGAAGTTTCAAGACACCGGCTTATCGTCGGTATCATCGCCAGGGTAATCGATGGCCAGAACGACGAGGCGGCGCTCGCCTTCCGGCACAGGGACAGACACCTCCTCGTCGCGCTGTCTGCCCAGCAGAGCGCGGGCGACGGGCGAATCGACGGAAATGTATTCCGGGGCCTGACCAATCTCATCGGGCCCGACGATGCGATAGCAGCTGACGGTGCCGTGCTGATCCTCAACCTGAACACGGGCGCCGAAGAAAATCCGCTCCCGGTCGCCCGGCGCGACGGTGACCGGCTGCAGCTGATCGAGACGCTTTTGAAGGTAGCGGATCCGCCGATCCATCTCGCGCAGCTGCTTTTTGCGGTAAATGTACTCGGCATTCTCCGAGCGGTCGCCTTCAGCGGCGGCGGCGCTGAGCGCGGCCACGACCTCTCTGCGGCTCGGCCACAGACCCTTGAGCTCCGAGCGCAGGCGCCGAAGCCCGGCGACGGTCACGTAGGGACTGGATTTTTCCGGCGGCGGGCGCCAGCGCATGCCATTTAGTCCGAAGACAATCCGCCGCGAGTCAGCTTGAGCGGATCAAGCAGCTTTTCCAGCTCTTCGCGCGATAGCTCGGTCACTTCCATCGCCACGTCGATGATCGGGCGACCCTCGCGGTAGGCCTGCTTGGCCGCCGCCGCACCTTTTTCGTAACCGATCACTGAATTGAGCGCGGTGACGAGGATAGGATTACGGCCCAGCGCGGAATCGAGCTGATCGTGGCGCACAGTAAAACTCGCAATGGCCTTGTCGGCCATCAGGCGAGCCACAGTCCCGAGAATCTGCAGGCTTTCCAGCAGCGAGGCGGCCACCACCGGCAGCATGACATTGAGCTGAAAATTACCCGACTGCCCCGCCACTGTGATGGTGCTGTCGTTGCCGATCACCCGGGCGGCGACCATGCAGGCCGCCTCCGGAATGACCGGATTGACCTTGCCCGGCATGATCGAACTGCCGGGCTGCAGCGCCTGAAGCTCGATTTCGCCCAGGCCGGCCAGCGGACCGGAGTTCATCCAGCGCAGGTCGTTGGCGATCTTCATCAACGCCACAGCCAGCGTTTTCAGCTGCCCGGACAGTTCGACGGCCGCATCCTGGCTGCCGATACCCTCGAACTTGTTGGCGGCCGAGGAGAACTCGAAACCCGTGGCGGCAGTGAGCGCCTCGGCCACACGCTGGCCGAATTCGGGATGGGCGTTGATCCCGGTGCCGACCGCCGTCCCACCCTGGGGAAGACGGCGCATTCTCGCCAGCGCATCGACAATGCGCTCCCGTGCGCTGGCCACCTGGGCCGCCCAGGCCTCCAGTTCCTGACCCAGGGTGACCGGCATGGCGTCCATCAGATGCGTGCGACCGGTCTTGGCCACCTCGGCCAGCTCGGCAGCCCGCTCCAGCAGCACGGCATGGAGGTGATCAAGCGCTGGTAGCAGATGCTCTGCGACCTGGAGACATGCGCTGACCTGAATCGCCGTCGGAATCACATCGTTGGAGCTCTGCCCCATGTTGACGTGATCGTTGGGGTGGATGCCCCGCGATGCGTCGGGGTCGGCCAGGCGCGAGATCACCTCGTTGGCGTTCATGTTTGAACTGGTGCCGGACCCGGTCTGGTACACGTCCACCGGAAAATGCCCATCGACCTCATTGGCCGCCACCTTTTGGGCAGCGGCGCGAATGGCCTCGGCCCGGCTTGCATCGAGCAAACCCAGGCCCTCGTTGGCCTGGGCACAGGCCGCCTTGATCAAGCCCAATGCGCGGATGAAAGCGGCCGGCATGCGCTGGCCGCTGACCGGAAAGTTGTCGACGGCGCGCTGGGTCTGGGCACCCCAGAGGGCGTCTTCAGGGACCTGAAGCTCACCCATGCTGTCCCGTTCGGTGCGAAATGTCGTCATTGCTTCTCCCTTGTGCTTCGCTGACTGGATGTCTTTTCAGCCACGATGTAGGCGATCCAGCCGGCATCGGCGTCGCCGACCTCGGCTGGCGTGTAGATCCCATCGCCCTCGCCGGTTTCCTCGTCCGTGCCTTCCCAATAGACGGTCGCCTTCTCAAAACCCGCTTCGAGGAGGATTTCGCGAATTTCGGGCAGGGTCCATAAGCGCCAGTGGTACTCGAATGCGCTCTGGAGGCTGGAATCGTCGGGGAACTCGAAATGAATCCGACACGTCATGTGATGGTGGATGGGGTCAAAACTGGCCTGGTCCCAGACGTAGGTGAAGTCGTCATACTCGGTGCGCTCCTCGATCTCCCGGTGGGCGTCGTAGCCGCCGAAAGCATCAAGAAAGAGCACCCCGTCCGCTTCAAGGCCGGCGCGGGCACGCTCGAAATAGGCCCGCAGCAGATCGCGCCGGGTGAACAGGTAGTAGCTGAAGTTCATCGCCAGAATCGCGTCCACCGGCGCAGCTTCGACTTCCAGGACGTTGCTTTCGATCAGCTCAACGCGTTCGCGGGCCGACCTCTTCAGCGCGGCCAGGTGATTCCGCCTGCCCCATTCAAGAACCTCGGCATCCAGATCCACTCCAACCGCCTCGTTGGCAGAATCCATGCGCACCCAGGCGCAGGCCGTATTGGCGGTTCCGCAGAAATCCTCGCGAATTCGGCGCAGCGGTCTTCCGGCCAGTGCCTGATAGGTTTCCGCGACGAACTCCAGTTCGGCTTCGGGATCCTGAACGCTGGCCTCGTAGAGGACATGGCGATCGGCCTGGTCGGCCAGGGTTGGCTTTTTCTTGACGGAGGATTTTGCCATTTCGACGGTTTTGCCTCAGCGCTGTTGACGCACCGCGGGCCAGGCCGCGCGCAGGTAAGTGATCATGGATACGATGGTGAGAACCGCCGCGGCCACCATGAGCCAGATGCCAATGGTCAGGATCGGCAATCCCAGAAGATCCTCAGCGTATAGCAAAAAACCGATCGCGACCATTTGCAGAATGGTCTTGATCTTGCCGGTCCAGGCCACCTTGACCCTGGAGCCCTCGCCGAGACCGGCCATCCACTCGCGAAGCGCTGAGACGGTGATCTCGCGGCCGATGATGACCGCCGCTGAAATGGCCAGCAGTAAGTCGTGGTTGCGCTGAACGATCAGGATCAGCGCAACCGCGACCATCAGCTTGTCGGCAACCGGATCCAGAAAAGCCCCGAAAGCGCTCATCATCCCAAAGCGCCGAGCGATCCAGCCGTCCAACCAGTCGGTCATGGCCGCGCCGATGAAGATCAGCAGTGCCGCCAGGTTGGCCCACTCGACCGGAAGGTAGAACACGATGACCAGGACCGGGATCATCACGATCCGGAGCAGAGTCAGAATGGTGGGAATGGTCAGCTGCACGCGCCGTAATCCTTTTTCAGGACCGGAATTATCCCGCAATTCCGCCCTCAGGTCAGCGCTTCGGCTCAGATCGATGCGTTTCGCAGATGTTCGACGATCCGCTCAGCCAGCGCCCGGTGGATACCCGGCACTTTCATCAGATCGTCCGGCCCCGCCTTGGCCAGACCCTGGAGACCACCGAAATGACTCAGCAACCTTTGCCTGCGAGCCGGACCCACGCCGGCGATTGCCTCCAGCGGAGAGCTCTGGACCCGCTTCTGGCGGCGTCGACGATGGCCGGAAATGGCGAAGCGATGCGCTTCGTCGCGGATTTGCTGAACCAGGTGCGATGCCGGATGATGCGGGCCCGGAACCACTTCCCTGTCGCCGACGATCAAGCGCTCGTGGCCGGCCTTGCGCGCGGCTCCCTTGGCCACGCCGACCAGCCGGATAGCGTCGAGCCCCAGTTCATCGAGCACCTGCTGGGCGCGGCCGAGCTGACCGGCACCGCCGTCGATCAGAATCAGGTCCGGCAGGCTTTCGGCCTGTTCGAGCGCGCGCCGGTAGCGGCGAGTCAAAGTCTGGCCCATGGCGGCGTAGTCATCACCGGGCTCGATTCCGGTAATGTTGTAATGCCGGTAGTGTTTCTTCATCGCCCCCTCCAGACCAAAAACGACGCAAGCGCCCACCGTTTCGGTCCCGGAAATGTGGCTGATGTCGAAACACTCGATCCGCTGGGGCGGCTGATCCAGCGCGATCAGATCGGCAAGCGCCTGGAGGCCGCGTCCGACCTGGTCACGCTCGGACTGGCGCCGGCGCAGCGCATCTTCGGCGTTCGTCATGGCCATCTGCACCCATTGTGATCGCTGGCCGCGCAGGCGCCAGCGCAAAGCCACTGCCGCCCCGCGCTTGCGTCCCAGCGCCTCGCACCACAGGTCGGATTCGGCTGGCTGGTGAGACAGCAGAATCTCGGCCGGCGGGATGCGCTCGGCGTAGTACTGGCCAATGAAGGCCGCCATGATCTGGCTGTCGGTGAGTTCCGCATGAAGGTTGCCGGGAAAAAAGCAGTGCCCCCCCACGTTGCGTCCCTGCCGAAACTCGACGACCTGGACCGCGGCCGTGCCGGCGTTCTGGTGCAGGGCCAGGACGTCAAGTGTTTCACTGCCCCCGGCGACGTACTGGCTCGCGCGTACCCGCTGCAACGACTGGATGTGGTCCCGGAGCTTGGCCGCCTTCTCGAAATCAAGCGCCCGGCTGGCCGACTGCATGCGCTCGGCCAGATACTCGATGACTGCCGCATCTTCACCTTTGAGCAGTCGCCGGGCCGCGTCAACATCGCGTTGGTAATCCTCGGCCGGGATGTAACCGACACAAGGGGCCGAACAACGCCCGATCTGGTATTGCAAGCAGGGTCGGGTACGGTTAGAGAAAACGCTGTCGCGACACTGCCGCAAGCCGAACAGGCGGTAGATCTCACTCAAGGACTCGCGCACGGCACCGGCACTGGAGTAGGGACCGAAATACTCGCCCGGCGCTTTCCGACTGCCGCGGTAGAACGCGATCCGCGGAAATTCATGCGAGGTATCGAGCCGAATCCAGGGATAGCTCTTGTCGTCGCGCAGATTGATGTTGAACCGTGGCCGAAAGGACTTGATCCACTCGTTTTCTAGCAGCAGGGCCTCGGCCTCGGTCCGCGTCAGGCTGACCTCCATGGCCACGATTTTGCTGACCATCAGATTGATCCGCGATCCTTTGTCGCGGCGATCAAAATAGCTGGCGACGCGGCGTCGAAGGTTGCGCGCCTTGCCGACGTAGAGCACCCGGCCCTCGTCGTCTTTCATCAAGTAGACGCCGGGACCGGTGGTCAGGCTGCGCGCGAATGCGCCCCCGTCGAAAGCAGTCATCGGCGACCGGCGTGCAGCTCCGCGATCAGCCGGTCGGCCGCAGTGTCGAGCATGTCGATCACCCGCTGGAACCCGTCATCCCCACCGTAATAGGGATCCGGCACCTCGTCCAGACCGTAGTCCGGCGCCAGGTTCATGACCAGATCGAGCCTGTGGGCGGCACGATCGGGCGCTAATCGCTGCAGCTCAGCCAGGTTTGACCGGTCCATCGCGTAAATCCGATCAAAGCGCGCGAAGTCTTCCAGGCAGACCTGGCGAGCGCGCTGGGTGCTCATGTCCACGCCCCAGCGCCGCGCGAAAGCCTGCGAGCGCGGATCCGGCGGATGACCGATATGCCAATCACCGGTCCCGGCTGAGTCGGTGAAGATGTCGATTTCAGCCCCGGCCAGCTTGTGATCGAACACGGCCTTGGCCGTGGGACTGCGGCAGATGTTACCCAGACAAACAAAGAGAATACTTTTCATGGCGATCGTTCGAGGTTGAAGAACTCCGCGCGGATCCGAGCCAGATCTTCCGGCGTGTCGATACCGGACGGCACCGGCTCCGGGGACGGCGCGCAGGCAATTGCCCAGCCCGCCGCCAGAGCCCGCAGTTGTTCCAGCGACTCCAGCGCTTCCAGAGGACTGGACGGCAAAGTCGGCCAGGCCAGCAGCGCGCCGACCCGGTAAGCATACAGACCCACGTGTCGACATGCGTCGCCGGGCCGGAAAGCGCGACTTCTGGGCCACGGCACCGGAGCGCGAGAGAAATACAGCGCCCGACCACGCCCGTCGGCGACGACTTTGACCACGTTCGGATCACGCCACTGCGCCTCATCCTGCAGCGGCCGCCAAAGGGTCGCGATGCGCGCCTCGAGGTCGGTCTCCAGCAGCTCGACCACGGCTCGAATCGCGGCCACCGGCATCAACGGCTCGTCGCCCTGCAGATTGACCACGACCTGATCGGCCGGCAGCCCCAGCTGCTGAACCGCCTCGACCAGCCGATCGGTCCCGGAGACGTGATCGCTGCGGGTCATGACAACCTGGCCGCCGGCCTGGCGCACGCAGCGCGCCACCCGCTCACTGTCGGTGGCCACATGAACGCCGGCGGCTCCAGCGGCCAGGGCCCGCTCCAGCACGCGCACGACCATACTCCGTCCGCCCAGATCGGCCAGCGGCTTGTCGGGGAGCCGGGTCGAAGCCAGGCGTGCCGGGATCAGGACGTGAAAACCTTCAGTCATCGGACAAATTGTTGCACATGATCAGTGACTGCCTGCAGCAGGCTGTCCGGCAGCGTGGCGCTGACCTCAAGTACATAAACCGACCCCGGTAACCGTCCCAGTCGCCGGAGCTTGACCGCGTCCTTGGCCGTGGTCACGATCGGCGTCCCAAGCGCTCGGAGGTCGGCGGGGACGAAACGATGGTGGTCCGGGAAGGCGAACAGCGTTGGCTGTTGGCCCAGCGCCTCGAGCGTGCGAACGAATTGAGCGGGGTGGGCAATGCCGCACACTGCGCTGACCGCCTGACCAGCCAGCGCGCGCGGCGCCAGGCGCGCGCCATCGTCCAGCCTGACCAGGGCCTCCGGCACCAGATCGAAGCACTGTTCCTGATCCGGATTCGAGTCACCGGCAGCGCGGAACAGCACGGCATCGGCCTGTTCCAGGCGCGCCACTGGCTGGCGAAGCGGCCCAGCGGGCAGCAATCGTCCGTTGCCGAAACGTCGCTGCCCGTCGATCAAGACGATCTCAAAGCTGCGCGCCAGCCTGCGGTGCTGCAAGCCATCGTCGGAAACAACGACCTCGGCACCCTCGATCACCGCCGACTCCAGCGCTGCGCGACGATCGCGGCAGACCCAGACCGGCAGTCCAGTCGCCTGGGCGATAAAAACCGGCTCGTCACCGCACTGGTCCGGGTCGCTGTCCGGATTTACGCGGAGCGGCCGACGGTCGCCTTGTGATGAACCGGAGCGTCCGTATCCGCGGCTGATGATCCCCGTCCGCAGTCCCATCCGGTGCAGGTGTCGGGCCAGGGCGATAACCGAGGGCGTCTTGCCGCTGCCGCCAACGGCCAGGTTTCCGACCACAAGCACGGGGACCGGCGGACGGCCGGCCGGGCGCTGCCAGCGCCCGCCAAGGACAACCCGGTGAAGTCCGGCCAGCGCGCGCCAGGGCCAGGCCGGGCATTCGGTCTCGTACCAAAGACGGTTGGCATAGCGCTCCAGCCAGACCCGCATCTTCAGCCCCTGCCGAACTAGCGGTCGACCAGCTGCAGCTTGTGCAGGTGGCGATAGATGCCATCTTCGCGGGCCCGGAGAGATTCGTGGGTTCCGCTTTCCACAACCCGACCGCCATCCAGCACCACAACCTGGTCTGCCTTCTGCACCGTCGCCAGCCGGTGAGCGATCACCAGCGTCGTGCGCCCCTGCATCAGCACCTCCAGCGCAGCCTGCACGGCCTGCTCGGACTCCGCATCCAGCGCCGAGGTTGCCTCGTCAAGAATCAGGATCGGTGCATTCTTGAGCAGAGCTCTGGCAATGGCCAGGCGCTGGCGCTGACCTCCGGACAGCAGGGCGCCGTCTTCACCGATTGGGGAGTCGAGGCCGTTCGGCAGTCGCTCGATGAACTCCATCGCGTGCGCGGCCCGTGCCGCTTCCTCAATAGCCGCGCGCGACACCTGCCCTGCGCTGCCATAAGCGATGTTGGCAGCCACCGTGTCGTTAAATAAAACAACGTCTTGGCTGACCAGTGCGATCTGCCGGCGCAGTGCGCCCAAGGCATAGTCGTTCAATTCCACACCGTCGATCCGCACCCGACCGCTGTCGGGGCTGTAGAAGCGCGGCAGGAGCTTGACCAGGGTCGTCTTGCCTGAGCCGGAGCGACCCACCAGTGCCGTCACCGTGCCGGAGCGGATCCGTAGACTGACATCTGCCAAGGTCGTCAGATCCGCCGAGGGGTACCGGAAGCAGACCTGCTCAAACTCGATTTCGCCGCGGACTCGACCCGGATCCATCGTGCCCTCATCAGGCTCCGCGGGCGTGTCCAGCACAGAAAAAATGCTGTCCGCCGCGGCCAGGCCTTTTTCGATCACCACGTGCATCTTGGTCAGGCGCTTGAGCGGAGGGATGCAGGCGACCATGGCGGCCAGCACTGACATGAAAATGCCGGCGGTCACTTCGGCTCGCATAAAGTCGCTGGCAGCGATGATCAATAGCAGGATCACCGCCGCGCCCGCCGCCAGCTGAATCAGCGAAGAAGACAACAGCTGGGTCGCCGTCAATCTCAAGTGAAGCTTTCTATTTCCTTCGTTAACTTCTGAAAAAGATAGCTTTTCTTGCTCTCTCGCCCCGAACACCTTGATCACTTCATGGCCATTGACGGCCTCTTCGGTGATGTGGGTAACGTCGCCCATGGAGTCCTGAATACGCGTCGAGATGCGCCTGAAGCGCCGACTGATCACGGTCACGACCAGCGCGATTACCGGCACCAGCAGAAGCATGGTCATGGTCAGGCGCCAAGACTGAATCAGCATGACGGTGATCAGGGCCACGACCGTGAGCACATCGCGAACCGTACCAATCAGCGCCGTGGTGGTGGCTTGAGCGACCTGTTCGGCGTTGTAGGTCACCCGCGAAATCATCTGGCCCGAAGAATGTCGATCAAAATAGGCCGCGGGTAGCTCAAGATAACGCGCAAACAGGTCCCCGCGCAGATCGGCAATAACCCGACGACCCACCCACTCCATCCCGAAAACCCCGCCAAAGTTGCCCAGGATTCTAAGCAGCACGGCCGCCAGCACCAGCCCCGGCAACCAAAGGCTCAGGGTTGGCTCGGGCGCCGCTATTGTGTCGTCAATCAGGGGCCGAAGCAGGTAAAAGAACAGGCCCTGGCCGGCCGCATCCAGCGCCACCGCCAGAACCGAAAGTGCAAAGACGCCGCGCTGTCGCTTCACATAGCCCAGCAGACGCCGGTACAGGCGCGGTGCCTCGGCCGCAGCGAGGGTCACTGCTCTTCCCCGGCCGCTTCCAACGTGGCAATTCCGACCCGGCCGATTCCCTCCGCCGCCGCGGCGTCCAGCACTAGCACCACCAGTCCATGAGACGCGCGGGCGTCGGCCCTGACCACCAGCGGCGCTTCAGGTGTGGCCTCCCTTCGCTCGCTCAGCACCGCGCGCACCGCAGCACGGGTGTTCTCGGTGAGGAGGTTGTCGTCGATAAAAATCCGTCCGTCCTCACTGATGGTGACCTCGATCAGCTGCGGGACCGACTCGGACTCCGATGTGGTCGCTTCCGGTAACTCCAGGCGTAGCAGAGCCTGGCGATCGAAAGTGGTCGAAACCATGAAGAAAATCAGCAGGAGAAAGACCACGTCGATCAGCGACGTCAAATTGATTTCCGGTTCCTCGCGGTCTTCGTTTTGCAGACGCATGGCGGCGTTCCCTGCTCAGCCGTTGCCGCGGCCGTGGAACTTCTGGCGGCTGATCTGGCCGTGCTCAATGGCCTGCAGCAGCTTCAGCGCCTGGGCTTCCATCTGGAGCACGTAGTCACGAACCAGACCACGGAAGTAGCGGTAGAAAAAATAGGTTGGAATGGCCACGCTCAGCCCGGCTGCCGTCGTGATCAGCGCTTCAGAGATACCGCCAGCCATTTCGTTAGGATCACCCACCCCGTGCAGCATGATCGCGCTAAACACGCGAATCATGCCGATAACGGTCCCCAGCAACCCAAGCAAGGGGGTGATTCCGGCGATGGTCCCCAGGGTGTTGAGAAACCGCTCCAGACTGTGGACGACCTGACGTCCGGTGTCTTCGACGGCTTCCTTGATGACCTCCCGGCGACGATCCCGATGCTCAAGCGCGGCGGCCAGCACCTCCCCCAGGGGAGAGCTCAACCGGAGCTGGTCGATATGCTGATGATCCAGCTCTTCCTGGGCGGCCCACCGTTGCACCTGGTCCGGCAAGCCCCGAGGGACCACGCGCGACCGGCGCAGTGCAATAAAGCGCTCAAGGATGATCGCCACAGCCAGCACCGAGCACAGCAAGATGGGCACCATCAGCCAACCGCCGGCAATCACGATTTCTAGCATGCTTGTATCCGTCTCATCGTCAGATCCGCTTCCCGCCCAGCTTCGACGCGCATGATACCGGGTTTAGGTCGGCAGGTTCGCCAGGCGACCGTCAGCCAGGGTCAGGGACAGCTCCCGGCCGAGTGCCAAAACTGTCGCCGGCGACCACGCTCGGTCTCTATCATCGGCGGCTGGCCGGGCGTCAGCCGCACCCGCACCGCGCCGCACTGGCCCGTGGTCAGCAGCGCGATGGCGCGCCTTTGCAGACGATCGACGACTTCCGGATGGGGCCGGCCGAACCGGTCGTGGCGTCTGACCGACGCCAGCGCCAGAGCCGGCCTCACACGGTCCAGAAACGCCGGGCTTGTCCCCCGTCGATGACCACCCGCCGACAGCACCAGCACATCGACGTCCAGCTGCGGCCGATCCAGCAGGAGGCGATTTTCTACCGATCGATCAATCCCGCCGGTCAGCAAAACCCGCCCACCGGGTCCGTCTACCAGGACGACGCAACCGCTGTTGTCGCCCAGCACCGGAAGCGCGGGAGAGGGGTGCAGAAAAGACAGCCGGTAGGCACCCAGGGTCCAGATCTCGTCCCGCTCGCAGTTTCTTCCATCCAGACCGGGAACCACCCGCACTCGCAGCGGATGGGTCCAGCCTGCAGTGGTGCCCAGGCCGCCGGCATGGCCCCGGTGTCGGCGCGACACGATAAGCCCGTCGAGAAAATGGCCCGGACGGGCCGAGCCGCCTGCCGGTAGCAGACGACCGATGGCGTCGCCGCCCTCACCGTCCCCTGGACCGCTGTCATACAAAACGCGCTGCCCACCGCTTTCCAGGAGCACGGCCTGGCCATCACCGACGTCGAACAGGGTTAGAAGCAGATTCGAAGCCTCCGACTTTCGCTCTACGGGCAGCAGAAGCGGCAGCAGCATCAACGCTCCCAGCCAGCGCGCCGGCCATCCGGGCGGACCGAGCAGCCAAAGCGCTCCGGCAGCGGCGAAGATAACTAGCGGAAGCCCGGGAGCGGCCACGTGCCGATGGCTCCAGAGCTGACCGTCCAACCAGCCCAGGCCGCCAAGCATCAACTGCAGAGCCGGTTCAGTCGCAGCCATCAGCCAGTCGGCAGGCAGGCCCGCCAGCATTGCCAGCAAGCTCATCAGCAGTAGCGGCAGAATCCAGAACGCCACCAGAGGAATCGCAAGAAGATTGGCCGGCAAGGCACCCGGAATTGACTGCTGAAAGACGCCGATGTTGAGCGGCAGCAGACCCACCCCGATCACGACTTGAGCAACGATCAAACCACGCAACCAGCTCGGCCTGCTCGGCGCTGGCCGCCACGCAAACGCCCAGACCAGAACGGCAACCGCGCTGAACGACAACCAGAAGCCGGTCGCCAACGGGGCCATGGGGTTGATCAACAAGACGGCGATCAGCGCTAGCAGCAGTGCATGAGCCGGCTGCACGCCCCGACGCAGGGACAGAGCGAAGCCGGCGACTGCCAGCATGATCAGAGCCCGCACCGTTGGCAAGGTGAACCCGGCCAGCCAGGCATAACCCAGTCCGGCCAGAAGACCGGAGATCACCCCGATCCGGCGACGATCCAGACCGGCCTTGAGCAGCACGAGAGGACTCAGCAGCCAACCCCCAAGAAGGCCGGACAGTGCGGCGACCATCCCGATATGCAGACCGGAAATCGCCAGCAGATGGGCAGTCCCGGTCCGCTGTAGCAGTTCCCGAAGCTCTGGACGAATCGCGGTCCTGTCAGCCAACCCCAGCGCGCGCAAA
Source organism: Wenzhouxiangella sp. (assembly GCA_036353315.1). Taxonomy (GTDB): domain Bacteria; phylum Pseudomonadota; class Gammaproteobacteria; order Xanthomonadales; family Wenzhouxiangellaceae; genus Wenzhouxiangella. The sequence goes on along the minus strand of JAZBOC010000146.1, from coordinate 35,132 downwards.
AGAGCGGCATTGTCGAGATTCGTCGTTTGCGCCTGAAGGCGCTCGGCAAGGTATTGGCGCTTGCGATCCACCGCGCCGCGCCAGCCCGGCCTCGCCACCCTTTCCGCCTCCCCCGACACGGAGGCCGTCGCACCGATGCCCAGCGACCAGAGATGACGGGTCAGGTCGAAGCCACCGGGGTTGAGGCGACCCTCCGGCGGGTACAAACGTAGATCGAAACGCCAGATTTCCCCGGGCCGCAGGTACTCGTTCGGCCGATACCAGGTAACCTGGATACGCTCCGGCAATCCGTTAGCGGTGTCTCTGCTCGGGACCAAAACAAAACGCAAGCGGTCGCCCTGGCGCTCCGGTAGACCGGCAATCCGGCCGCTGACACTGGACGCCGCCCCAGCCTGTTCAGCCGGCCAGTTTGAGGCCAGCTGCAGGTTCGCGTTGAGCAGGAACCAGCACCCCCCGAGTACCAGCAAAGCCATCAGTCGCAAGCGCCGGAACCGAAGCAAAACGAGGACCGCCAGAATGGCAACAATCACCACCACGGGCAGAGGCGGGAGGCTTGGTGTAGTTACCGCAATCAGGACACCAGCGGCAAAGGCAAACCCGAGACGCCAGTCCATGGCCGGACGTCAATCCAAAGGCCTGAGCGTTCCGCCGGTCATTTCCAGGCGCCGGTCCATGCGGCCGGCCAGCTGCAGGTCGTGCGTGACCATCACGATACTGGTCTTCATCTCGCGGTTGAGTTCCAGCATCAGCCCATGAATCTGATCGGCGTTACGCTCGTCAAGGTTGCCCGTGGGCTCATCACCCAGTACGCAGGCCGGGCGATTGATCAGGGCCCGGGCAACGGCAGCGCGCTGCCGCTCCCCGCCGGACAGCTCGCCGGGCTTGTGATGCAGTCGCTGACCCAAACCAACCCGATCCAGCAGGGCGGCAGCCTCCCGCCCCGCGTCCTCGGCGCTATCCCCGCGAATCAGCAGCGGCAAGGCGACGTTTTCCAACGCGCTGAATTCGGCCAGCAGATGATGAAACTGGTAAATGAAGCCGAGCGAGCGGTTGCGAATCATGGCCCGCCGATGTTCATTGGCCGATCCCATGTCTTCCCCTGCGACCCGCACCGTCCCGGAGGTCGGCTGATCCAGACCGCCGAGCAGATGCAGCAGGGTGCTTTTGCCAACACCGGAAGCCCCGACAATTGCCAGTCGCTCACCGGGTTGTACGTCGAAATCAATCCCGGTGAGCACGCGCACTTCGGCCGGACCCTCATGAAACGTCTTGACCAGGCCGCGACAGCTGACGACGCTGTCCTGACTATTCATAGCGAAGCGCCTCGACCACTTCGGTGCGGGCTGCCCACCACGCCGGATACAGGGTGGAGAGCAAGGAGAGCACCAGCGCCAGCCCGGCAAAACGAACCACGTCCCCGGCGCGCAGTTCCGAAGGCAGGTCGCTGATGTAGTAAACCTCGGCAGACAGGAACTCGATGCTCATGAGGTTTTCGATCGCGGCGACGACCGATTCGACGTTCAGAGCCAGCGCAATGCCGGCGACCACCCCGATCAAGGTGCCGATCACACCAATCAGCGAACCCTGGATCATGAAGACCGCCATGACCCGGCGTGGGGTCAGGCCCATGGTCTTCAGGATGGCGATGTCGGCCTGCTTGTCGGTGACCACCATCACCAGCGTCGAAATGATGTTGAAAGCGGCCACCGCGATGATCAGCGACAAGATGATGAACATCACGGTTTTCTCGGTCTGGACAGCGCGAAAGAAGTTGGCGTGCTGCTGGGTCCAGTCGCGGACCTGGTACAGCCCCGGCAGTTCGGCACTGATGTCACGCGCGATCCAGCGCGCCCGCATCATGTCGTCGAGCTTCAGGCGAATTCCGCTGATGTCCTCGCCCAAGCGAAAAAGGCGCTGGGCGTCCTGGTAATGGATCAGGGCAAGCGCGGTGTCGTATTCATGCACACCGGCTTCGAAGAGCCCGCTGACCTCGAAACGCCGAACCTGGGGAATGACGCCGCCCGGAGTGGCCCTGATTTCGGGGGCAAAGATGGTTACCGAATCACCGGGGCCAACGCCGAGGCGGCTGGCCAGGCCGACCCCCAGCACCACCTGCCAGCCGCCCGGCTGCAAACTGTCCAAACGGCCCGAGCGCATCATGTCGAGAATTTCTGAAACCTGAGGTTCAGCGGCCGGATCAATGCCGCGGATCAGGGCCCCGGCCGTTCGACGAGCACGCAGCATGGTTTCCTGCTCGACAAAGGGCGCGGCTCCGACAACGTGCGGCTGTCCGCGCGCCATGTCGACCACGTTGGACCAGTCGGGAAAGCGACCATCGTAACCCTGAATGGTCGCGTGCGAGACCATGCCAAGGATGCGGTCGCGCAGTTCGCGCTCAAAGCCGTTCATGACGCTGAGGACGGTGATCAGCGTCATTACGCCCAAGGCAATACCGGCCATTGAAATCAGCGAGATAAATGAAATGAAGTGGTTCCTGCGCTTGGCCCGCAGGTACCTGAGGCCGACAAAAAGCGGTAGCGGCTGATACATGAGATTCGCTCAATCCTCGGCGCCGGGCCGGCGAAGTGACTGCAGTACCGTACCCAGTTCTTCTGGCAGCGGCGAGTTGAAAATGCGATCTTCCGGCCACGGCAGACGCAGGAAGTGTGAATGAAGAAACAAGCGCTTTAAGCCGGCCGGAGCAGCGCCGGCATTGTAGCGCGCGTCGCCGGCCAGGGGATGCCCGATGGCCGCTGCATGGGCGCGAATCTGGTGGGTTCGGCCGGTCTCGATTCGGACCTCGACGTAGGCAAAGTCAGCCAGACGCTCCAGCACCCTGAAATGCGAACAGGCCGGCTGGCCCTCGTCGTCGGCGATCACTCGGTGCTGGCCGCTGCTATCGCGAATCTTCTTGAGAGGCCGATCGACAGTGAAGGCTGACTCGGCGGGCTGTCCGGACAAGAGCGCCAGGTAGCGCTTCTCCACCTCCCGGCGAGCGAAACAGCGCTGCAGCGCGACCAAAGCCTGATGATGGCAGGCCAGGACAACCAGCCCGCTGGTCGCGCGGTCCAGTCGGTGAACCGGACGCCAGTCGGGAGATATCTTGGCAATGACGTCCATCAATCCAAAGGACAGCCCGGATCCGCCGTGCATCGCCAAGCCTGCGGGCTTGTCGACCACACAGAAATTCGGGGTCCGCTCGAGCATGCGGGAACGAATCTCGTCGATCAGGCCAGCCGGCACGGTGGATGGGCCTGACGGCTTGACGGCAACGGGCGGTATGCGAACGTCATCGCCGGCCTGCAGTTTCTTCATCGGCTTGGCGCGACCTCCATTGACCCGAACCTGGCCTGTGCGGACAAGCCGATAGACCAGGCTGCGAGGAACGCCATCGAGCAAACCGACCAGGAAATTGTCAAGCCGCTGCCCGCGATGATCGGCAGGCACGCGTACGTGTCGGACCTGCGAAGCGACCCGATCAGCACTCATAAGCACTTGCGCTGCAACCAGAAATCCATGGCTGTCTCTATCGTCCAAATGCCGAAAGTGATAACATAGCAGGGTTGAAGGCTGACGATAACGCTGTCAGTCCGGTGTCAACGTCATCTGACAGGCTCTGGATTGTAGCTTCGCATTTCGCAGTCGGGCCCGCCCAGGCCTGATGACTCGGCCATGAACGAGAACACTTTGAAGATGCAAGCTGCGCCAAGCGCGGGTGCATCACGGATTCGGAGACATGGTTTCCGGAGACCGAAACAGGTACAGGTCGGCACGGATGCCGGCATGAACTCAACCATTAGCCCGTTCCCGGCGGCCGGCAGCTTGTCCGGATTGCCGGGATTGGTGAAGAAAGACATCCCGACGATCGCGCCAGCCGCCGGCAGCGCGACCGAGCAGGTCCTCGCCGATTACGGTTGGAGTCAACCGCGCGCCGATCCTGCCAGAAAACAGATCACCCAGGCTCTAACGACAAGTCTGGTGAGGTTGTGATTGCAGCGACAGAACCTGTCGCTGCAGGCGAGCCTTTGATCCGGGTGTCTCCGTCACCGGTTCCGGTCCGCACGGCGGCTGGAACGGCGGAGGAATCAATAAAAATGAAACGCATGCTGATCAACGCGACTCAACCAGAAGAGTTGCGAGTGGCCATCGCAGATGGCCAGAATCTGCTGGATCTCGACATCGAGGTGCCCGCACAGGAACAGAAAAAATCCAATATCTACAAGGGAAAGATAACTCGCGTTGAGCCCAGCCTTGATGCCTGCTTCGTTGAATTCGGCTCGGAGCGACACGGCTTTCTCTCGATGAAGGAAATCGCTCGGGAGTACTTCTCGGAGGCCGCGCAGAAAACCCTGGACGAAGGCAACCGCGTCGACATCAAAGAGGCCGTTCGGGCCGGGCAGGAAGTCATCGTGCAGGTTGACAAGGAAGAACGCGGCACCAAGGGCGCAGCGCTGACCACCTTCATCAGCCTGGCCGGGCGCTACATGGTGCTGATGCCCAACAACCCGCGTGCCGGCGGGGTGTCCCGCCAGATCTCGCGCGATGAACGCAAAGAAATTCTCGACACCTTGCAGCAGGTCCAAGTGCCCGAGGGCATGGGGCTGATCGTGCGCACGGCCGGCGTTGGCCGGGAGCAAGAAGAACTGCAGTGGGATCTGGATTACCTGCTTCAGCTTTGGACGGCGATTCAGGAAGCCGCCAAGACCCGCCCTGCGCCCTTTCTCATCTACCAGGAAAGCAACCTCATTATCCGCGCGCTGCGCGACTATCTGCGCGAGGACATCGGCGAAATCCTGATCGATGATGACAAGGTCTTCGAGGACGCGCGGGAATTCATGCAGCAGGTCATGCCGCACAACCTGCGCAAGCTCAAGGCCTACCGCGACGACACGCCGCTCTTTTCCCGCTACCAGATCGAAAGCCAGATTGAATCGGCTTTCGCCCGAGAGGTGCGCCTGCCCTCCGGCGGCGCGGTGGTGATTGACCATACCGAAGCCTTGCTGTCGATCGACATCAACTCCGCGCGCGCCACCAAGGGCGCGGACATTGAAGAAACGGCGCTGCAGACCAACCTGGAAGCAGCCGAGGAGATTGCCCGCCAGCTCCGCATTCGTGATCTCGGTGGCCTGATCGTGATCGATTTCATCGACATGCTCAGCAAGGACGCTCAGCGCCAGGTCGAAAACCAGCTGCGCGACGCCATGCGCATGGACAAGGCGCGGGTCCAGATCGGTCGAATCTCGCGCTTCGGGCTGCTGGAAATGTCGCGCCAGCGACTCCGTCCGTCGTTGGGCGAGTCCAGCCATATCACCTGCCCTCGCTGTGACGGCTATGGTTCCATCCGCTCGGTGGAATCGCTCGCCCTGGCGATCCTGCGGCTGGCAGAAGAAGAAGCGATGAAGGACCACACCTCGCGCGTGATTGTCCAGGCGCCAACCGAAGTGGCCAATTTCCTGCTCAACGAAAAGCGCGCCGTCATGGCTGATCTGGAGCGCCGCAACAAGTTGTCGGTCACCGTTGTCGCCAATCGCTGGCTGGAAACCCCGCGTTTCGAAATCCAGCGCCTGCGTGGAAGCGAGACGCTCGAAGAACCCAGCTATGCGCTGCCCAAGGGCGATGAAACGGAGATGACACCGACGGCCGCTCGCGACGCAGCCAACGTTGCGCGGCCGCCTGAAGCCGCCGTTAGCGGTATTCGACCGGCGACGCCGGCGCCAGAGCGACCGGTGGCACCCTCCGGCTTTGCCGCTTTCTGGCAGGCCCTGCTGGCCAGAATCTCCTCCCTGTTTGGCGCAAGCGCCTCTAGCGCAGACCGCAAAACCCGCCAGGGACAGAACGGCAAGCGCAGACCGGCGCGGGCCGACAGCCGTTCATCGGCAAAGAGTGGGCCGCCGGATCGGGACAAGCCCCGACGCGATGGCCAAGGGCCCAACGACGCCGGGAAAACCGGCAAGAAACGGAAAAAGAAAAAGAAGACCGGCAATCGAACGAACACCGCTGACACTGAGGCCACAACTGCCCAAACCAACGAGCCGCCGAAGCAGGGCGACAGCGAAGGCCCGCCCAAAAAGAAGCGGCGGCGTCGCGGCGGCAAGAAACGGCGAGGCGGCAAGGACGCATCTACTGCTCAGCCGAACGCGGGACAGTCGGGCCATCCGTCCGCGGAAAAATCAGGCGACGATCAGAAAGCCGACCCCAGGCGCCCAGCCGAGCCAACGAACTCGGCGTCCGACGAGAAACGTTCAGAGACACCGGTGCCGAAGCCTTCGCAATCCACTGACCTGAAAACGACACCGCGTCAAATTTCCGACGAGCGCGCTGCTTCGCCGCCCGCAACCGGGGAAGCAAAATCGCAGCCTCGACCCAAAGAGCCGACGCCAGCTGCCGAGGCCGGACCGGCCGGCCAGAAAGCCAGCGATCAAGGGCGAGATAGCGAACAGGGCAAATCGAGCCCGGTTCGCGGCGAAGACGGGATTTACAGGGTGACCGACAGCCCCAAGACCGAAAAACCGGAGTCCTGAGCCGCGGCGGAGACAGTCGGGTCCACCGACTGTCTCAGGGCTCCGGCTTGAAAAGGCCGTGACGGATGGCTAGGCGCAGCAGGTCAACCTCGTTGCGGACGCCAACCTTGTCGTAAATCCGGTACTTGTGGGTCGCAACGGTTTTCGGACTGAGCTTGAGCACCTCGCCGATCGAGCTGGCCCTCATCCCCTGGATCAGCATCAATGTGACCTCCAGTTCGCGGCTGGTCAGCGTCTGAAAAGGTGATGAAGGCGTGCCCGGAAGCAGAGACAGCGCCAATTGTTGGGCGATTTCCGAACCGATGTAGCGCTCACCCCGGTGAACCGCCCGAATCGCGGCAATGAGTTCTTCGGCACTCGCACCCTTGGTCAGGTAGCCGCTGGCCCCAATATCCAGCAGACGCGCGGGCAGCGGCGGCTCGGCATGGGCCGTCAGCACGATGATTCGGATATCGGGCTGAGTCTTCAGAATTCGCTCGGTGGTCTCCAGCCCCGAAAGCCCCGGCAGACCGACGTCCATCAGAATCACGTCCGGCGTCAGTCGGCGGGCCAGCTGAATGGCAGCTTCGCCGCTGGACGCTTCGGCAACCACCTCGATTGTGGCCACCTCACCGAGGATATTGTTGATCCCCGTTCGAAAGAGCTCATGATCCTCAACGATCATCAGCTTGATCATGGCGTTCCCCATCTGCACATGCCCTGGTGGCTAAGTTACCCCAAAACGCCCCGGCTGAAAAGCTGGACTCGCCGACCTTACAGAATCCCCCAGCCCTTGCGCTAGAATGCGCTCGGCAACTCAATCTGTGGAGCAACGATGATGAACCTGTCTTTACTCTCGCGCTGGTCGGTCGGTGGACTCGCCCTTCTGGTCGCTACCTGTGCCGTAGGCGAAGCTCGAGTGCTGAGAACCGAATACCAGCCGGTCACGCTCGAGCGACTGGCCGAGGGACTGGAACATCCCTGGTCGATCGACTTTTTGCCGGACGGTCGCCTGCTGGTAACCGAGCGTCCCGGCCAGCTCAATCTGATCGACCGCGACGGCTCCATCACCCGAGTTGGCGGAACACCGCAAGTCTCTGCGCTTCGACAGGGCGGGCTGCTCGAAGTCCTCGTTCATCCGGACTTCGAGGAAAACGGCTGGGTCTACCTGACCTACTCCAAAAGCGACGGCAACGAAGGCACGGCGACGGCTCTGGCCCGTGGTCGCCTGACAGGAACGACATTGGCTGATGTCGAAGATCTCTACGTCCAGGAACGCTATTCCGCGCCCGGCAGGCACTATGGATCCAAGCTCGCCTGGTTACCCGACGGCACCCTGCTGATGAGTGTCGGTGATCGCGGCGCCGAGCCTCCCCGAGCGCAGGCGCTTGACGATAGTGCCGGCAAACTCCTGCGGCTGACCGAAGACGGAAAAATTCCCGCCGACAACCCGTTTGTGGATCACGACGGCGCCTTGCCCGAAATTTTCACCCTCGGCAACCGGAATATTCAGGGACTGCTGGTGCATCCCGAAACCGGCGCGATCTGGTCCACGGAGCACGGTCCGCGTGGCGGCGATGAGCTCAATCTCATGGAGGCCGGCGCGAACTATGGCTGGCCCGTGGTCAGCCGCGGCAGAGACTACCGCACCGAAGAACAGTTTGGAAACAGCGTACGATCGCGGCCGGACATGGTCGAACCGGTCATCGACTGGACGCCAGGCCTCGCCGCATCGGGCCTGGCGGTCCTGGTTGGCGACCATTTCCCGGCTTGGCAGGGCAACGTTCTGGCCGGCGGCCTGCGCACCGAGCAGATCCGACGGATCGTCTTCGAAAACGGGGAACCGGTCCATCAAGAAGAGCTTCTGCGCGGAGAAATGGGCCGGGTACGCGATCTTCGGGTGGGCCCCGACGGCAATATTTACGTCGCCATCGATGCGCCCAACGGCGCGGTCTACCGGATCTCTCCCGCCGGCTGATCCATGACCATCGTCACCCAGGCGATGCCCGTCGTGGTCCTGACCGGCGGTATCGCCTCGGGCAAGACTGCGGTCTCCGATCTGCTGGCGGCCCGGGGCATTCCGGTCGTCGACACAGACTTGATTGCCCGCGAGGTCGTGGCGCCGGGTACGCCGGGCCTGGCTGCGGTGGAAAACGCCTTCGGTTCGACCATCCTGACGCCGGACGGAGCGTTGGATCGAAAGGCTCTCGGCGCGAAAGTGTTCAAGGATCGCGCGGCCAGAAAACAGCTGGAAAACATACTTCATCCGCTCATCGAGGAGACCGCTCGAGAACGCATTGCGGAGCTGCCCGCGGCGCCTTACTGCGTGCTCGTCGTGCCGCTACTCGTCGAAAGCGGCCTGTTCAAAGATGCCGACCAGGTGGTTGTCGTGGATGTGCCGGAAAACCTGCAGCGCCAACGCTTGCAAGCGCGCGAGGGGCTCGATCCTTCCAGCGTCGGGCGGATGCTGGCCGCGCAGGCCGGACGCAAGGAGCGGCTGGCCGTTGCCGATCGCGTCATAGACAACACCGGTTCCCTGGCCGACCTGTCCCGGCAGGTCGACCACTTGCACCGGGAGCTCCGGAGTCACTTCGCCCGGATAAACTGAGGCCGACTAGCGCTCAGTCATCGTCTTCCTCGGAAGGACGGTGCGCTTCAACCAGCTGCTTCTGAATATCGCCCGGCACCGCCTCGTAGTGCGAAAACGACATCGTATAGCGCCCCTGCCCGCCCGTCAGGCTCTTCAGTTCGGTCGGAAACTCGCTCAGCACCGACAGCGGCACGGCGGCCTTGATCGTGGTGTTGCTGCCGCTGTGACTGTCGGTGCCCTGGATCCGGGCTCGCTTCGAAGCCAGCGCGCCGGTCACGTCCCCCATCACCGTATCCGGCACCGTCACCTCCAGCTCCACGATGGGCTCCAGAATCTGCGGGCCCGCATTGCCGATCGCATCAAGAAATGCTTTGCGCCCGGCAACGACAAAGGCGATTTCCTTTGAATCCACCGAATGGAACTTGCCATCGTAGACCACGGCCTCGACATCCTGAAGCGGATATCCGGCGATAGCACCGCCTTCCAGAACCTGCCTTACGCCCTTCTCCACTGCAGGAATCAGGCTTGTAGGGATGGCACCGCCCACCACTTCGCTGCGGAAGACAAAGCCCTCACCGCGTCCCAGCGGAGCGATGCGCAGGAAAACCTCTCCGAACTGTCCCGCCCCACCCGTCTGCTTCTTGTGGCGATGGTGGCCTTCGGCCCGACGGGTAATCGTTTCTCGATAGGCAATCCGCGGCGGGCGGGTGTCGACCTCCACGCCATAGCGTGTTTCCAGCCGCTCCAGCATAACGCGCAGGTGCATTTCTCCCAGTCCCCGCACCACGGTTTCGTTGAGCTCCTGATTGTGGTCGATCACAAAGCAGGGATCCTCTTCGCTCAGTCGTTCCAGAGATGCAGCGAGCTTCTGCTCCTGCCCGCGCGTCTTGGCCTGAACGGCCACGCCGAACATGGGCTGCGGGAAATCGACCGGCTTGAGGAAATAGTGGTCTTCATCATGCGAATCGTGGAGGATGGCGTCGTAAAAAATGTCATCGACCTTGGCTACCGCGCACAGATCACCAGGGATCGCACCATCGATTTCCCTATGCTCCTTGCCGTGCATGCGGTACAGGTGTGAAACCTTGAAGGGCTTGCGTCCATCCCCGATGTAGAGCTGCGAATCGGGGCGGATCGTGCCCTGGTAGAGGCGGAAGATGCCCAGCTTGCCGGCGTAGGGATCGTTGGCAATTTTGAACACGTGGGCCAGCACGTGACCTTCAGAGTCCGGCGTTGCGGTCACCCGCTCCCGCTCTGGCCCCTTTCGGAACGGCGGCGGGTTGCCTTCGACCGGGTTGGGCAGCAGGCGCTGCGCCAGGCGCAGAAGATGCTCACAGCCGGCGCCAGTGGCCGCTGACGTAAAGCAGATCGGCACCAGGTGTCCCTGGCAGAACGCTTTCTCAAAGGCATCGTGCAACTGTTCGGGGCTGATGTCCTCGCCTTCCAGGTAGGCCGCCATCAGATCTTCGTCAACCTCCACCACCTGATCGACGATGGCTGTATGGGCTTCGGCCACAGACAGGATGTCGGTCTCGCCGTCGGTGCGGTAAAAGCAGTCGCGCACGGTGGTGAAATGCTCCGCCGGCAGATTGATGGGCAGGCACTGCGGTCCGAACTCTTCGCGAATCGCGGCGACCAGTCCAGGCAGGTCGAGATCGTCGCCATCGATGCGATTGATGACAATCATCCGGCCCAGCTTGCGCTGCTTGGCCCGTCGCATCATGCTGCGCGTGGACATTTCAATTCCGGCATTGGCGTTGATGACAACGACGGCGGTCTCGACGGCACTCATGGCCGACAGCGCCTGACCGCGGAAATCCGGGTCTCCCGGTGTATCGATGACGTTGATGACCGCGTCACGATAGGGAATAGTGACCAGACCGGAAACCAGCGAATGCTGGTACTTGCGCTCCAGCGGATCGAAGTCGGTGGTCATCGTGCCCCGCTCCAGGCTGCCGGGCTCGCCGAGCATTCCGGCCTTGACCATCAGCATGTCAAGCAAAGAGGTCTTTCCGGCCCCAGAGTGTCCGAACAGGGCGAGGTTTCTAATTTGTTGTGTTGTGTGGGCGGCCATGGTCTCTCCGTTACGTTTCTCAATCAGCCCCGAAAGATTGTTCAGCGCCGGGGAGCGGTTCAGCCCGAATTCAGTCTGGCCGCTTTACCCTGTTCCTGACGCTGGACATCGGATACCTTCAAGCTTAACGAATCCGGCGTCGGGTATTGGACTTTTGTCATGGCCGCAAGGCCCGACCAGGAGAATCAACATGCTTGCCAGAACTGCGACCGTTGCCTTGTTTACACTCGCCGCCGGATTCGCCCACGCAACCGGTATCCATTACCAGACCGTACCCGTGGTTGAGGTCGAGCCCAACTACAGCGTCACCAGAACCCCCATAGACCGCACCGTGTGCTGGGAAGAAACCACCTACCAACGCACCGCCGACTCCCGCCGATCGGCCACCCCAACCGTGGTCGGCGCCATAATCGGCGGGGTGATCGGCAATCAGTTCGGCGGCGGCAGCGGCAAGAAAGCAGCCACCGTGGCCGGTGCGGCGCTGGGCGGCTCGATCGGGCGAGATGCCGGGCGTGCCAATCAGCCGGGTCGCTACGTGCCGGTCACCGAAGAACGCTGCACCGTTCAGCGTGACTACGAGGAACGCAACGTCATCAGCGGCTACCGGGTGTCCTATCTCTATCAGGGTGAAGTGCACCACGCGACGATGCGGCAGCACCCCGGCGACAGTCTGCGGCTGCGGATCAGCTTGACGCCGGCACCGTGATTTGATCAATCCTGCAAAGCAAGTCGAAAAAACGCCCCGCGCAGTGCGGGGCGTTCGCTTTTCGGTGCCGCCGATCTTTTAGTGCAGGACGCCGGTAGCATGGGCCCGCAGCTGATCGAGGGAAACGTAGGACAAGGCCGCCTGATGGGTTGCCTCCAGCACGACCCGCGGCGCACATCCGGCCTCGAAGGCCTCGCGCCAGCGCGCTGCGCAGAGACACCAAGGGTCGCCGGCCTTCAGGCCCGGGAAATCGAACTGCGGCCGCGGCGTGGAAAGATCGTTACCGCGGCTGGCACTGAAGCGCAGAAAAGCCTCGGTCATGATCGCGCAGACTGTATGGCTACCGGCATCGGAATCGCCGGTATTGCAACAGCCGTCGCGATAAAAGCCGGTGACCGGGTCCCGACCGCACTCCTGCAGACGTTCTCCGAGTACGTTGACGCCCTCTATTTGATCGCTCATGGCCGCCACCGTCAGTTCAACCGGTAATCAATCTGGTAGGGCGGCGGGTCTCCGCCCTCACCCTTGAGGTAATGGTCCATCCAGCGCATCAGTCTCAAACTGTAGTCCCAGCGCGAGGCGGCGCGCCGGTTGCCATGACCCTCACCACGGTAGAGCACCAGCCGAACCGGAGGCGGGTCTTCCTGCAGGACCAGGTAGCGGTACAGGATCCTCGACTGGGTCGGATCAACCCGAGGATCGGCGTCCCCATGCAGGATCAGGATCGGGGTGCGAGCCTGACTGGCATAATAGATCGGGCTGGCCTTTCGGTACAGATCCCAATCCTCCCACGGCCAGGTCCGGTAATGGAGAAGGTAGAGCTCCTGCGGAATATCCGAGGTTCCCAGCATCGCAATCTTGTCCGACAAACCAACGTTCATGACCGAGGCTGCAAACCGATCTGAGTAATAGGTAGCGGCCCAGGCCGAAGCATAGCCACCGTAAGAACCTCCGGTGATGCCCACCCGATCCGCGTCAACCAGACCCTGCTCGATCAGATGATCGATACCGTCAACCAGATCACTGAATTCCTCCTTGGCCGGCCGACCCTGCGAGGTCAAGGCAAAGTCCACCCCTCGCCCCGTGCTGCCCCGGTAGTTGGGGTAGAACATGAAGTAGCCCTGCGCCGCGGCATGTTGGGCCGGCAGGTTGTACGACGTCAGCCAGCCGTTGGAATAATGCGCCTCGGGCCCCCCATGGGCGGCGAGGATCAACGGGTAGCGCTGTCCTTCCCGATAGCCCAGCGGCCAGACCAGCAGTCCTTCGATTTCCAGCCCGTCAGCCGCCGGATAGCGCACCACGGTCTGGCGGGCGAGGCTGACCTCGTCGAGCCAGGGATTGCTTTCGGTCAAGCGCTCCAGCGAGTCGTTGGCCGGGTTGGCCAGATAAACCTCTCCGGGATGGCTGGGGTTGTTCGCGCGCAAGGCCAACCGGCCCGTGTCGGACACTGAAAGGCCATCAAAGATCAACCCGTTCCGCGCCAAGAGCGTCTCCTCGGCGCTACCGTCGACCGCGATCTGTCCAACCCGGGCCTCCACGCCCTCGTAACTGATGAACAACACCCGATCGGGTCCGTTCCAGTCCACGTGCCAGACGTGACCCTCCAGATTCGGCAGCAGGTTCAGCCACTCACCGCCGTCACGACCGGCGACCATCAGGCGACCTTCGCGGGTATCGTTGATGATGTCGGTGGCGATGAAGGCGAAATGGCGCCCGTCGGGGCTCCATGCGCTTTGGCCCAGCTTGCCGGGGTTGTTGATCCGGCCCAGTTCTTGGCCGTCAGGCCGAAGGATTCGAATGCGCGGAAACATCAGGGTATCGTCGACCAGCTGGCGCGGGGTCACGACGACCGCCAGGCGATCGCCGCCCGGCGACCATTGAACGCGCTGCACCGAACCATCGATCTCCACCGCCTCCGGTTCGCCGCCTTCAAGCTCAGCGATCCAGAGCCGACGCGGTCGCCAGTCCTCCTCGAAGATCACTTGATTGAAGCCCTTGTCCTGCAGCGCCTTGGTCTCCTCATCGATCGGATCGGTGGCGACCAGGGCCACGCGCTCGCCGTCCGGAGAGAGGCTGTAGCCGGACACGCCGCTGCCCACTGAAATCAAGCGCTGAGCCTCGCCTCCACCCAGCGCGATGCGGTACAGGGCCGAATGTTCATCATCGCCCCGGGTTGCGACGAAAAGGATGGCTGAGCCGTCCGGCATCCAGTCCAGCTGTCCGATGTTAACTTCGCCGGTAATGAATCCGCGGCTTTGGCCTGCCGCATCGACGACGTGCAGCTCGGCCCACGCAGGTCCGTCTTCATCAACCCCCGGCCGACGCGGAACAACCCGGGTGTAGGCGATGGTTTGTCCGTTCGGACTGATTGCGACCTGGCCGACCTGCTCAAGCTTCGCGATCTGCTCCAGCGTCATTCCGCTCTGCGCGAACGCGGGAACAAAGACCAGCCAGGCCAAAGATAAAACGTATAAAAACATATTTTTCAATCGCATAAGCGATACTCCTAAGATAAATTATAAAATTTGATCGGGCTTCAAAATAGCAGATCAGGCCAGCAGCTTACCCGGATTGAGGACGCCGTCAGGGTCAAACACTGCCTTGAGTCCGCGCAACGCCACGATATCGGCTGGACTTCGCGCGTAGTGCAAATAGTCGCGTTTGAGCAAGCCCACGCCATGCTCGGCCGAAATGCTGCCGCCATGGGCCCGAACCAGTTCAAACACGCGCGGGCTGAGGACATCGCAGGCGGCACGGAAGTCACCCACTTCCAGCGCCGGCGGCCGCAGTATATTCATGTGCAGATTGCCGTCTCCGATATGGCCGAACCAGACGACCTCGAAATCCGGGTAGTGCTGCTTTACCAGAGCGTCCAGCGCGCTCAGAAACTGCGGCACTCTGGACACCCGAACCGAGAGGTCGTTCTTGTAAGGCGTGCGTGGCGTGATCGCCTCGCTGATGAACTCCCGCCAGCGCCAAAGCTCGGCGGCCTGAGAGGCTGACTGGCTCAACACACCGTCACCCACCTGTCCGTCTTCGAGCAACCGCTCGAAAACCGCCAACGCCTGGTCCTCGCGCTCGCCGTTAGGGTTGTCGAACTCCACCACGGCAAAGTACGGCGCCGGATGGTCCAGCGGAAAAACCAGGTTCGCATGGGCGGCCACTTGCTCGACCGATCGCCGGTCGAAAAACTCGAAGGCCGACAGGCTCAGGCTTCCCCGCAAAGCCGCAAACGACGGCATGATGGCGGCCAGATCGCTGAAGGCCAGCAGCAGCACCGACTGCTCCGGCGGGCTGCCGGTCAAGGCGAGCGTCGCCTGAGTGATGATGCCGAGCGTGCCTTCACTGCCAATCATCAATTGGCTGAGGTCGGGCCCGGCGTTGTTCTTCACCAGACCCCGGTTGAGTTGCAGGATTTCGCCCCGCCCATCGACCACTTCCAGGCCGCGGACCCAGTGCCGGGTCATACCGTATCGCAACACCCGGATGCCGCCGGCATTGGTGGCAATGCTGCCGCCAACCTGGCTGGAACCGGCCGCAGCCCAATCCACCGGATAAAACAGGCCGGCCTCGCCAGCCAGGCGCTGCACCTCACCCACGCTCATCCCGGCCTCCGCGGTCAGACTGGGCTCCAACGGATCGAGTTCAACCAGGGCGCGCATTTTGTCCATCGACACCACGACTTCCCCGCTGGCCGCCACCGCGCCGCCTGACAGGCCGGTCCGGCCGCCGCTGGGAACCAGCCGGCCCCCGCTGCGACGTGCCCACTTCACCAAAGCCGCAACATCTCCGGCCGAGCGCGGGAAGACCACGCGCTCCGGCGCTGGGGTCCAGAATCGCGTCCAGTCCCGACCATAGTGGGTCAGGCTCTCGCTGTCGCTCAGGGTCTCGATGTCAGGAAATCCGCTCATCATTCAAAATGTCACAACCTTGATCCTGCGATAATCGGGGCCTGCAATGGCCGATCGACTCACTTTACAGGATGCTCCCATGACGACCAGACATCATTCTCTGGCCAAGAACAAGATCAAGTTTCTCATGCTCGAGGGCGTTCATGCGCGAGGGCTGGACGAGATTCGCCGCCAGGGCTACGAATCAGTGGCCACCGAGGCCAAGGCTCCGGCGCCGGAGCAGCTGGCCGAACTGATCAAGGATGTCCATTTTCTCGGGATTCGTTCACGAACCCGAATCACCGGCCAGCTGCTTGATCAGGCGCGCAAACTCACCGCTATCGGCTGCTTCTGCATCGGCACCGATCAGGTCGATCTGGTCGAGGCGCGCCGCCGCGGCATCCCGGTTTTCAACGCTCCGTACGCCAATACCCGCTCGGTCGCAGAGCTGGTGCTGGCAGAAATCATCCTGCTGATGCGCGGCATCCCGGCACGTAACGCTGCGGCCCATCGCGGCCAGTGGCTCAAAAGTGCTCGCGGATCGCACGAGGTGCGCGGTAAAACGCTCGGCATCCTGGGCTACGGGCATATCGGCTCACAGCTTGGGATCCTCGCTGAAGGCCTGGGCATGCGCGTGGTCTACTACGACATCGTCTCCAAACTGCCTCTGGGCAACGCCGAGCCGGTGCCCAGCATGGCCGAAGCGCTCAGTCGGGCCGACGTGCTGAGCGTTCACGTTCCCGATACCGAATTGACCCGCGACATGATCGACGAGAAGGCCATTGCCCAGATGCAGCCGGGCGCCTTCCTGATCAACGCCGCGCGCGGCCGCATCGTCGACATCCCCGCGCTGGCCGCGGCGCTGCGGGGCGGTCAGCTGGCCGGTGCCGCCATCGACGTGTTTCCGTCCGAGCCCAAGGGCAACGACGAGGAGTTTGTCTCCGAGCTGCGCGGCATGGACAACGTGTTGCTGACCCCTCACATCGGCGGTAGCACCGAAGAGGCGCAGGAAAACATTGCCCTCGACGTGGCCACCAAGCTGGTCCGATACTCCGACAACGGCTCGACCATGGGTGCGGTCAACTTTCCCGAAGTCAGCCTTCCGGATCACGCCAGCGCCCGGCGCATCATGCACATCCACCGCAACGAGCCCGGCGTGCTCCAGGCCGTCAACAGCGTGATTTCCAAAGCCTCGATCAACATCGCAGCGCAGTACCTGCAGACCCTGCCCGACGTCGGCTATGTGGTCATGGATTTGGAGACCCGCGATGCTCCGGCGCTGGTTCGCGAGCTCGACGCGATCCCGGCCACGATCCGCACCCGTTTTTTGTACTGAGCGAAAGAATCCCGACATGGATGCAACAATCACTCATCTCAGCGACGAGCAACTGTTCCGCACCGTCGTCGACTCACACCCTTGCGAGCTTCAATATTCCTGGGGCGAGCGAAGCGTGAGCTTCGACAGCGTGCGTGTCCCCGATGCGGTCGGTGGGCGCGGTATCGCCAGCCGGCTCACGCGCCATGCCCTGGAATGGGCGCGCGCGCAGGGCTTGCAGGTATGCCCGGCCTGCCCTTACGTGGCCAGCTGGATCAGGCGCCACCCCGACTACGCAGACCTGGTCGCCTGAATCGAGTCCAGGGTCTGATCCAGACCTCGCTTCAACTTCCCGGCCAACTCCTCGATCTGGGCCTGGTTGATGATCAAGGGCGGGCACACCGCCACGATATCTCCCGGAAGCGCGCGAACCACCAGGCCCTGCTCCAAACAGGCAGCGGCAACACGAAACGCCATTTTTTCGGACGCCGGAAAAGATTGGCGAGTTTCCTTGTCGGCGACCAGCTCCAGGCCACCGATCAGTCCGATCCCTCGCTGATTCCCGACCAGTGGATGGTCAGCCAAGCGCTGAAGCGCAGCCTGAAAGGCTGGGGCCATGGCCGCGGCATGCCCCATCAGCCCGCGCTCTTCCATCAGTTCCAGGTTGCGCACCGCAACCGCCGCGGAGACCGGGTGGCCTGAGTACGTCAGCCCATGGCCGAAAATCCCGACCTCGCCGGCCGCTCTTTCGATCGGCTCATACATAAAAGGCGGCACGGCTACGGCTGAGATGGGCACGTAAGCCGACGACAAGGCCTTGGCCATGGTCATGGTCGCCGGCCTCATGCCGTAGGTCTGGCAGCCGAAGGGCTGACCGGTGCGGCCAAAAGCGCAAACCACTTCATCGTCAACGAGCAAGATGTCATTGGCCTCCAGCACCGGCTGAATGCGCTCGAAGTAGCCTTCGGGCGGCAGGATCACGCCGCCGGCGCCCATCAGCGGCTCGGCAAAAAACGCGGCAATGTTGTCGGCGCCCTCTTGTTCGATGACCTGCTCCAGCTCCTGACCAAGGCGCTCGACGAACTCTGTCTCGCTTTCGCCCGGTCGGCCCTGGCGGTAAAAGTGCGGCGACGTTAGATGAATGACCTCGTCCATGGCCAATCCGAAATGCCTGTGAAACGCGGGTAGCCCGGTCAGCGCCGCCGTCGCCACAGTGACGCCGTGATAAGCGTTGCCGCGCGAAAGAATCTTGCGCTTTGCCGGTTTACCGATGGCATGGAAGTAGTAGCGCACCAGCTTGACCTGAGCATCGTTGGCATCCGACCCGGAGCAGCCGAACAGGAATCGCGCGCCGTCGATCGGCACCCACTCGGACAGTTTGGTCGCCAGTCGGATCGAAGGCTCATTGCTCTTTCCGGCAAACAGCGGACCGTAGCAAAAGGTCTCCATCTGCTCAGCCGCCACCCGCGCCAGCTCCTTTTCCCCGTAGCCCAGAGCGGTGCACCAGAGTCCGGCCATGCCCTCCAGATACTGTTTCCCTGCGCTGTCGTACACGTAGATTCCCTCGCCCCGCGACCAGATCAGCGGTCCGGAGCGCGCGTGACCGGCCAGATCGGTGCACGGATGGAAGAGATGGTCGAGGTCCTGCTGGCTGAGGTTGGCGTTCAAGGCTGGGCACTCCGATAAGGGCTTCATGGATGCCCCATGGTAGTGCCTTTCCAGGCCGGAAAGGGCCAGACTCCGGGCCGGCTGAGCCGAAAGAGGTCTCTAATTAAGCGCGCTTTGATACACGTCAATTACTTTTCCGAACCGAGCCAATAGGATGCTGCCATGAGATTGAGGGTGATCGCACCCGTCAGGCTCATGCAGGGACTGCAGGTCAGCTGCAGGCCAAACGGGTAAACACTTTTTTAATACCTATCAGGAGAACCTGAACATGAAGTCCACTTTCTTCCAAACCATGCGCGCGCTTGGCCAGATTGGCCTGTTGATCGCGTTCCTAGCACCGTTCAGCGCACTCGCCCAGGATAGCGAAACCGTCAAGGGCCGGGTGATGGACATTTCCCGCAAGGCTCAGACCATCCAGATCAACGTCCAGGGCCAGGATCCGGTCGTCGTTCGCTTCAACGCCGACACCCAGTTCGTTGGCGCCGAGGGCATCACCGATGTGGGCGGCAACGAGTTGATTGAAGTCACCTACGTCCCGGGTAGCCCCGCCGCAACGATCGAAAAAATCGTCTTCGGCCTGCCCGAAGGTGTCGAGATCAGCACCGACGAACTGCTGGCCCTGATGACCGGTGAAGCCCCCTATACCCTGGTCGATGCGCGTCCGGCGCGCCGCTTCCTGGCCGCCACGATCCCGACCTCGGTCAACGCCTACCCGGGTGACGGTGCCGAAGCCGTGCTGAGCGTGCTGCCGCAGGACAAGTCCCAGCTGGTCATCTTCTACTGCGGCGGTCCGACCTGCCCGTACACCGGTCAGTCGGTCGACATCGCCATGGAAGCCGGTTACACCAACGTCAAGGGCTACCAGGCCGGTGCGCCGAACTGGAAAAAGCGCCAGCTGCCGATGCACACGGACCCGAAGTGGTTGTCCGAACGCCTGAACCCCGGTCATGTCGTGATTGACGTGCGTGCACCGGCCACGGCAGCCAGCAACCACATCCCGACCGCGGTTGCCATGCAGGCGGCAGATTTCCAGGCCATGACCGAAACCTTCATCAACGAGCAAAAGCCGGCGATGCTACCTGGTGTTGCCGACAAGAAAGCGCCGATCATCCTGTACGCAAACACACATGTTGATCCTCAACTACTGGCTGCATTCACGGAACTGCGCAGCTGGGGGTACAGCGGCGTGAGCGTGATCAGGGACGGCTTCAACGGCTGGACCGCTGCTGGTCTGCCGACCGCAAGCAACGCGCTGGCCAGCACGATCGTTTACGAACGTCAGCTCGCGCCGGGCGCCATGAAGCCGGCCGAATTCGCCGCCATGTCCTTCCCCAACGACAGCGTCCAGGTTCTCGACGTGCGTTCTGACGAAGAAGCCGCGGCCGGCATGATCCCGGGCGCGAT
Source organism: Wenzhouxiangella sp. (assembly GCA_036353315.1). Classification (GTDB taxonomy): domain Bacteria; phylum Pseudomonadota; class Gammaproteobacteria; order Xanthomonadales; family Wenzhouxiangellaceae; genus Wenzhouxiangella. The sequence goes on along the minus strand of JAZBOC010000146.1, from coordinate 14,985 downwards.
TCATATCGGTCTGGACAACCTGGAAGACCAGTTGGCACAGCTCGACAAGAGCAAGCCGATGGTCATCCACTGCTCCACCGGTGTGCGCGCTCAGATGGCTTACCAGCTTCTGAAAGACGAAGGCTTTGATGTCAGCTTCGTCAACGAAACGCTGGAAATTGCAGCCGACGGCAGCTACGAAATCCTGTAGCCAACCGTTCCATCGACGGGGCCAAACGGCCCCGTCGAACTTTACGAACCCACGTTTTACCGAGAGTTCTCATGAAAAGACGCGAATTCATTCAGCTATCTGCTACCGCCGGTGTTGCCAGCATGGCGCCATTGACGCTGACGGGTTGCAAGGCTCGCCCCCTGCCAGGTCAAGGTGAGGTCGTCGAGACCCCGACCCTCTGCAACGTCTGCTTCTGGCGATGTGCCGGCAAGGTATCCAAAGAGAATGGCCAGCCTTGGAAAATCGAAGGCAACCCGGACGACCTGCACTCCAACGGTCGCTTTTGCGTTCGCGGTGATGCCGGCATTGGCATGTACAAAGATCCGGACCGGCTTAAGCAGCCCATGCTGCGCGTAACAGAGAACGGCCAACAGCGCTTTAAGCCGGTCTCCTGGGAAGAAGCTCTCGACTACGTTGCCGAGAAAATGAACAAGATCAAGGAAGAGCACGGCGAAGACCGGCTCTGCATGTTCTCTCACGGCGCCGGTGGCAGCCTGTTCCGTCGCACCCTGCGCGCGTTCGGATCCGCCGCCTACACCGCGCCATCGTTCGCTCAGTGCCGCGGCCCACGCGAAGTCGCGTTTGCGCTGACTTACGGTGAAGGCGTTGGGTCGCCTGATCGAACCGATATGGAAAACTCGCGTTGCATCGTGCTGATCGGTTCGCACCTGGGCGAGAACCTGCACAACGGGCAGGTCCAAACTTGGATCGAGGCGCTGAGGAAAGGCGCCACCGTCATTACGGTCGATCCCAGATTTTCAGTCGCAGCCGGCAAGTCCAAGCACTGGCTGCCGATCAAGCCGGGCACTGACATCGCGCTGATGCTGGCCTGGATGAACGTGCTGATCAACGAGAACCTTTATGACGCCGACTACATCGCGCGTTATGCCTCAGGATTCGATCAGCTGAGACAACACGTTCAGCCTTACACGCCCGAATGGGCCTACGGCATCACCGGCATCCGCCCCGATGTCATCCGAACCACGGCCCGCGAGATGGCCATGGCCGCGCCGGCCACGCTGGTCCATCCGGGACGCCACGTGACCTGGTACGGAGACGATACCCAGCGCTCGCGCGCGATCGCCATTCTCACGGCCCTGCTGGGCGCATGGGGACGTCCTGGCGGATACTACTATCAGGAAAACGTCGAGCTTCCGCGCTTTCCGCTGCCGACGCCACCGCAGCCGAAGAGCAACTACCTGGAAGAAGTCCAAAGCGAGTTTCCGCTGGCGCCTCAGGGCATCGCCCAGAAATTCATCGATGCCTCCGTCGGTGAAGACGCCTATTTCAAGGGCTGGATTGTCTACAGCAGCAACCTCGGCCACACCATCCCGGGTGTCACTGAGAAGCTGGCCCAGGCCTCGCAGGATCTCGACCTGCTGGTCGTTGTAGACACCATGCCTTACGGCATTACGGGCTACGCCGACGTGATCTTGCCGGAATGCACCTACCTGGAACGCCTGGATCCAATTCGCAACATGGCCGAGAGGGAGCCCTCGCTGGCCGTCTCGGTGCCGGCTTTCGAGCCCAAGTACGACTCCAAGCCCGGCTGGTGGATCTCGAAGCAGATCGCTGAGCGCCTGGGCCTGGGAGACTGGTTCCCCTGGGAAGACTTCAGCGAAGAGCTCGACTGGCAGCTTCGTCAGATCGGCAGCTCTTTTGAAGAAATGGCGAAGGTCGGTGTCAAGAAATTTCCAAGAACAACGCCGAAGTATTTTGCACCCGGCGAAAATCGGACCTTCCGTACCGGCACTGGCAAGATCGAGTTGTATTCGCAGATGCTGGCCGATTTCGGCCATGATCCCATGCCCAAGTACACGCCACCGCCGGAGAAGCCGGACGGCAACTACCTCCATCTGAACTACGGTCGTGCGCCCGCGCATACCTTCGGGCGGACCATCAATAATCCGCTGCTGTTTGAGCTGATGCCCGAAAACACGGTCTGGATTCACCCCGTCGCCGCAAGTACCTTCGAGGTCGAGAATGGGCAATACGTCCGCCTGAAGAACCAGGACGGCGTGGAAAGCAACGCCGTTCGGGTGCGCGTCACTGAACGCATCCGCCCGGACTCGCTGTTTATGGCCCATGGTTTCGGCCATAACTCCGCCGACCTGAGCCTGGCCAACGGCCGTGGCGCCGACGACCAGGGCCTGATTACCCGCATCCTGGTTGACCCCATCATGGGCGGCACGGGCATGCGCGGCAATTTTGTAACCCTGATTCCTGAGGAGGCAAGCGCATGATCCGTTATGCAATGGTCATCGACACCAAACTCTGCATCGGCTGCGGCGACTGCGTTGTTGCCTGCAAGACCGAAAACAAGGTACCGGCCGGACTGAACCGCGACTGGGTGGTAGAAGCCACAACCGGCACATATCCGAACCTGCAAACCGAGTTCCGCTCCGAGCGTTGTAATCACTGCACCAAGCCAACGTGTCTGTATGCCTGCCCGACGGCAGCGACCTACACCTGGGAAGACACCAACATCGTGCTGGTCGATCCGGACCGTTGCACGGGTTGCGGCGCTTGTATCGCGGCCTGCCCGTATGACGCCCGACTGGTGATGAACGAGGGTTATGTCAGCAAGTGCACCTTTTGCCATCACCGCGTGGAGAAGGGCCTGGATCCGGCTTGCGTCGCATCATGCCCGACCAAGTGCATGTACTTCGGCGTGCTCGACGATCCAAATTCGACCGTCAGCCGTCTGCTTGCCACCCGCGAGCACAAGGCCATGTACGAAGAGACGGGTAACGAACCGCAAGTCTATTACCTGACCTGATGCCCTTTTAGCAGGAAGCAATCCAATGCGTGAAGAAATCCTTATTACCGTTAGAGACAACTACAAGATCGACCCAACGGTCAGCGCCTGGGGCTGGCAGGTCATTGCGGATCTGTTCCTGGTCGGGCTGACCGCGGGTGCCCTGATCTTTACCGCGCTCGTCATTCTGAGCCGCAAGGAAGAGACGTTCGCTTTCACCGCCAAGCGGCTACCCCTGATCGGGCTGATATCGATCGGCATGGCCATGAGTTTTCTGTTTCTGAAACTCACCCACAAGCAGGTGTTCTACAGCTTCTTTCTGGCGTTTGTGCCAACCTCGGTCATGTCGTGGGGCGCCTGGCTGCTGCAGGTGGTCATCTTGTCTATCCTACTGCTGGCTTTGCAGGGCTTGCGTCAGGGCTTCCCCATGCTTTCGGGTCCCGTTGACAAGTTCGGCATCGGCAAGTGGGTGCTTGATCTGGCCGAAAAGATCAAGCGACCCGTCGCCTGGCTCAGCGTTGTGATGGGGGTCATCATTGCCTTTTACACCGGCACCCTGATGACCTCTCTGGATGCCCGACCCTTTGCCAACAGCGGTCTGATGGCTCCCCTGTTCCTGACTTCAGGCCTGGCGACTGCGGCGGCGGTTGTGTTGCTTGGCTCAAAGGGCGAAATCGAGCGTCGGGTTTACACCTATACGCTGTTTGGTTTGCTGGCGTTCAAGATCGTGCTTCTGGCCCTGGTCCTGGTGAATCTGGCCAGTGGTTCAAAAGTGCAGATCGAAGCGGTGCAAATGGTCTTTGGCGGAGAATATACCCAGCTGTTCTGGGTGATCTTCTTCATCCCCGGCCTGCTGCTGCCCCTGCTGATTGAAGCCTTTGGCCTGCGCGGCAAGCGCTCGGCCTGGATGGCCATCAGCCCGGTGCTGGTCCTGTATGGCGCCTACATGCTGCGCCAGCTATTCGTAGACTTGGGGCAGATTTCCGGCTATATCAATTACGTGAACACCTACAACCCGGCGCTAATAGATTTACTTCGCATGCATTAAACGATCTTTTCGGATAAACTCCCGAATTAGTCCTGACTAATGAAGAGGTTTATCCAATGCATGCATCGGCTGAGAAATCTTGGGGCACGCTCGCCCTGATAGCCGCCACGATCGCTCTGACCACGGCTTGTGGTCAGAGCAGCGCGCCAACAGACGGCGAAATCGAACGGGTGGGATCGGCCATCGCCCGCGGCGAAGCGCAGATTTCCATTCCCGCTCTGTCCCACCGCGTCATTGAAGATCAGGGCGATTTCGTGCTGGTGGATCTCCGGAGCACGCAGGATTTCGAAGCGTTCCACATTCCGGGGGCGGTCAACTTGAGCGCCATGGAAATTGTCCGGCCGGAAAAGGCCCGGGAAGTTGCCGGCGGACGCCAGATCATCCTCTACAGCGATTCGGCCGTGGACGCCAGCCAGACCAGCGCCTTGTTGCAGGTGGCAGGGTTCAATGCACTCGCCCTCGCCGGTGGCTTCCAGGACTGGTTTGACTACACAAGCAACCCTGCTGCGGAGATTGCCGAAGTGGGCGAAGCAGTCAGCGACAGCGACCGTCAGGCTTTTGCCCAGTTTTTCCACGGCGGACCCGTGACGCCAGAAGGTTACGCGCCTGCCGTTACCCCTGCAACGGGCGGGGCCGCTGCCGCGCTGGGCCTCGCGCCTCCGCCGGCCCAGAACGAAACCGCATCCACGGGCACGTCCGGAGCGGCCGCCGCGCTGGGCCTCGCCCCGCCGGAGGAAGAGGAAGAAGAGCCAGCTCAAGCACCGCGTCGTCTGATCATCGGCGAGGGCTGCTGAGCCTTTCACCCCGTTGAAAGCACTTTTGACATCGTGCGCGAAGCCGGTCCTCTGGGCCGGCTTTTTCGTGGTATTCGGCCTGATGGATGCACGTGCCACCTGCATCGACTGCCATCAGGCCCACCCATTGAACGACAGCGATCCCCATGTCTTTCTGGCCAATCAGTGCCAAGCCTGTCATCTGGGAAACAATCGCGCCGCTTCAAGAGAGCAAGCCCACGTTGGGCTGATCACTGCCCCCGGCTGGCTGGACAACGCAGCCAGTACCTGCGGCACTTGCCACACCACGGAAACCGAGCACGTCATCCAGGGCCTGATGCACAGCGGCCGCGGCATGGTCAACGTCACCCGCTACACGCTCGGTGAGCAGGAACGCCCGGATCAGGGAGACGGCCGCCTCGACAGCGTGGGCCAGACACCGGCCGACTCCATCCTGCGCAAGCACTGTGCCAGCTGCCATCTGGGTCAGCCGCAGCACCAGATGACCACTGAAGACCCCATTGGCAGTCGAGGCGGCGGCTGCCTGGCCTGTCATGCGCCCCACAAAAGCCAGCGCGGTCAAGGCCACGTCATACTGTCCGCTACGGTCAGCGATCAGAGCTGCTCAGGCTGCCATTCACGCTCCGGTCGGATCGCCCTCAACTACGCGGGTCTGGCCGAGGTGGATGCACACTCGGTCGATGCGAACCACCCCAACCCTTTGGGACATCTGCCTGATGGCCGTCTGGTCGAATCCATCCACCGCGACGTTCATCACCAGGCCGGCCTGTCGTGTATCGACTGCCACACCACTCGCGACGTGATGGGGCCAACAGGACAATTCAACCATGGATCGGAGGCGGTCGATATCCAGTGCGCAGACTGCCACGATAACGAACAGCAGCGCATCACCGAAGCGGACTGGCCCGACGATTTGCGCGGGCAGCTTGCCCGGCTGCCGTTCGAGCGCGACGAGCAGCGCCACTTCCTGGTCACCGAGCGGCGCGGAACGCCCCTGTGGCACATCGAGATCCGCGCCAACGGTCAAAAGATCCTGCACCGCAAGGTCAACGGCGGTAGCTTGCCGATTCCGCCGCTGACCGAGGCCAGCCATCCCGATGACGGCCATCATGATCGGCTGACCTGCTCGACCTGCCATACGCAATGGGCGCCGCAGTGCCACGGCTGCCACATGGACTACGACCCCGAAAAGGAACAGTTCGACCATGTCGCGCGCGAATTCACACCAGGCTCGTGGTCCGATCAGCGCTGGAACGTGCGCAACGACGCCCCGCCCATGGGCGTGAACGGCGACGGCCGCATCGTGACCTTCGTGCCCGGCATGATTCGCACCATCGACCATCCCGACTGGGACGAAACCCAGTTCCGCCGTTACTTCGCACCCCTGAGCCCGCACACCATCGGGACGGCCCGGAGCTGCGAGGACTGTCATCGTTCCAGCCAGGCGCTGGGCCTGGGTCGCGGCAAACTGGAACGAAACGGCAATGACTGGGTCTTCCATCCCGACCAGGCGGCACTGCAGGACGGCCTTCCGGCCGACGCCTTTGTGGACCTGCAGGGTCGCTCCGGCCACACCACGCGCGCCGGCGCGCGTGCCCTGACCGCGGAAGAGATTCGTCGGGTGCTAAACGCTTTGCCGCAGTAGATGCTGATGGACTGGGAACCGGGACTGTGGTAGCGTCGTGAAATCATGACTCGGCGATACCGTCTATTTTTGATCGTGCTCGGCATCGCGCTGGCCTGCGCCGGTTCACCGGTGCATGGCTGTTCCAGCCACAGCAGTCAGGAAGCCGACCAGCACAAACACGCCGAAACGGCAACATCGAGCAGCAGCGAGACGGGCTGCCCGTTCCACGATGCCCAAGAGAAAGATTCTGAAAGCCTGACGGCCGATGCGCCCGCCGCTGACAGTCAGGCCGATTGCTGCTTCACAGACTGCGGTTGCGGTTGCGGTGGGCCAGTCCCGGTGCCCGTCGCGACCCTGGCCGGCGAAGCTGCGCCAGACCACGGTACGGCCATCGCCGCGCCTGACCTCTTTGATCCCTGCTCTTCTCCCGAACGCCTGCTTCGACCGCCCCAAACCTGGGCCTGATCCCTTAGAGCGCTGATGCGCTCGGCAATCCGCCCGAGAAATCCGGGCTATCCCTCTGATACTAAGGCTCTTTTGGGAGAGTTAAATGTTGTACAAATCTGCTGTCTGCGGGCTGCTGCTGTCCGGTGCGCTGGCTTATCCGTGCCTCGGGTCGGCCCTGTCAATCGATGCCGCGATTGAACAGGCGCTCGCCCGAGATGCCGGGCTGCTGGAACTGGAGCGCAGAGCGCGCGCTCTTGACCACCTCGCCGTGGCTGACGGCGCCCTGCCCGACCCCGAGCTGACTTTCGGGGCCGAGGGTCTGCCCATTGACGATCCGACCTCAGCCGACATGATGACCATGTATCGCATAGGTCTGCGCCAGCGTTTTCCGGCCGGTGATAGCCGGCGCTTGTCCGCTGATCGGACAAGCGCCCAGGCCCGGGCGATCCAGGCCGACGCGCGCGCAAGATCACTGGAGGTCGCCCTGCAGACCCGTCTGGCTTTCCTGGACTACGCCAGCGCGCGCGCCTCGGCCGAGCGCGTGGACGCCATGCGCGCGCAACTGGCCCAGCTCGTCTCGATTACCCAGCGTCGCTTCCAGGCCGGTACCGGGCGCCTGCAGGACGAATCTCAGGCGTTGCTCGAGCTGGCGCTGCTGGAGCGACGCCAGGTCGATGCAGGCACCGCGGTCGATGACGCTCGAGCCCGTCTCCAGCGCTGGACCGGGCCATGGAACAGCAACTCTATCGTTGACCCGCTCCCCGACTGGTCGCTGGAGCCCATTTCGAACGAGGCGATGGACGGCTTGCTCGCTGACCATCCCGAGCTGGTCGCGGCCGGAATCCGCGTGGACGCCGGCGACATCGGCGCCGAGTTGGCCCGACAGGCCTATCGTCCCCGATGGATGATTGAAGCCGGCTACGGGCACCAGCGTGGCAAGGACCCGAGTGGCCAGCGCATGTCCGACAAGCTGTTCGTCATGGGCACCGTGAGCCTGCCGCTGTTTACCGCAGACCGGCAGGATCGCAGGGTCGATGCCGCGCTGGCCGAGCGCGACGCACAGCAAGCCCGGCAGGCGCTGATTCTGCAGCGGCTGAGCGGAGAACTGAGCCAGCAGCAGGCATTGAGGGTCCGGCTCGCCGAGCGGCGCGCCCTGCTCGAAGAGCGCATCCTGCCGCGCGCCCAGGAAACCGTCGACGCCACCCTGACGGCCTACGAGGCGGATCGCGCCAGCTTCGATGAACTGATCAGCGCGCGTCTGCGCCAGCTGGAAATCGACCTTGACCTGATCGAAACCCGCCGCCGTCAGCAGGCTGTCATCGCCCGCATCGCCAGCCTGACCAACAAGGACCTGCCATGAACGCAATCTATCGAATCCCGCTGATCCTGGCTGCCGCGCTGATGATGCTGTCAGGCTGCGCCGAGCGCGAAGGTCACGATCATCACAGCTCGCCGACCGAGCTCGACTCCTCGCAGGACACTGAATCAGACATCGAGACTGCCGCCGGCGACCAAGCACAAGCCGATCACGATCACTCGATGCACGAACACGGGCCCAGAGAGCCTGACCTGGTCGACAGCATGCTCGGAAATCAACCCGAAATGCAGACCCGCTACGTGTGTCCGATGCATCCCCAGATCGTCCAGGACGGCCCGGGCACCTGCCCGATCTGTGGCATGAACCTGGTCCAGCGCCAGCAGTCGGGGGGCTCGGCGACCACGGTGCGCGTCCATCCTGCGGTGCAACAGGCCATGAACCTGCGCACGGCCGAAGTTCAGCGCGGGCGCCTGTTTCGCCGCATCAACGCTTTGGGCCGTCTCGAGGTCGATCAAAGCGCCCTCAGCCATTTGCATCCGCGCACCGAAGGCTGGATCGGCGAGCTTGACGTGGCCAGCGCGGGCGAACCGGTCCGAAAGGGTCAGCGTCTGTTCACCCTGTATGCGACCGAGCTGGTCAACGCGCAGGAGGAGTTTCTGCAGGCCTTGCGCTCCGCCAACCGCAGCCTGATCCAGGCCACACGGCGTCGACTGGAGGTTCTTGACGTGCAGCCGGCGGTGATTGAGCGCATCGGCGAAGGCAGCGAAGCGCTGACCTACGTACCCTGGTACGCGGAGCGAGACGGCTACGTCTCCCAGCTCAACGTGCGCGCCGGCATGTTTGTCCGCCCCGGTCTGGACATGATCGAGATCGCCGATCCCTCGCGCGTCTGGCTGATCGCCGAAGTTTCCGGCGGCCAGATCGACTGGCTGGGCGAAGACCAACCCGTTCGGGTCGAACAGACCAGCCGTCCCGGCAGGACGCTGCGCGGCCGGGTGGACATGGTCTATCCCGAACTCTCGCCGCGCACCCGCACCGCGCAGGCTCGCATCGTGCTGGACAATCCGGACGGCGAGTTGAAGATTGGCGACTGGGCAAGCCTTGCGATCCTTGCCGGACCCAAACCGGATATCGTCTACCTGCCCAGCGAGGCGATCATTCGTACCGGTGAGGAAGAAAGAGTGATCGTTCAGGATGACGACGAACAGTTCAGCGTCCGCCTGGTTCATGCCGGCCTGGAGTCGGGCGAGTACACCGAGATCATTCACGGCCTGGAAGAAGGTGAGCGCGTGGTGGTTTCGGGCCACTTCCTGATCGATTCGGAGGCCAGCATCAATGCCGGCCACAGCCGGATGACCAGCCATGACAATCATTGATCGGTTTAAACCGCGGATGACCGCGGATGAACACAGATGTTTCCTTCAGCGTCGTTTGCATTCTTTTATCTGCGTCTATCTGCGTCTATCTGCAGTTCAATTGACGGCTGAGGAGCAGCGCCATGATTGACGCGGTGATTCGCTGGTCGATGGCGAACCGGCAGCTCGTGCTGGTGATGGCCCTGGTCCTGGCCGTGGCCGGTCTCTGGGCCCTGCGCAACACGCCGGTCGACGCCATTCCCGATCTGACCGATACCCAGGTCATCGTTCGCGCCACGTTCCCCGGGCAGGCGCCGCAGGTGGTCGAGGACCAGGTCACCTACCCGCTGACCACCGCACTGATGTCGGTCCCGGGCGCCCATACCGTGCGTGGTTTCTCGATGTTCGGCGATGCCTTCGTCTACGTTCTGTTCGAAGACGGCACCGACCTGTACTGGGCACGGGCGCGGGTACTGGAATACCTGAGCCAGGTCGAGGGCCGACTGCCAGACGGCGTGAGCGCCGAGCTCGGCCCCGACGCCAGCGGTGTCGGCTGGATTTACAAGTACGCGCTGGTCGATCGCAGCGGCAACCAGGACTTGAGCCAGCTGCGCGCCCTGCAGGACTGGTTTTTGAAGTTCGAGCTGCAGTCGGTGCCCGGGGTCTCAGAGGTCGCCAGCGCCGGCGGCATGGTCAGGCAGTACCAGGTCGCGATCGATCCCAATGCACTTCGAGCCTATAACCTGACGCTGGGCCAAATACAGCGTGCGATTCGCGGCGGCAACGCTGAAGCGGGCGGTTCGTTGATCGAAATGGCCGAGGCCGAATACATGGTCCGCGCCGGCGGCTACATTCAATCGCTGGATGATCTCAGCGACATTCCGGTCGGCGTGCTCGAAGACGGCACGCCGGTGCTGCTGGATGAGGTCGCCGAAATCCGTTTTGGCCCCGAGGCACGGCGCGGCATCGTCGACCTCAACGGCGAAGGCGAGGTCGTGTCAGGCATCGTCGTCATGCGCCAGGGTGAGAACGCCCGCGAGGTCATTAGCGCCATCAAGCAGCGCCTGGACGAACTTCGACCCGGCTTGCCCGAAGGCGTGGAGATCATCGAGACTTACGACCGCGCACCGCTGATCGATCGAGCCATCCGCACCCTCTGGGAGAAACTCGTCCTGGAGTTCGCCATCGTGGTGCTGGTCATCGCGCTGTTCCTGTGGCATCTCAAATCCTCACTGGTGCTGCTGATCAGCCTGCCGCTGGGCGTGCTGGCCGCTTACCTGGTGATGTACTTCCAGGGCATCAACGCCAACATCATGTCGCTGGGCGGCATCATCATTTCCATCGGTGTCATGGTCGATGCCGCCATCGTGTTGATCGAAAACGTCCACCGCAGGATCGGGCGTGACGCACCGAGCACCACCGAGGAAAGATGGGAGGCCATCACCGAGGCCACGCTCGAGGTCGGCAAGCCGATCTTCGTGTCGCTGCTCATCGTGGCCCTGTCCTTCCTCCCGGTATTCGCCCTGCAGGCCCAGGAAGGCCGGCTGTTTTCTCCGCTGGCCTTCACCAAGACCTATTCCATGGCGGCCGCGGCCGGTCTGTCAGTGACACTGGTACCTGTCCTGATGGGTTATTTCGTCGGATCCCTGGGAACGGACAAGGGCGGCGCCAGCCCCTTCGCCCGCTGGCTGGAAAACGGCTATCGACCCCTGGCACGCTTCAGCGGCAACCACCCCTGGGTGGTGGCCCTGGCGGCCGTGGCGCTGGTGGTTTCCATGGTGTTTCCGGCCGCGCGTCTCGGCACCGAATTCATGCCCGAACTCGATGAGGGCGATCTGATGTACATGCCCACCACCCTGCCGGGCCTGAGTCCGGATAAGGCGCGCGAACTGCTCCAGCAGACCGACGCCATCATCGCTTCGCATCCGGAAGTCGAACGCGTGATGGGCAAGGCCGGTCGCGCCGAAACGGCAACCGATCCGGCACCACTGACCATGATAGAGACCTTCATCACTCTGAAACCGCGCTCGGAATGGCGCCCGGGCATCAGCACCGCCGACATCATGGCCGAGCTTGACGAGATGGTCCAGTTCCCGGGCCTGACCAACGCCTGGGTCTTTCCCATCCAGACCCGGATCGACATGCTCCAGACCGGCATCCGGACGGATATCGGCATCCAGATCTCGGGCCCGGACCTGGCCGTCATCCAGGACATCGCCGAGCAGGTCGAGGCGGTGGCCGCCGAACTGCCCGGGACCACCAGCGCTTTCGCCGATCGCCCGGCCTCGGGTCGCTACATCGAGATCACGCCCGATCGGCGCGCCCTGGCCCGCAACGGCATGAACATCAGCGATCTACACGATGTGATTCGTTTCGGAATCGGCGGCGCCCGGGTCACCGAGACGGTCGAGGGGCTGGAGCGTTTTCCGGTCAATCTGCGCTACCTGGCCGACTGGCGCGACTCCCCCGAGCGGCTGCGCCAGATGCCCCTGGTCACCCCGGCTGGCACCCATATTGTCTTAGACGAGATCGCCGAGATCGACATCGCCGCAGGCCCGGCCATGATCCGCAGTGAAAATACTCGACCGGCCGGATTCGTCTTTGTCGACATTGACGACGATGACCTGACCGGCTGGGTCGGGATGGCGCAAGCCAGGATCGCCGAGCAGGTCGCGCTCCCCGGCGGCTACTCCATTTCTTTCGCCGGGCAATACGAGTACATTGAACGGGCCCGACAGCGGCTGAGTGTGCTGATTCCGCTGGTGGTCGCCATCATCGTTGTCCTGCTGATGATGATCTTCCGCAGTCTGTTCGAGGTCGCCCTGGTGCTGGTTACTGTACCGCTGTCGCTGGCCGGCGGGTTCTGGCTGATGTGGCTGCTGGACTTCCAGATGTCGGTCGGCGTGGCGGTCGGATTTATCGCGCTGGGCGGGCTGGCGGCCGAAACCGGCGTGATCATGCTGGTCTATCTCAACAACGCCTACGCGCGCTTCCGTGAGCAGCTCGGCGATCGAGCATTCACCCGCATCGACCTGCGCAACGCCATTATTGACGGCGCCTGTCAGCGGGTTCGGCCAATCACCATGACCGAGACGACGGTATTTCTCGGTCTTTTGCCGGTGATGTTTTCTTCCGGTACCGGTTCGGAAGTCATGCAGCGCATCGCAGCACCCATGGTCGGCGGGGTGTTCACGGTCTGGCTGGTTGCCCTGCTGGTCATGCCCGCCCTGTACTATCTGTGGCACCGTCGCGGCCTGCCCCGGGGCAGTGATCATCCCGTGCAGCGCGATACCGCCTCCTGACATCAGATACGCGGAGATCTTGACATGACGTTCCTCAAGCACGCGCTGCTGACTTTATTTTTGGCCGGACTGGTCGGACTCGGGGCGGCGGCCTGGGTCATCTCCGGCGGGCATTTCGATGTTGCGGTCTCGGCCCAGCTCCCCAAGCCGATCCATGATCTGGTGCATTTGACCCGCGTCAATGCGGTGCGGCGCGAGATCCGCAACCTGGAGGCGCAACCGGCAGACCTGAACAATCGAGCGACTCTGCAGGGCGCCGTTCAGGCGTTCGAGTCTCTGTGCGCCAAGTGCCACAGCCCGCCCGGCGGCGCGACGCCGAAGCTGGCCCTGAGCCTCAATCCACCGCCGGCTGATCTGGCCGACGCGGCTGAAAAGCGCAGCCTCGCGGAGCTGTTCTGGGTCGCCAAACACGGCATCCGCATGAGCGCGATGCCGGCCTGGGGCCAGTCGCAGTCCGACGAGACCCTGTGGGCCATCGCCACGCTGGTCCAGCGTTTTCCAACGCTGTCGCGGGAGGAATACCAACGTTTGCTCGGCGCCGCGGAAAACGTCTCACCAGCCCGCCCGGCAAACAGCGAACTCGGCGCGCAGGATTGAGCAGGGTCCGAAAGACCGGACGGGGCGTGCAGACCAGTGCCCTGGCGCTGGCTCTGGCAGCCGGTCTGGGATGGAGCGCGTCGCCGCTGCCGTTGAACCCGGGCGCAATTGCCAAAGGTCGCTTCCACTATGTCACCGAGCTCGAGGTCGGTGCAACGCGCATGGAGATCCCGTCGACCCGCGAGATCAGCCTGGAGTCTCAGGCTGGAGAACAGCGGCTCATCGTCAAGACCACCAGCGTCACCGGCATGGGAGAAACAATCGACCGCCTGCACTTGGATGCGCGCTCAATGCGCCCGATCAGGCGCGAGACCAGGCAGAGGCAGGGACGGCTGCAGCTGGAGTACACGGGTGAGGTCGTGACCGGAATGATTCAGTCCGCCGGACAAACCATCATGGTGGAGCAAGCCGTGGACCAGCCGGCCTATGCCGGCGACGCCGGTCTTGACACCCTGCTGGTCGGACTGCAACTGAGTGAAGGGCTGAGCGGCCGATTGTTCGTCATTGAGACCGATGTCGAGGTCCACCTGGTGAACTTCGAATTCTCGGTGCAGGCCGTCGAAAGCATCACTGTGCCGGCAGGAACATTCTCGGCGTGGCCGATCCGTTTGCAGGCCATCGACGATCCGGACTACCGCCAAATCATCTGGGTCAGCGTCGATGAGCCACGCTTGTTTCTGCAGGGGCGCGCGCCGGTCCCCAGCCAGGCCGGCGGCGGCCATGTACTGACCCAATTGGTCGACCGCTAGATATCCCCGAACGAACTCTTTTGACACGCGCCGTGGGTCGCACGGTCCACCATCTCGTTGCGTCTTCTGGTTTCGTCGCTCCGCATCTCGCGTTAATGCAATCTCTATGCATCTTCTCTAAATGAGGATGAATTGATGCAGATCAAAACTCCTAACAAACGCTTAACAGACAATGTCCCCAGACTTGGAGCGGACCGCTCCGATCAGAACGGATGGGCGCAATCGTCAAGGCGCTGAAAAACATCTTCATGACCGTCTGATTGGATGGGCCGAGGTCGTCAGGAGCCACTTCCAAAGTCACGCAAGCGTCGGAAAAGACGCCAGAGAGAGGAGAGACATGAAGAGCAGATTACGGTCGTTGAACCAGAGCAACGAGGCAGGGGATGCGCCCAATAGTGGCCGCCGCAGACTGCTCCAAGCCTCGGGACTCGGTCTTGCCGGCTTGGCCGCCGGCGGCGGGATACTGACATCGGCTCCCGCGCAAGCCGTTGAGACCTCTGCTCGCATCGTCATCGTCGGCGGTGGTGCCGCCGGCCTGTCGGCAGCAAACCGGTTGGCCAACGGACTGTCCGGCGCCAAGATCACCATCATTGAAAAGCGCGAACAGCACACCTATCAGCCGGGTCTGACCCTGGTCGCAACCGGCATCTGGAACCCGCGCAAGGTCCTGGATCGCAACGAGCGCTACATGCCATCCGGCATCAACTGGATCAAGGGCATGGTCAGCGAGTTCGATCCGGAGGCCAATAGAGTCGTGACCGACAGCGGCCAGGTCGTTG
>JAZBOC010000145.1:0-30575 GCA_036353315.1 Wenzhouxiangella sp. | reverse complement strand
GTTTTGAGGCGCTCCGCTCGCCGTCAATTTTCCGGCGCTTGCCGTCTGGCACGCCTTTTGCTTTTCCTCCTGTGGTAAAAACGGTTCAGATTTCACTACTGGAGCAATACAGGGCATGGCCAGAGCCGAAAACCGGCAGGCGCGCGGACGATCCGTCGATGAAGAGCCTGAAGAGGAAGTCGTCGAGCAGCCGAAATCCCGCAAGAAAATGTGGGTAATCATCATCTCGCTGTCCAGCCTTCTTTTGCTGGGCGGTGGTGGCGTTGGCGCCTATCTATTCGTCTTTTCGGAGGATGATCCGCTAGGATTGTTCGGCGCCGAGCAGGCCGATTCCAATCAGTCTCAGCCCCGTCAGCCGCCGATCTATCACAGCCTGGAACCCGCTTTTGTCAACAACCTGTCCGGCACCGGCGGGCGACGCTTCATGCAGGTCAACGTTCAGGTCATGGCCCGGAGCCCGGAGGTCATTGCGGCTGTCGAAAGGCATGAGCCGGTCATCCGCAACGATCTGATCATGTTGTTTTCCGATCAGACCCTGGAATCGGTCGACGATACGGCCGGGAAAGAAGAGTTGCGGCGGCGCAGCCTGGACACCGTCCGTCGGATTCTGACTGACAACGATGAGCCGGATGGGGTCGAGGAATTGTTCTTCACCTCGTTCATTGTCCAGTAGGTAGAGCGGCAACGTGGCAGAAGACATTCTCAGCCAGGAAGAGATCGACGCGCTTCTGCACGGGGTAGACGGCGGCGATGTTGAGACCGAGACCGGAGTCGAGGTCGAGGGAGAATTCAAACCCTTTGACCTCGCCAGCCAGGATCGGATCGTGCGTGGGCGGATGCCCACCCTGGAAATGATCAACGAGCGCTTCGCGCGCGCTTTCCGGGTGGGATTGTTCAACATGCTGCGTCGCTCGGCCGAGATGTCGGTCGAGAGCGTGCAGATGATGAAATTCCAGGAGTACATGCATACCCTGCACGTACCCTCCAGTCTGAGCCTGGTCAAGGTCCGACCCCTGCGCGGCACCAGCCTGCTGGTGATGGATGCCAAACTGGTTTTTTCGGTCGTCGACTCCTTTTTCGGGGGCAGTGGCCGTTTCTATACCCGGATTGAGGGACGCGAGTTCACGCCGGTCGAGATTCGCATCATCGAGCGCATGCGCCAGCAGGTGTTCGAAGACCTCAAGGAAGCCTGGAAAATGGCCCTGGACGTGGACTTCGAGTTCATGAACATGGAGGTCAACCCCCAGTTCGCCAACATCGTCAGCCCGTCGGAGATCGTGGTCGTGACCCGCTTTGGTATCGAGCTGGAAAGCGGCGGTGGCGAAATGCACGTGACCATGCCGTACTCGGCCATCGAACCGATTCGTGAGGTGCTGGATTCAGGCATGGCCTCGGATCGGATGGAAAAAGACGAGCGCTGGGCCAAGGCTTTGGGCGAGGAGTTGCGCGATGCGGTGCTCGAAGTCAAGGTTGAGCTGTGTCGCAAAACGATGACTTTGCGCGATTTGATGATGATGCGCCCTGGGGACGTGATTCCAATCGACTTGCCCGAAACCATGCCGCTGATGGCGGCCGGCGTGCCGTGCTTCCGTGGCGTGGTCGGCAGAGCCGAGGACAATTACGCCATCAAGATCACCGACCGGATCGACGGCGAGCCGGCACCGGCCCGAAAACGCAAGCCGAAGGAGGCCTGAACCAGCCATGAGTGATGAAAAGGATCCCAACGATCAAGCGATAGACTCGGACGACAGCGTGCCTGAGGCCATGAGTGCTGAAGAGGCTGCCCAGATGGCGGCGTTCGAACAGCTCGAGGATGATGCCGAGCCGCAGCGCGGCGACGTCAATCTGGAGTTGATCCAGGATGTCCCGGTGACCCTGGCCATGGAGGTGGGGCGGACGCAGATCAGCATCCGCAACCTCCTGCAGTTGAACCAGGGTTCGGTGGTCGAGCTCGATCGCACGGCCGGCGAGCCTTTGGATGTCTACGTCAACGGTACCCTGGTCGCCCATGGCGAGGTGGTCGTGGTCAACGAAAAATTCGGTATTCGCCTGACCGACGTGATCAGCCCGACCGAGCGCATCAAGAAACTGCAATGAACCGTAGACCGCGCGCCTGGTTTCGCCTGGCCGCAGCGTGGCTGGCGATGTCGCCGGCGATGTCGGTTCTGGCCGACGAAGCCCGCGTCGATGCCGCTCAGAACCTGATGCGGCTGGCCCTGGGCATGCTCGCGGTCGTGGTCCTGATCTTTGGTCTGGCCTGGGCGGTGCGGCGGTTCTCCCTTTTTGACGGCTTGCAGCGCAACGGCGACAACCCGATCCGGAATCTGGCCCAGCTGTCGGTCGGCCCCAAGGAGCGGGTTGTCCTGATCGAGGTCGAGGGGCGGCGTTTGCTGATCGGCGTTGCGCCGGGTCGAATCACGCGTCTTGACGGTCCCGACGCCGAATGGGGCGGGGCTGGCAAGGACTTTGCTACGCATCTGCAGGCAAGTCGCGAGGCGCGAAAAAAATGACACGGTTTGGCCTGTTTGCCGGCCTTACCCTCCTCATCCTTCCGAATCTGTTAATGGCCACCCCGGCCAACCTGCCGGGCATGGAAGTTCTGACCATTACGCAGACCGATGAGGGGGGGCAGACCTGGAGCCTGACGCTGCAGGTCCTGATCCTGATGACGGTGCTGACCCTGCTGCCGTCCATCTTGCTGATGATGACCTCGTTTACCCGCATCATCGTCGTGCTGGCGATCATGCGCCAGGCCATGGGTACGGCCACCACCCCGCCCAACGCGGTTCTGATCGGTCTGGCCCTGTTCCTGACGTTTTTCATCATGTCGCCGGTCCTCTACGAGATCAACGACGCGGCCGTCCAACCCTACCTGGCCGAAGAGATGACGCTGCAGGAGGCTTACGAGGTCGGCCGCGAGCCGCTGCATCGCTTCATGCGCAACCATGTGCGCGAGCGCGATCTGGAGATGTTTGCAGCCATGGCCGGGTACACGGAGAGTTTCGAGGACCCGTCCGATATTCCGTTTTCGATCCTGGTGCCGTCATTTCTGACCAGCGAACTCAAGACCGCCTTCCAGATCGGCTTTCTGATCTACATTCCGTTCGTGATCATTGACCTGGTGGTGGCCAGCGTATTGATGTCGATGGGCATGATGATGCTCTCGCCGATGCTGGTGTCGCTGCCGTTCAAGCTGATGCTGTTCGTGCTGGTCGATGGCTGGGGGCTGATCACCGGCACCCTGGCTTCGAGTTTCTTTCCGGGAGTGATCTGATCATGTCGCCAGACCTTGTTATGGATATCGGGCGCGAGGCCTTGTGGACGATTGCCCTGCTGCTGGCGCCCATGCTGCTGTCGGCCCTGGCGGCCGGATTGATCATCGGCATGTTTCAGGCCGCAACCCAGATCAACGAGATGACCTTGAGCTTCATTCCCAAGCTGGCGGTGTTGATCCTGGCGATGGCGCTGGCCGGGCCGTTCATGCTCGAGCTGATCGTCACCTACATGCGCGAACTGGTGACCAGCATTCCGGCCATTCTTGAGCTGAACTGAGCCGGTCATGATCGAGTTCAGCGAAGCGCAGCTGCTGTCCTGGCTCGGTCAGTTCCTGTGGCCTTTCTTTCGCATCGCCGGGATGCTGATGATCGCCCCGCTGTTTGCGTCCAGCTTTATCCCCGTGCGCATTCGTCTGCTTGTTGCACTGAGCCTTTCGGCGGCGATCGTACCGATCCTGCCGCCGCCGCCTGATGTGGTTCCGTTTTCAGCGCTTGGACTTTTTATCGGTGTTCAGCAGCTGGTCATCGGGATGACCGCGGGCTTTGTCCTGCAGCTGGTGTTTGACGCCATCGTGGTCGGCTTCCAGACGGTTGCAATGAGCATGGGGCTGGGTTTCGCGGTGATGGTGGATAACCAGCGGGGGCAGCAGGTACCGATGCTCAGTCAGTTTCATTTCATCATTGCCATTCTGCTGTTTCTGGCCATGGACGGTCACTTGATGATGATCGGCCTGATGATCGACAGCTTTGAGCATCTGCCGGTCGGGGCAGGGGGGATCGATGCCGAGGGGTTTCGCCAGATTGCCGCGTGGGGGACCCACATGTTTGCCGGGGCGCTGCGCGTGGCGTTGCCGGCCGCAACCGCGATTCTCCTGGTTAACCTGTCGATTGGGGTCATCAGCCGGGCCGCTCCAACCCTGAACCTGTTTGCGGTCGGCTTTCCCATCACGATGCTGACCGGTTACCTGGTCATGATGGTCAGCCTGCCGATGCTGGACTTCTCGCTGCGCCTGCTGCTGGAACAAGCCTGGGCCTCGATTTTCGCGCTGTGGGGCGGATAAGCGATGGCCGAGAACGACACCAGTCAAGAACGCACGGAGGAGCCGACCCCTAAACGGCTTGATGACGCCAGGAAGAAGGGCCAGGTTCCGCGTTCACGTGAGCTGAGCATGACGCTGGTGATGCTCGTGGGCGCGATCGCACTGCTGTTCATGGGCAAGCGCCTGGCTCAGGGCATCGCCGAGGTCATGCGCGCCGGGTTCGGCTTTGATCAGTCGCTGCTGGCTCGAGAAGATGCGATGGTCCGCTTTTTTGCCGACCAGGCGATGAACGCCATCGTGACTCTGCTGCCGCTGCTGATCATCCTGCTCGTCACCGCGGTCATGGCGCCGGCGACGATCGGTGGCTGGAACTTCAGCTTTCAGGCGCTGCAGCCCAAGCTTGAGCGCCTGGATCCGATCAAGGGGTTGAAGCGGGTGTTCGGGCCCAAAGGCCTGATGGAACTGCTCAAGACGCTGGGCAAGTTTCTGGTGGTGGGCATTGCCGCCGCGATCCTGATCGGCGGCCTGGCAGAGCGCTTTGCCGGCTTGTCGGCAATGGATTCGGTGCCGGCCATGGCTGAGGCGACGTCGATGGTGGCTTTTGCCCTGATTGTTTTGAGCGCGACCTTGATCATCATCGCTGCGGTGGACGTGCCGTTCCAGCTTTATCAACACACCAAGCAGCTGAAAATGACCCGGCAGGAAGTCCGCGACGAGATGAAGCAGACCGAGGGCAAGCCGGAGGTCAAGGCCAAGATCCGTCAGCTGCAGCAGGAGATTGCCAGCCGGCGAATGATGGAAGACGTACCCAAGGCCGATGTGGTGATCACCAACCCGACCCATTTCGCCGTTGCGCTTCGGTACGAGGCCGGCAAGATGGAAGCGCCGGTTGTTGTGGCCAAAGGTGCCGATCTGGTGGCCGCAGCGATTCGCCAGCTGGCTGAGGACAACGATGTGCCGCTGCTGGAGGCCCCCCCGCTGGCACGAGCGTTGTTCCACGCCGTTGATATCGGCCAGCCGATTCCGGCGGGTCTCTACGTCACCGTGGCCGAGGTCTTGAGCTGGGTGTACCAGATTCGTCGGATGTCGGGCAGTGATCGCGAACCGTCTCCGCCCTCGATCGAGTTGGACGAGGCTGAATGGGTGCCCAAGCGCTTCCGCGGCGCGGGCGGGGCGTCCGCCACCACCCGATCCGGCCGTAACAGCTCTTCTTAATGCATTGAAAATCAGCCACCTGGCCCCGTGGCCTGTTTTTTGCAGTTAACGCGTCGAGCAAAAACAGCAACCCGGAAGCGACTTCAATGAACAGCACCAATCTGCCGGTGTTCATGCAGCGAATCTCGATCGTCGGGCTGGCCGCACCGCTACTGGTGCTGCTGGTTCTGGCCATGGTGGTCCTGCCGCTGCCACCGATGATGCTGGACATGCTGTTCACCTTCAACATCACGCTTTCCATCGCCGTCATTCTGGGCGTGATCTACGTCGCCCGTCCGCTGGATTTCGGCGTGTTTCCGACCGTGCTGCTGGTCGCGACCCTGATGCGACTGGCGCTGAACATTGCCTCGACCCGGCTGGTGCTGCTGGAAGGACACACCGGCACTGACGCGGCCGGCAAGGTTATCGAATCCTTCGGCCAGTTCGTGATCGGCGGTAACTACGCCGTCGGTATCGTGGTGTTCGCCATTCTGGTGGTGATCAACTTCGTGGTCGTGACCAAGGGTGCCACCCGTGTGTCCGAGGTCAGCGCCCGCTTTACGCTGGATGCCATGCCAGGCAAACAGATGGCGATCGACGCGGACATGAACGCCGGCGTGATCAGCCAGGACGAGGCGCGGCAGCGCCGCGAAGAGGTGCGTCAGGAAGGCGACTTCTACGGCGCAATGGACGGTGCCTCGAAGTTCGTCCGAGGCGATGCGGTGGCCGGCATCATCATCTTGATCATCAACCTGATCGGCGGACTGCTGATCGGGATTTTCCAGCGCGACATGGCCTTTGCGGGCGCGGTGGAGGTTTACGCGCTGCTGACGGTAGGCGACGGCCTGGTGGCCCAGATCCCGTCGCTGCTGCTGTCGACCTCGGTGGCCATTATCGTGACCCGCATGTCGCGTTCGCAGGACATGGGTTCGGAAGTCCTGACCCAGGTATTCGGTGATCCGCGCGTGCTGGCCCTGACGGCCGTTCTGTTGGGGGTCATCGGGATCGTGCCGGGGATGCCCAACGCGGCCTTCCTGGTGTTGGCGGCGCTCTCCGGTGCCGCGGCCTGGTGGCAGTACAGCCGACGACAGGCAAGCGAGCAGGCGGAGAAAGTCGAAGCGCAGAAGCAGATTGAGGCCAAGCCCGAGGCACCTCGCGAGCTGGGCTGGGACGATGTCTCGCAGACCGATCCGGTCGGGTTGGAGGTGGGCTATCGGCTGGTTCCGCTGGTCGACAGCCGTCAGGGGGGTGAACTGATGGGGCGGGTCAAGGGCGTGCGCAAGAAACTCTCTCAGCAGCTGGGCTTTCTGATTCCGCCGGTCCATATCCGTGACAACCTGGAGCTGCCGCCGACCAAGTACCGGGTCACGGTATTCGGTGTGCCGACAGCCGAAGCCGAAATCCATCCGGACCGCGAACTGGCGATTAATCCGGGTGGGGTCAGCGGCCGGCTGCAAGGCATTGATACCACCGACCCCGCGTTCGGCATGCCGGCGGTCTGGATCGAGCCCGGCAGTCGTGAACACGCTCAGACCCTGGGCTACACCGTGGCTGACTCGGCCACCGTGATCGCCACCCACATGAGCCAGATCATGCAGAAGCACGCTCACGAATTGCTCGGCCACCAGGACGTTCAGCAGCTGCTGGACGTGCTGGCCAAGACCTCACCCAAGCTGGTCGAGGAGCTGGTTCCGAAAACCCTGCCGCTGGCGACTGTGGCCCGGGTCTTGCAGAGCCTGCTGGCCGAGAAGGTGCCGATCCGCAATCTGCGCACGATCTGCCAGGCCTTACTGGAACACGGCGCGCGGACCCAGGACCCCGATGCTCTTCTGGCCGAGGTCCGGGTGGCGCTGGGACGTCAGATCGTGCAGGAAATCAATGGTATGAATGAACAACTTCCAGTCATTACTCTGGCGCCTGAACTGGAACAGATGCTGCACGATCTGTCCCAGAAGGGTGCTGGAGGGGTGCTGGAGCCGGGTTTGGCCGAGCGGATCCAGACCTCTCTGCAGCGCAGCGCGCGTGAGCAGGAGGCGCGTGGCGAGGCTGCCGTGCTGCTGGTACCCCCGAGCATCCGCGGCATGCTGGCGCGCTTTGTCCGCCAGGCGGTCAGCGGGCTGCACGTGCTGGCCCATAACGAAATCCCCGACGACAAGCAGCTGCGGCTGGTCGGGTCGGTGGCGCGCTGATCCGGACGCGCGCGCGTCTGCCAGCCGCCGAATGAGCAACAAGGAAGCCGAGTGATATGAAAATCAAGCGATACATGGCACCGGATATGCGCCGCGCCCTGAAAATGGTGCGCAAGGAACAGGGTCCCGATGCGGTGATTCTCTCCAGCCGCCGGGTGGCCGGCGGCCTTGAACTGATCGCCGCGGTCGATTACGACGAGGCCCTGGTCGAGCAAGCCGTTCGACACGGTCAGGACGAAGCCGCTGCCGGGCTGGCCAGCGATGCCACCTTCGAGGACGACCGAACTGCCGAGCGCGTTGAGGAGCGTTCTCCGGTTGATGAATTGCTCGACGGCGAGACGACCGAAAGGGCGGGTCAAACGCGCTCGGAGAGCGCCAGTCGGTCGGTCGGGCGGCGCAAACCGCAGATCGTCTGGTCGCAGGAACCAACCCTGGTCAGCATGCGTGCCGAGATCAACGCCCTGCGCCGTATTCTCGAGGGCCAGTTGTCCAGCCTGGCGTGGAACGATCTGGCTCGGCGCAGTCCGGCCCGTGCGGCCGTGCTGCGTCAGCTGCTTCACCTGGGGCTGGCGCCGCAGCTGGCTCAGGACCTGGCCAATGGTCTTGAAGGCGAGGGCGACGACTTTGGGCTGGGCTGGCGCAAGGTGCTGGGGCAGCTGGCTCAGCAAGTCCCGATCAGTGAGCGCGATCCGCTGGAATCGGCCGGTGTCATCGCGCTGGTTGGTGCTACGGGTGTCGGAAAAACCACGACGATCGCCAAACTGGCCGCCCGCTATGCCCGTCAGCACGGCCCGGAGAGCGTTGCCCTGATCAGCGCGGACGATTACCGGGTCGGCGCGCAGGAGCAGCTGTTCACCTATGGCCGGATGCTCAACATCCCGGTGTACGTGGCGACCACGGCCGCCCAGCTGACCGAGCGCATTGGTCGATTGTCCCATGCGCGCCTGATTCTTCTGGATACAGCGGGTGTCGGCGCACGCGATGCGCGCCTGGAGCGTTCGCTGGAGTCGCTGGAAAGCACCGGGCGACCATTGTTACCCTATCTGGTCCTGGCCGCCAACTCTCAGCTGCAGGCGCTGGATGAGTCCGTCTCAGCCTTCAGTCGATTGCCGCTGGCCGGCTGCGTGGTCACCAAGCTCGACGAGGCGGCCAGTCTGGGCGGTCTGTTGAGCGTTCTGGTCCGTCATCGGCTGCCGATCGCCTATAGTACGGATGGACAGGAAGTGCCTGAGCATTTGCGCCGGGCGAGCGCCCGCAATCTGGTCCGAAGGGCGCATGAACTGACAAAGCCGGAAGAAGACGATATGGATGACGACGTGTTTGCCCAGCAGCTGGGCCGGAGCGCAGAGTATGCCTTTGCCTGAGGGCGGCAATCAGGCCGCTGGACTGATCGGCGAGGCCGACCGCCGGCCGGTGCAGGTGATCGCTGTGGCCAGCGGCAAGGGCGGGGTTGGCAAGACCAACGTATCGGTCAATCTGGCCACGGTGCAGGCTTTGCGGGGGCGCAAGGTGTGGATGCTTGATGCCGACCTGGGTTTGGCCAATATCGATGTGCTGCTTGGGCTCAACGTCCGTCGTAACCTGTCCCACGTGCTTGACGGCAGCTGCGACCTGGCCGATATCATCATCGAGGGTCCGGGCGGAATGAAGATCGTGCCGGCCTCGTCGGGCGTGGCCCGCATGACCAATCTCGGGCCCGCCGAGTGCGGTGGCCTGATCCAGGCCTTTTCTGAAGTCGCCGACGACGTCGACCTGCTGGTGGTCGATACAGCGGCCGGCATCAGCACCTCGGTAACGATGTTTGCCCGCGCTGCGCATCATGCGCTGGTTGTGGTGTGTGACGAGCCGGCGTCGATTACGGATGCCTATGCGCTGATCAAGGTGCTGGTCCGCGACCACGGGATGCATCAGATCCAGGTCCTGTGCAATATGGTGCGAAGCCCCGGCGAGGGTAAGGCGCTGTACAACAAGATTGCCCGGGTCACCGATCGTTATCTGGAGGTCAGCCTCAACTACGCCGGCTACGTGCCCTACGATGATTTTCTGCGCAAGGCCTTGCAGCGCCAGCAACCCGTCGTCACGGTCTATCCGGAGGCACGTTCGAGCACCGCATTCAAGAAACTGGCCGATACGGCCGATACCTGGAGTGTACCGACCGGACCCAGCGGGCATCTGGAGTTTTTCTTCGAGCGTGCGCTGGGCGGAAGCGGGACGGTCGCGGAGGCGCGCGCGTGAATCTGTCGGCCGAATATCAGGCCATCGGGCATCTCTCCCCGGAGAGCCTGGTGGCCCGGTACTCGTCCCTGGTCCGGCGGGTGGCTTACCACCTGGCGGGCAGACTGCCCGACAGCGTCGATGTCGATGACTTGATCCAGGCCGGGATGCTGGGCCTGATTGAGGCGGCCGGGAAGTACCGCGGCGAACAGGGCGCTAGTTTCGAAACCTACGCCAGCATCCGGATGCGCGGCGCCATGCTGGACGAGCTGCGCCGCACCGATTGGGTGCCACGCTCGGTCCATCGCAGCGTGCGCGAGATGGTTGAGGCGGTTCAGCGCGCCGAGATCCGTCTGGGACGGCACGCAACCGACAGCGAGATCGCCGCCGAGCTGGGCGTCTCTCTGGATCGGTATCACGAGATTGCCAGGGAGGCCGTCACATGCCGGATGTTCAGCACCGAAGAACTGGCGCCGGCGCGCGAAAGCGCGCTGCTGTCGTCCAGTCAGTCCGGACCAGAAGAGCGCCTGGAGCGGCGCAAGGCACAGGATGCGCTGTCCGGGGCGATTACCCAGCTGCCCGAGCGCGAGGCGCTGGTGATGAGCCTGTACTACTCCGATGAGCTCAATATGCGCGAAATCGGCGAAGTGCTGGGCGTCAGCGAGTCGCGGGTCTGCCAATTGCATGGTCAGGCCCTGGCCCGCTTGCGAGCGCGCCTGGTCGAATGGCGCCAGTGAGCGGCCGCGACCGCCCAAAATGATGACGGAGGCTTGAAGGGATTGGACAAGAACATGCAAATTCTGGTGGTCGATGATTTTTCGACCATGCGCAGAATCGTCAAGAACGTGCTCCGGGAGCTGGGGTTCAGCAACATCAAGGAGGCCGAGGATGGAAAGGCGGCCTTGCAGGTTCTCAATTCCAGCAAGATCGATTTCATCGTGACCGACTGGAACATGCCGGTCATGGATGGTTTGAGCCTTCTCAAAAGCGTGCGCGCCGATGACCGGCTGAAGTCCATTCCGGTTCTGATGGTGACTGCCGAGGCCAAGCGCGAACAGATCATCGAGGCCGCACAGTGCGGCGTTAACGGCTATGTCGTCAAGCCCTTCACCGCCCAGACCCTCAAAGTCAAGATGGAAAAGGTGTTCGAACGCATCGGTGCGCCGAAGTGAGGGCGCGCTCGGAAGATCAAGGGAGTACGGCATGACCGATAGCAAGACGGCCATCAGTGACTATATTCCGGCGCTGGAGCGCCTGCTCGATACTGCCCGCGCCGGCGATGAGGAACGCTTCATCGCCCAGCTCGACGATCTGACCTCGCTGCGCGAAAAGGCGCTGTTTCAGGATATTGGTCGCCTGACGCGACAGCTCCACGAGTCGCTGACCAATTTTCAGCTGGATTCGCGCGTCGCCAGTCTGGCCACGTCTGACTTTCCCGATGCCCGGGACCGGCTTGACCGGGTCATCGAAATGACGGAGAAGTCGGCGCACCGGACCATGGACCTGGTCGAAGAGGCGCTGCCCGTGGTCGAGACCATGCTGAGCTCGGCCAACCAGATCGGGAGTCGCTGGTCGGCCGAAGACGCCGATGGCCAGTCCGGGTCTGCGCTGGACGCGGAGACCCGCCAGTTTGTTCGTGAAGCGGCGGGCCATGCGCTGACCCTGCGCCAGACCTTTTCGGATGTGCTGATTGCCCAGAATTTCCAGGATCTTTCCGGGCAGATCATTCGCGACATCATTGGCCTGGTCAAGGAAGTCGAAGACACCCTGGTCAACATGATTCGCATCTCGGGTCGTTCAGCCGATCTGGTCGACCAGCAGGCCGATGCAAGACGACAGCGCGAGGAAACCGAGCGGGCGCGCAACCAGGATGACGTAGACGACATCCTCTCGAGCCTGGGATTCTGATCAAGGAGTCGGTGGCATGAGTTTTCAGCTCGACGACAGCATTCTGGAAGACTTCATTGCCGAGGCCGGCGAGCTGGTCGATGGGCTGGGCGAGGAGCTTGTTCAGCTGGAGCAGAACCCGGACGATCCGGCCATGCTCAACAGCATTTTCCGCGCTTTTCACACCGTCAAGGGTGGTGCGGGATTTTTGAACCTGGGCACCCTGGTTGAAACCTGTCACTCGGCTGAGAATGTCTTCGATGCCCTGCGTCGGGGTGATCTGGAGCTCAACGCCGATATCATGGACGCGGTGCTTCAGGCGCTGGACGTGGTTACCGAGAACATGGACAGCCTGCGCGCCGGTGAGGAGCTGGCAGCGCCCGCACCGGAACTGATCCAGCGCCTGCGAGGGTTCGTTTCAGCGCCGGTGGCCGAGCCGCCACGGGCGGAAAACCCCGCCGCTGCGGCTAAGCCAACCCCGCCTCTGGATCCGGCCGAACAGGCTTTCGAAGCGATGCTGGCCGAGGCCCAGGGCGAGAGCGCGGCCGACAGCAGCGACAATAGCGATTCTGATCTGATCACCGACGATGAGTTTGAGGCGCTTCTTGACCAGCTTGAAGGCAAGACAGCTGCGACTGAAACGCCACCGCCCCCGGCTCCCGCGGCCGAGTCAGACGAAATCACGGATGATGAATTCGAGGCTCTGCTGGACGACCTGCACGGTCGCGGTCAAGCGCCGACATTGCAGTCAGCCGATGCCGCACAGCCGGCTGCAGCCGACCCACCGGCCGCGTCGGCGCAGACCGCTACCCCGCCCGCGCGAGCCGCTGCGGAGGGTCCAGGTTCCGGGGCCAAGGCCGATGCTGCGGTAGCGCGAGCGGTCAAGAAAGCGGCCGCGCCGCAGGAAAGCAGCGTGCGGGTCGACGTTTCGCGTCTTGACGCGGTCATGAACCTGGTCGGCGAGCTTGTGCTGGTGCGCAACCGGTTGGTCAATCTTGGCGCCGCCTTGCGCAACGAAGATCTGCAGAAGGCGGTGGCCAATCTCGATCTGGTGACCGGTGATCTGCAGATGGGCGTCATGCAGACGCGCATGCAGCCGATCCGCAAGGTGTTTTCGCGTTTCCCGCGCCTCACCCGCGATCTGGCGCGCACCCTGAACAAGGAAATCAATCTCCAGATGCGCGGCGAGGAGACCGATCTCGACAAGAACCTTGTCGAGGCGCTTGCCGATCCGCTCATTCACCTGGTGCGCAATTCGCTGGACCACGGCATCGAGATGCCCGAGGCCCGTGAGGCCGCCGGCAAGCCGCGCGCCGGAACGGTAGAGCTGGCGGCCGAACAGCAGGGTGACCACATTGTGATCACCATTCGCGACGATGGCGCGGGTATCGACGCGGACCGCCTGCGCGACAAGGCCGTCGAAAAGGGCCAGGTATCAGCCGAAGCGGCGAGCAAGATGACCCGTCAGGAGTGCTTCGCCCTGATGTTTGCGCCCGGGCTTTCGACCTGCGAGAAAGTGTCTGAAGTGTCGGGCCGCGGCGTCGGCATGGACGTGGTCAAGACCCGCATGGCCGAGCTCAACGGCGTGATCGAGGTGGACTCCGAGCCTGGAGTGGGGACAACCATCCAGGTTCGCGTCCCGCTGACCCTGGCGATCCTGCCGACCCTGATGGTGCGTTTGCGCAAGCGCGTCTTTGCCTTCCCATTGACGCACGTGGTCGAAGTCTTCTTTCTTGATCGATCCAAGGTGCGCATGGTCGAGGGGCGCGAGGTCATCATGGTCCGCGGCAAGCCGCTGCAGCTCATCTTTTTACATCGCCACCTGCTGCGCGGAGTCAGCGAACCCGAAGGCTTGGGCTACGTGGTTGTTCTTCAGATCGGCAACAACAAGATGGGTTTCGTGACCGATGATGTTCTGGGCCAGGAAGAGGTGGTGATCAAGCCGTTGGGCGCGCTTCTGCACGGGATTCAGGGTTTTGCCGGCGCCACCATTACCGGAGACGGCAAGATTGCGCTGATCATCGACGTCAACGGCCTGCTGCGTTCGGTCGGAGGCTGAGGGGCGCTCATGGACTTGCTCAGCATCGTCGGTTTTCTTCTGGCCTCGGTGGCGCTGATCGGCGGCAGCATGGCCAAGGGTAGTGGCCTGGCCGCGCTTCTGGATTCGGCGGCTTTCATGATCGTGATCTTTGGTACGGCCGCGGCCGGCCTGGTGCACACGCCGATGCGAACCATGAAGGATGCGTTGAGAATCTTCATCTGGGTCTTTCTGCCGCCACGGGTCAACCCCGAAGCCATGGTCGAAAAGCTGCTGGAGTGGAGTCAGATTGCTCGCCGTCAGGGTCTGCTGGGCCTGGAGACGCAGATCGAGGCTGAAACCGATCCTTTTGCACAAAAGGCGCTCCAGCTTCTGGTCGACGGTGGAGAGCCTGACGTGATCCAGGACATCATGGAAGTCGAGCTGGACACGCGCGAGGAAAAAGACCTCAATGCAGCCCGGGTGTTTGAGTCATTCGGGATCTATGCGCCGACGCTGGGTATTATCGGTGCGGTGATGGGGTTGATGGCCGTGATGCAGAACCTTGCGGATCCATCCAAGCTTGGGCCCGGGATTTCGGCCGCTTTTGTGGCCACGATTTACGGCATTGCCTCGGCCAACCTGTTCTTTCTGCCGGTCGCCGGCAAGCTCAAGAACGTGATCAAGGCCCAGACCCAGATGCGCGCTCTGATTGTGGAGGGCGTGGTGTCTATTGCGCGTGGTGAAAACCCCCGCAACATCGAGACCAAACTCCGGGGCTTTCTGGCCTGACCGGGGATGAGCGATGGCGCGACGAAAGAAAAGGCCAGAAGAACACGGGAATCATGAAGGGTGGGCCATCCCCTACGGCGACCTGATCACGCTGCTCCTGGCGTTCTTCGTCGTCATGTATTCAGTCTCCTCGGTCAACGAGGGCGAATATCGGGTCCTTTCCGAGACCCTGCTGGCAGCGTTTAGGGGTCAGCCTCGGACCACCCAGCCCATCCAGATCGGTGATCAACGCGCCGGCACGGCGCGCGAAGACGTGGAGCTGGATCCGGTGCCGCGCAGCATGATTGAACAGATGCCGCTGGAGCTCATGGAACAGGTCGGTGATGGGGATGGACTCGGCAATGGTGATGGCGAAACGGATCAAACCTTGGCCCGAGAAGACCGGGCGCGCGATATCGAGGCCGGGCTGCAGCGCATGGCCGAGGAGGTCCGTCAGTCCCTGGCCGAGATGATCGAACTCGACAGCATTCGCGTGCGGGAAAGCCCTTTCTGGCTGGAGCTGGAGGTCGAAACCGACATTCTCTTCCCGAGCGGGTCGGCCACTGTCAGTGAGGCTGCGCGCCCCGTGCTGGAGCAGATCGCCGAGATTCTGGCGCCGTTTCCGAATCCGATCCGGGTCGAGGGCCATACCGATAACGTGCCGATCTCCACAGCGGCGTTCCCCTCCAACTGGGAGTTGTCGGCGGCCAGAGCAGCCAATGTGGTTCGACTGTTTCAGGGGACGGGCATTGAGTCCGGCCGACTGGCGGCGATCGGAATGGGCGAGTACCGTCCGGTGGCCGACAATGCCACCGTTGAAGGACGAAACCTGAATCGACGCGTTCTGATCGTGGTGCTGGCCGCCGACAGTCCGGTTGGCCCCGACTCGCTGTATGGTCGCTACGATGAGCCGGAGGACAGCGCGTGAGAACCTGGGTCGTGGCCAATCAGAAAGGCGGCGTCGGCAAGACGACGGCCGCCGTGACGCTGGCCGGCTGGCTGGCCGAGGACAGCAAGCGGGTTCTGCTCGTCGACATGGATCCACAGTGCTCGCTGAGCGCTTACTTCGGTTTCGACCCGGAGCGCATCCAGGCCAGTGTGTATGACCTGTTTATGGAGCCCGACAGCAGTGCTTCGCACAGCGTTTTACCGACGAGCGTCAAGGGCATCGACCTGCTCCCGGCCACGCCGGCCATGGCAACCCTTGATCGTCAGCTGGGTCAGCGCCAGGGCCAGGGATTGATCCTGAGCCGGGCGCTGCGCCGCCTTGAGGACAACTACAGTCATGCCCTGGTCGACTGCTCCCCAAGCCTTGGCGTTCTGATGGTCAATGCGCTGGCCGCGGCAGATCGCGTCATTATTCCTACCCAGACCGAGTACATGGCGCTCAAGGGCCTGGATCGGATGCTGCGAACGCTTGGCATGATCAACCATTCGCGATCGACACGGCTGCCTTTCCTGATTGTTCCGACCATGTTCGACAAGCGCACCCGGGCGTCGATCAGCGCGCTCGAGGACCTGCGCCGGCAGCACGGCGATGAGTTGTGGCAAGAGGTCATCCCGGTCGATACGCAGTTTCGCGAGGCCAGCCGCAGCGGGGTGCCGCTGCCGCAGCACCTTCCGCAGAGTCGCGGGGCCCAGGCGTTTGGCCAGCTGCTGGCTGATCTGCTGGCCGCGGACCTGTCCGGGCGCGGGGAGGCGGCGGCGTGAACCGTTCAATGCCTTCCGGGACGCATGAGCGGGCGCTGGCTGAGTATCTTGATGAATTGCTTCGCAGCGAGTCGGACCCGACCGGAAGGTCCCCGACGGCAGATCTGAGCGAGCGGGTGGACTCGCAGTCGAACCCTTCTGATGCGATGCGTTCGTCAGATGGGGCTGCCGACCCTGAAGCAGGGTCGGCGCCGGCCAGGGAACCCGGGGTTCAATTGAGCTGCGGCCGCGTCCTGCCGGACGACACGCGGTACTACCTTTTTGCTGCCGGTGGACTGAGTCTCGCGATTCCTGCGCATCGGGTCAGCGGGGAGCGGGCGTTCGAAGGTGATCTTGGGGATCCCTCCGATCGGCTGGTGCGGACCGTGACCTTGTCGACAGGAGTCAGCGTTGCGGTGCTGGATCTGGCGCGCCTGATGTTGCCGCCATCGACTCCTCTGCTGGAGAAGCCCCTGGAGCAGCGGACATCGTCCCTGGTCATGCTCGACGACGACGCGTGGGCGTGTGCGGCTGAGGCGCAGGGTCAGCTGGAGGCGCTGGATCTTGAGCAGGTCTGCTGGCGCGGAGAGCAGGGGTCACGGCCCTGGCTCGCCGGTACCCTTACCGCTCGCCGCCTGGTGCTGCTGGACCTCGATGCGATTGCGGGGATGCTTCCGTGAGAACCTGGCGGTTTGAATCATTGAGAACGCATCTGGCCCGAATCTTGCTCAATGAACGGGTTAAAAGCGGACGCACGGGAAAATTCGCATGAGCGCGGTCATCGACACACCACTGCAGGATAGGAACGCCGGGCCAAGAGAGGAGTGGCTGCAGTTTCTCCTTGATGACCAGTCCTACGGTTTGAACGTGTTGCAAATTCAAGAGATTCTGTACGGTGGATTGATCGAACCCGTGCCCGGGTCGCCGCCGCACGTGCTTGGCGTGATCAACCTGCGCGGCAGCATCGTCACCGTGGTCGATACCCGAATGCGGCTGGGCCTGGAATCGCGCGAGCCTGGCGCCTCGGAGTGGATCGTGGTCCTCGACGTGCTCGGAGAGACCCTCGGCTTGATGGTCGATGAGGTTTTGGAGGTTCACGTCTTTAATCCGGACATGGTTGAGAAGATGGCGGGTTCGGAGATGGTTGGGCACGAAGCGCACGTCAGCGGAGTCATCGAACTGGAGAGCATCGGTATGCTGATCCTGCTGGATGCGGCGAGCATCTCGGGGCTGCGTCGGGAGGATGGATGATGTTTTACGCGCAGGTCGACGACATCAAGCCGCTGCAGCCTGTTCCGCCGGCACCACCTGTGCGAAAAAAGAAGCGCAAGAAGGTGCCGATGCGAGACAAACAGGAGCCGAGGCCAAGAGAGCAGCAGAACCGCGATCCCCAGGGCCCGCCTGTGGATGACGACCCGCCACCGCTCATTGATGATTACGCATGATGGAATGCACGGCAGAAACACTCAAGCCCGTCATCGCCGCGCCGCTACCCAGGGTAAGCGGAGGGTGCTTTGGCGGCATGATCTGTGCGCCACAGGGAGCGTGAATGTCTGACGTCCAGCAGCCGCCGTCGAGTCAGGAGTCCGTGCTGAACAGCAAGATCCTGACTTTCGAGGTCCAGTCCGAGGATTATGGGATCGACATTGACCGGGTCCGCGAGATTCGCGGCTGGACCCCGATCCGCTCGGTGCCGGGCGCTGCGGGCTTCGTCCTTGGCATTCTGCGCCTGCGTGGGGCGGTGATTCCCATTGTCGACCTGCGCCGTCGGCTGGGGCTGGGTGAGAGCGTGTGCGACCATCGTACGGTGGTCATTATCGTCGCCCTGGGCCAAGGACAGATGCTGAACAACGTCGGTCTGGTGGTCGACAGCGTTTCGGATGTCGTCGATCTGGGGCGTGGCCGACTCGTGGCGTCGCCTGAGCTTGGCACGCCGGCGCAAAAGGCGCTGGTAAGGGAGGTGGCGCTGCTTGACGAGCGCATGTACCTGTTGATCGATCTGGAGCGGATTTTCGACCAGAAGGAATTGGCCGCCCTCGAGACGGTGGTGGTGGCACCGGGCTGACCGGCCCGGCAACGAGGAATAAAGAGGCAACCGATCATGTTTGCAAAGATGAACCCGAGTCAGATGAGTGTCCGCCAGAAGCTGGTGATCACCATGGTGCTGCTGGGCCTGCTGGTGCTTGGAGGGCTGGGATTGGGCCTGACCAGCGTCTGGTCGTCCAACCGCACCATGGAGCTGCTGCACGAAAACGAAATGGGCGGCATCGTTAGCATGCTCGAAGCGCGGGACCTGGCCTTTTCGACCTTTGCGGCAATCCAGTCCTCGCTGGCTTCGCGCAGCGCCGCGATCGCCCAGGAAAACGCCGAGCTGGTCGAGAGCGATCTGGCCCGACTCGATCAGCTGTTCCGGGCGACGGCACAACGCACCGAATCCGACCAGGCCGGCACGCTGATCGATCAGATCATCGCGGCCCGCGCGACTTTTGCCCAGGTGGCCAGCGAGGCGATCAACAGCATGGGTGGGGCTGAGTATGATCGAGCGCGGTTTTTGGTCGAAACCAGGCTGGAACCGGCAATGACGCCGCTCCTGGCCCTGACCAGCGAGTACGCCGAGTATTTGAGCGATCGTGCCCGGGAGCGTCATGAACGCGCGGTTCTTATTGGCCGGATCGTGCTGGCGGTATCGATTTTGGCGGTCATCTTGTTGATCGGGGCCGTGGTGGCGATGGTTCGCTCACTCGGAGACAGTATTCGTCACTCGGTTCACACCGCCGTGGAGGTGGCTGACCGGATCGCATCGGGCGAGCTTGGCCACGAAATCGGCATTGACAGCAATAATGAGCTTAGCGAACTGCTGCATCGGCTGGCTGATATGG
The DNA here is from genome assembly GCA_036353315.1 of Wenzhouxiangella sp. GTDB lineage: Bacteria > Pseudomonadota > Gammaproteobacteria > Xanthomonadales > Wenzhouxiangellaceae > Wenzhouxiangella. Next base: position 11,420 of record JAZBOC010000145.1, on the reverse strand, counting down.
ATCGGCGAATCGCGGAGATCGTCAGCGAGATTCTTGATGCCTCGATGTCGGTCCGCAACGCCGCCAGCGAGATTTCTCAGGGCAACGAGGATCTCGCCCAGCGCACCCAGCAGCAGGCGTCCTCACTGGAGGAGACCGCCTCGACCATGGAGCAGATGACGGCTTCGGTCAAGCAGAACGCCGATAACGCCAGTCAGGCCAATCAGTTGGCCAAGGGCGCGCGGGGCAAGGCCGAGGCAGGAGGAGATGTGGTCAGGCGCACGATCGAGGCGATGCAGGGCATCAGCGACAGCAGCGAGCGGATCTCGGCCATTATCGGCACGATCGATGAAATCGCGTTTCAGACCAACCTGCTGGCCTTGAACGCTGCGGTCGAGGCTGCCCGGGCTGGTGAGCAGGGGCGTGGGTTCTCGGTGGTCGCCGCCGAGGTTCGGAGCCTGGCCCAGCGCAGCGCGGCAGCCGCCAAGGAGATCAAGGGCCTGATTACCGACAGCGTGCATCGCGTCGAAACCGGCAGCGAACTGGTCGACGAATCGGGCAAGACGCTTGAGGACATTGTGGCCAGCGTGAAGCAGGTGGCTGAAATCGTGGCCGAAATCTCTGCGGCCAGCTATGAGCAGTCGGCCGGCATCGAGGAGGTCAATCGAGCCGTTTCGCAGATGGACGAAGTGACCCAGCGCAACGCGGCCCTGGTTGAAGAGGCGGCTGCGGCCAGCCGCGCGCTGGAGGAGCAGGCCCTTCAAATGACCGAAAAGATTTCCTACTTCCGCATCGAGGGTGGTGCGGTCTCCACGCGTGCCTCATCGGGCCCTGTGCCGCCGCCTCGGTCGCCGTCGTCGTCGGCAAGCTCATCCCGCAGCAAGCCGGCCGCGCCTCCGGCTCAGGAATCTGAGGCGGTCTGGGAAGAGTTCTGAGCTCTTGGCCGCTTCCGCCACGGCCGGGCGAGAAACGCTGACGCCCGCGGAGTTCGACTTCATCCGCGGGCTGATCCGAAGCTATGCCGGCATCGTGATCGGCGAAAACAAGCGTTCCATGGTGCAGGGCCGGATTACCCGGCGCATGCGCGAGCTTGGCATTGGCGATGTGGGCGAGTATCTGGACTACATCCGAACCGCCCCGGAGATCGAGCGTGACGGTCTGGCCTCGGCGCTGACCACCAATGTGACCGCCTTTTTTCGCGAGAACCATCATTTTGATTATCTGAAGACGCAGTTTCTGCCGAGCCTTCGGCGGCTCGGCTCGCGCCGCATACGGGCCTGGTCGGCTGGCTGCTCCAGCGGTGAAGAAGCCTATTCGATCGCGATCACGCTGCTGGAAGCTGCCGGCGATGAGCGGTCCTGGGACCTGGGCGTATTGGCCACTGATCTGGACTTCAACATGATCCGCTTCGCCCGTGAAGGTATTTACCCGGTCGATCGCGTGGAGCGACTGCCCCCGGAGCAGCTCAAGCGCTGGTTTCTGCGCGGCGGCGGCAGCCAGGACGGTCGGGTCATGGTGCGCCCGGAACTCAAGCGCATTGTGCGCGTGATGCCGCTGAACCTCCTCGAAGAATGGCCGATGAAGGGGCCGTTCGACGTGATATTCTGCCGTAACGTATTCATTTACTTTGATCGCGATGTCAAGGCCCGCATCGTTGACAGGTATGCCGAGCTGCTGCCGGTCGGTGGGCTGTTGTTCATTGGTCATTCCGAGAATCTGCATGGTCTGACCGAGCGCTTTGAGCTGATCGGAGGCACGATTTACAGGAAGCGGCAATGACGAAAGGGTCGGGAGAGCAGTGGCGGCGAGTTGGCGAGACCAATGAGTTCGTTGATGCAGTCAGCGGCGAGGAGCTGACCCGTGTACTGCTCGGCGGCGGCTACGTTTCGCGCGTGCCTCGACGTTTGCTGACCTTGCTCGGCTCCTGCGTGGCCGTTTGTCTCTATGACCCTGTCAGTCGAGTCGGGGGCATGAACCACTTCATGCTGGCGCGCGGCAACGATCGGTCGCCGCCGCCGGACGATGTGCGCTTTGGGACCGACGCGCTGCCCTGGATCGTGCATGGGGTGGTTGCACTCGGCGGGCGTCAGGATCGCCTGCGAGCGAAGCTGTTCGGGGGCGCTGGAGCGATGGGGCCAAGCAACCGCGTCGGCCGCGACAATATCGAATTTGCCCGCGCCTATCTTGCCGAGCAGGGTATTGCCATTGTCGCTGAGGACGTCGGCAAGCGGGTTTCGCGCCAGATCCGATTCGATACCGATAGCGGACGGGCGTTTGTTCGCTACGTGGATTCCGGCGATGGTCAAGTGATGCTCAGAAGCGAACGCATCGCAATGGCACAGCTGGCCGCTGATCTGCCCGAGGTTTGAAGGAGGGTTCACCATGGTTCGCGTTCTGATCATCGACGATTCTGCGCTGGTGCGCACCATCTTGACTCGGGTCCTCGACAGCGATCCCGGAATCGAAGTGGTCGGCACTGCGCCGGATCCGTTTGTCGCCCGCGACAAGATCAAGCTGCTTGATCCGGACGTGCTCACCCTGGATATCGAGATGCCGCGGATGGACGGCATCACCTTCTTGAAGAACCTGATGCGCCTGCGGCCCATGCCCGTGGTCATGGTCTCGACCCTGACCCAGCACGGTGCCGACGCCACGCTGAAGGCGCTAGCCCTGGGTGCAGTGGACTACGTTGGCAAACCGCAGGCAGATATTGGCGAGAAGCTGGGCGAGTATGCCCAGGAGTTGATCGAGAAGGTGAAGTCAGCGGCCAGTTCAAGGCCGCGCACCCTGCGCGCCGCGCCTGCGCCGCGCATCGAGCGATTCACGCCTTCGAGTCGACGCCTGGTGGTCATGGGGGCTTCGACCGGGGGCACCCAGGCGATTCGTGAGGTCCTTGAGGTCCTGCCCGCCAGCGCTCCGCCCATCATCATTGCGCAACACATTCCCGCGTCCTTCAGCAAGCCGTTTGCCGAGCGCCTTAATCAACATTCCGCGATGACCGTCTGCGAGGCCGAAGACGGTATGCGGATTCAGCCGGGGCATGCCTACATTGCGCCCGGTGATCGACATCTGGGCGTGGGGCGGTCCGGACTGGAATGGGTCTGCCAGGTACACGATGGCAAACGGGTCAACCGCCATCGTCCGAGCGTTGACGTCCTTTTTCTGACCGCGGCCCGTCATGTTGGCAAGAACACCATCGGAATACTCCTGACGGGTATGGGGGACGATGGCGCGCAAGGCCTGAAGGCGCTGCAGGATGTCGGTGCGGCAACCCTGGTTCAGGATGAGGCCACCAGCGTGGTGTGGGGTATGCCCGGCGCGGCCGTGCGCCTCGGTGCTGCCGATCAGGTGTTGCCCTTGGGGGACATCCCCCAGGCCCTGTTATCTCTGGCCGCCGTGTCCGCGGTTGTGTGAGGCGACTGGCATCGGGCTTGCACGTCATGTTGGTAAGCACGCAAACCCTTGTAAGGATTAGGCTATGATCACAGTCAGGAAGGAGTCTCTGGAACAGATGCGGGGCAGCGAAGACATGACCAGCGGGGAGTCCGGCGAGAGCGGTCGCAGCCTGGTGCTGGCGATTTTCATCCCGTCGGTCCTTGCCGTCGCAGGCCTGTGGGGGCTGGTCGGGTTCAGCTGGGCCTCGGTTTCCTTGAGTGCTGCCATTCTGACAGCTGCCTCGTTGAGTGCGGTATGGATGCACCGTCGCCAGGCCGCAGCGGCGCGGAAAGAGGCGGCGGCTGTGGCCGCCTCGAACGCCTCTGACGGCGCGCTGGAGCAACTGGTTGGCGAGTCGCTGCCGATCTGGTCGCGGCATATCGATCATTCCAACCGCTACGTGGAAGAATCCGTCTCTGGACTGATGCAGCAGTTCAGCTATCTGATCGACAGTCTCAATCAGTCGGTCTCTGCGTCATCGGAGACCGACGGCAGCGATCACGTCATTGGCACTCTCAACAGCAGCCAGACCGATCTGTCAGACGCGGTCAGCGCGCTGCGCCAGACCCAGCAATCCCGTCAGCAAATGCTCGAGGAGCTCCGACTGCTCAAGACCTTTACCACGGAGTTGCAGGATATGGCGACTGAAGTGGTCTCGATCGCAGACCACACCAATCTGCTGGCGCTTAACGCCGGAATCGAGTCGGCCCGCGCCGGTGAAGCCGGCAAGGGCTTTTCGGTCGTGGCTACGGAAATTCGCAGCCTGTCGTCACGCTCGCGAGAAACCGCGACCCAAATGACGGAAAAAGTGACCTCGATCAAAAAGTCGATCGAGTCAACGGTGGATACTGCAGAACGTGCGCTCAATCTTTCCAGCGAGCAGCTGGCCCAGACCGAGCAAAGCATCGATCACGTGATCACCAAGTCGCGCGAGGTCATAGAGCAGCTGCAGCAGTCGTCTCGCACTCTGCGCGAGGATGCCGACGGCGTTCGCCGGGTGATCGAGCAGCTGATCGTGGAGCTGCAGTTCCAGGATCGGGTGAGCCAGATCCTGACCCAGGTCAGCCACAACCTGCGCGAGCTTGAGCAGGAGATCAGCGAAGCTCAGGATGCCGACGGCCGCATCCGGAAGCTGGATTTTGACGCAGAGGCATGGCTGGCAAAAATGCAGGCAAGCTACACCATGCTGGATCAGCACCGTACGCATCGCGGTGAAGAACATCAGGCTTCCAAGGAATCGGAAATCGAGTTCTTCTAGGCATCATCTATCGGTATAGCGGGAGGCACGAGGTTGGAAAAGACGGTAATGATTGTCGATGACTCGGCGTCCCTTCGCCAGCTCGTAGTGCTGGCTTTGAAGGGCTCAGGCTACCGCGTCGTCGAGGCCTGTGACGGTGTTGATGGACTGGCCAAGCTTGACCAGGGTCGGGTTCATTTGATCATCAGCGACGTCAATATGCCCAACATGGACGGGTTGACGTTTCTGAAGGAAGTCAAGAAACGCCCTGATACCCGGTTTACGCCTGTCATCATGCTGACCACGGAGTCGGCCGCCAACAAGAAAGACGAAGGCCGGGCTGCCGGGGCCAAGGCTTGGGTGGTCAAACCTTTCCAGCCCCAGCAGATGCTGGCGGCCGTCAACAAACTGATTCAATAGCGCGCAAGCGCCGGGAGGAGCCATGCTGCAGGTGGAATCACGCGAAGGGGCCAGCCAGGTCGCGCTTCAGGGAGAGCTGACCATCTATCAGGCGCAGGACCTCGCTCAAGCCTTTCTTCCGCTGCTTGCCAAGAATGAGAGTCTGGTTGTCGATCTGTCTGACGTCAGCGATATCGACAGCAGCTGCGCCCAGTTACTGATGCTCGCACGACGGCACTGTGAGGCTCGCGGCCATCGATGCGCCCTGGTCAACCATAGTCAGCCGGTCATCGACGTTTTTGAAACTCTTGGGCTGGTGTCCTGGTTTGGTGACCCGGTCATTTTGCCCGGGGAGCAGACCGGCGCGCGCCGCGGATCGGCCGGCGAGAAACAGGAGCAAAGCGAATGAGCATGGAAGCCGCACTGCAGACCTACTTCACCGAAGCCCGCGAGATGCTGGAGGACATGGAGGCTCAGCTGCTTGAGATCGAGCATCAGGAATCAGACGAGCTGCCCGAAACCCTCAATGCGATCTTCCGGGCCGCGCACACGGTCAAGGGCTCGGCATCGCTGTTTGGGCTCGATGGCATCGTGGACTTTACCCACGTGGTCGAAAATCTGCTCGACCGAATGCGCGATGGTGAGGTGGATGTTGCGCCTGACCTGATTTCCTTGTTGCTGCGCTGCCAGGACCATATCGCCACGCTGGTCGATGAAACCGAAGCCGACGGCGAAATCAGCGACGACAGCAGAATTCTGAGTCGGGCCCTGATCATCGAGCTGGGCGCTTATCTTTGCGAACCCACCGAGCCGGAAGATCAAAGCGGCCTGCCGTCGGCTGTCGAGGCAGCGGCCTACAGTTTTGATGATGATGACGAGACTGTCGATAACGACTGCTGGCATCTGTCGCTGCGCTTTGGTCGCAACTCGTTTCGCGATGGCATGGACCCGATTTCGTTTCTTCGATTTCTGGAAAACATCGGCAAAGTCCGTCAGATGCTCATTCTTGACGACTGGCTCCCGGATTTGGCTGAATATGACCCAGAAGACTGTTATCTCGGGTTTGAAATTCGCTTCATGTCTTCGGCCACCAAAAAAGAGATCGAAGATGTCTTCGAGTTTGTTCGTGAGGACAGTGATATCCACATCCTGGCGCCGTACTCACGCTTGTCCGATTACATCGATCTGATCAACGCCATGGGCGAAGACAGCGACCGCCGGATTGGAGAAATCCTGGTCGAGTGCGGAGCACTGACCGAGGCCGAGTTGGCCAAGGCGCTGGCTTTGCAGTCGGCTGCGGAGGATGCGGATCAGGCGCGACGACTCGGAGAAATCCTCACCCAGGATGACGATCGCCTGACTCCCGTGGTCGATGCCGCTGCGCAAAAGCAGACCCAGATGCGCGATGCCATCAACCGCAAGCAGAAAAGCCTGCGGGTGGATGCCGACAAGCTGGATCATCTGATCAACCTGGTGGGCGAGCTGGTCACGGCGGGCGCAGGGACCTTTCTTCAGGCCCAGATCCTCGGCAATCCCGAACTCGTCGAGTCAATGTCCAAGCTCAATGATCTGCTCGAGGAGATGCGCGACGCGTCGCTCAAACTTCGCATGGTGGCCATTGGAGCGACCTTCAGCAAGTTCCAGCGCGTGGTGCGCGACATGGCGGCTGATCTGGACAAAGAGGTTGATCTCGTCATCACCGGTGCCGACACCGAACTTGACAAGTCGGTGGTCGAGAAAATCGGCGATCCGCTGATGCACCTGGTGCGTAACGCGGTCGATCATGGCCTCGAGTCTTCGGCCGACCGCGAGGCCGCCGGTAAGCCGGCAACGGGCAGCATCAGTCTCAATGCCTACCATGACTCCGGCAATATCGTTATCGAGGTCGGTGATGACGGCCGCGGCCTCGACCCGGACAAGCTTCTGGCCAAGGCGCGCGAGAAGGGTCTCGTGGGTGATGAACAGCAGCTCAGTCGAAGCGAGATTTTCGATTTGATTCTCAGGCCTGGCTTCTCGACAGCGGAAAAGGTGTCGAATATCTCAGGACGGGGGGTCGGCATGGACGTTGTGCGCCGCAACGTGATTGAAATGCGTGGACGCACCGAGATTGACTCCGAGCCGGGGCAGGGGACAACCATCCGCATCATTCTGCCCTTGACCCTGGCGATTATTGATGGCTTCGTGGTTGGCGTGGGCAAGGCGGCCTTCGTTGTTCCGCTGGACGTGGTCCAGGAGTGCGTGGAGTTTTCGGAGGTCGAACAGACCGAGCGCGACGGCCAGACCTACATCAACCTGCGCGGCAACGTGCTGCCGCTGGTCAATATCCGTCATCGTTTTGCCGTGCAGGGAAACCGGCCCAAGCGCCGGTCGGTGGTTGTGGTGCGCGCTGAGGGTCAGTCGGTCGGCCTGGTGGTTGACCGACTCATGGGCGAATTCCAGACCGTCATCAAGCCGCTGGGCCCGGTGTTTGCCGGTTTGAGTGGCATTAGCGGCTCAACCATCATGGGCAACGGAGAAGTTGCACTGATCCTGGACGTCCAGGGGCTGGTGCAGCAGATTACGCGCGGTGAGCGTGACGTGGCCAATCACTGAGTAGATTCCAACCGGGGAAAAGCAATGACACAATCGAATACCAAGTCCAGCCTGCCGGTCAAGGGTCAATCACGTGCCGTGACCACGTCCGGTTTGGCAGCGGCAGGCAGCGATGAGAACCAGTATCTGACCTTCAAGCTGCAATCAGAGACCTATGCATTCGGCATCCTCAACGTCAAGGAAATCCTTGAGTACGGGAAGATCACCAAGGTGCCGATGATGCCGGATTTCATCCAGGGTGTGATCAACCTGCGCGGCGAAGTGGTGCCGGTGGTCAATCTGGCTCGACGCTTCGGACTCAAGTCATCTGAAATCACCAAGCGAACCTGTGTGGTCATCATTGAGATCGGCGCCGACGAATCCAGACATGAACTTGGCGTCATGGTGGACAGTGTCTCTGAGGTCCTTGAAATCGAGGATGATCAGATTCGGCCAGCGCCGGGGTTTGGTGCCAGGATTCGCAACGATTTCATTCGCGGCATGGGCAAGCTCGAAGACGACTTTGTCATTATTTTGGATCAGGACAAGGTGCTGTCGGTCGACGAGCTTGCTGCCGTCCAGCAGGTCCGCGAGATGGCGCCCGAACACCTGCCCCGCGAGGACGACGACCAGTCGACCGACAAGACCGGTTAGCGTTGAATCTGAAAAGAGTTTGGAGGGAAAACGCAGCTGCGGTTGTCTGACGCAGTCGGGGCCATCCGGCATGGCGATTGGCGGGAGTCCGGAATTTGAACGATTCCAAAGGAACAGGCAGACAGGTCACCGTCGACTCCGGGGTGGGTCCGGTCCTTTCGGATGCCGAGTTCGAGCTGTTTCGGAAAATGATCTACGATGCCGCCGGCATCTCCATGGCGCCTTCGAAAAAGGCGCTGATATCGGGCCGGCTGAGCAAGCGCTTGCGCGAGCTGGGTCACGCAAGTTTTCGCGAGTATTTCAACTGGATTGACAAGGCGAGCAGCGACCCCGCCGCGCTGCGTGAGCGCCAGAACGCCATTGATCACCTGACCACCAATGAGACCTACTTTTTTCGGGAGCCTCGCCACTTTGAGTTTGTCGAAAATCGACTGATTCCGCGCTGGGCAGGACAGTCGGTAAGGCTCTGGAGCGCGGCCAGTTCAAGCGGTGAAGAGGCCTACACCCTGGCGATGGTTGTTGAGCAGCACCATCGCGGGAGCTGGGAAATCATCGGAACCGACATCAGCACCAGAGTGGTCGCTGCAGCCACCCGTGGACAGTACCCGCTTCTGCGGGCCAATAACATTCCAAAGGACTACCTTCGCAGTTATTGCCTTAAAGGTGTGGGCGAGAACGAAGGGACGTTTCGGATTGATGGCAAGCTCAGGCGCAAGGTGTCATTTCGCTCGGCCAACCTGCAGCAGGACCTGTCTTCCGTGGGCATGTTTGATCTGATCATGTTGCGCAACGTTCTGATCTATTTCGACATGGAGGTCAAAAAGCGCGTGGTGGCCAACGTGCTCCGGCAACTCAAGCCCGGCGGCTGCCTGATGGTTGGTCACGCCGAGAGCCTGCATGGCGTGACCGATATGGTCAAGCCGGTTCAGCCGGCCACTTACATCAAACAGGGATAGACATCGTGGTTGCTGACAGCAGGAAGATCTCGGTTTTGATCGTCGATGACTCGGCAGTCGTTCGCCAGGTGCTGACCGAGATGCTGTCTGCCGATCGCGGCATTGAGGTCATGGGCGCAGCACCCGATCCGTTGTTTGCGATGAAGAAGATGGAGGCGCGCTGGCCGGATGTGATTGTGCTCGATATCGAGATGCCGCGCATGGATGGACTGACCTTCCTGCGCAAGATCATGAGCGAGCGCCCGACGCCGGTGGTGATTTGTTCCACCCTGACGCAAAAGGGCGCTGAAACCACCATGCAGGCCATGAGTGCAGGTGCCGTCAGCATCATCACCAAGCCGCGCGCCGGCCTGAAAGGATTCTTGCAGGATTCCGCCAACGATGTCGCAACCGCCGTCAAGGCGGCTGCTCGGGCGCGGGTGAACAAGATGCGCAGCACTTCTGCCTCCGCCAGCCTCCCGGTCGAAAGCGTTCAGCTGTCACCGACGCGCGGGTCGCTGCTGAAAACGACGCAGCAGCTGGTCGCCATTGGTACCTCGACCGGGGGCACACAGGCGCTGGAGGTGGTGTTGACCGCCTTGCCGGCGATGTGCCCCGGGATCGTCATCGTCCAGCACATGCCGGAAAAATTCACCGATATGTTTGCCCAGCGCCTGAACGGCCTGTGCAAGATCCAGGTGCGCGAGGCCCGGGACCGAGACCGGGTGCTGCCCGGTCTGGCCCTCATCGCGCCGGGTGGACGCCATATGAAGATCGAGCGCAGCGGCGCGCACTATATCGCCCGGGTTTTCGACGGCCCGCCGGTTAATCGGCACAAGCCTTCGGTGGATGTGCTGTTTCGTTCGGTCGCCGACCAGGCGGGCAAGAATGCAGTCGGGTTCATTCTGACCGGCATGGGTGGGGACGGTGCGCGGGGTCTGAAGGCCATGCATGATGCCGGCGCCCACACGGTCGCCCAGGACGAGAAGAGCTCGATCGTTTTTGGCATGCCCAAGGAAGCGATTGCGCTGGGTGCCGCCGGAAAGATCATCGGCCTGGGCGAGGTGGCCCGGGAGATCATGACCTCGGCCACGGTCGATCATTTGTGAATCGAACATGACGCGTTTTTAATCTGGATCAAATCATGCATGAAGAAAGCCTGTTACCTTGCCGGCTGGGTTTTGTCGTCGGTTGAGCCACAGTCAAGAGGGAAAAGGCATGTCTTTTAGGAATCTGAAGATCGGAACAAAAATTCTGTCAGGCTTCGGCGCGATCCTTTTGATCGCGATCGTGATCGGTGTCATTGGATTTACTGGTTTGCGCGGCGTTGGAACTTCTTTCAACCAGGTCGCTGACCAGCGCTTGCCCGCAGTGCGCGAGCTTGGGGACGTAGAGGCCAATCTTTTACGGCTGATCAATGCCTACAGCTTATTGCTGGACACCCAGCAGACTCGAGCAGAGCGCGATCAATTGCTTGCCGATATTCAGACCTACAGAGCGGAGTATGCTGCCGCACAGGAAGATTATCTGGAACTTGATCGTAGTGCTGAAGAACAGCGCTTGTACGACCGATTGGTTGCGGCCATGGACGATCTACGGGACGTCAATCAGCAGGAGGTCAACCCGCAGCACCAAGAGTTTCTGGACCATGGTTTGATGCAGCCGATGGCCGTCAACCGAGATCTCGAGCGCTTCATGAAAGCCCATGCGGAACTTCAATCACGCATTCTTGAAGCAATAAGGCTGATGGAGCCGATCAACGGTGGTGATGATCCAACTGCCTGTAATTTCGGTCGCTGGCTTCCGGATTTCCGAACCAGCAACCAGCAGATCATGACGGATATCCAAGAGATCATGCCCGTCCACGACGCCTTCCATGAAGCAGTCCGCCAGATTGACGATGCGATTCGGCAGAGCGATCAGCAGGGAGCTTTCGATGTTTACTTCGGCGCAATGGATCCGGCTGCTCACGACGTGTTCGAGAACTTCAACCAGATCAATGCTGAAGCGCAGGATGCGGCTCAGGCCCTGGAGCAAATGGCGGCGGCTTTGACCGGTCCGGCTCGGGAGATTCAGAACAACGTGATGGAGAGTTTCGAAGAGCTTCAGCAGCTCATCCTCGCCGGTGCCGAGCAGGATGGCATTGACGGGGATGCGGTCATTGCCCGCAGCAATACCGTCAATTTCACTTCCATGATTCTGGGTGCGAT
>JAZBOC010000144.1:0-3254 GCA_036353315.1 Wenzhouxiangella sp. | reverse complement strand
TTCAATCGTTATCTGCCGTCATCATGGCCGTCAATTGTGCCGCGGAGATGAACAAGCGATAGGGATTGCCGGGAAGCTCCTGGAAACCCCAGTGCTGGTAGAACGCCTTGACTTGCTCGTTGAGGCAGTCGAGGATCACCGCCACGAAGGCGAATACCTCCCCGGCATGGTGGCAGTCGGCCAGTGCCTGGGCGAAGAGGCGCTTGCCCAGGCCGCTGCCCTGCCGATCGCGGCGGACTCCGAGCCATGCCAGGATCGCAACCGGGAGGGCGCAGCGGGGCAGTTTGCGGATCACTTCCGCTGGGAGATCGCCGAAGTCTACCTGCCCAGTGGCGAGGGTATAAAAACCGGCTATGTGCCCGGACCCGTCCAGGAGCACCTTGGTCGTCGAGAGCCGCCTCTTCTGGTGTTGCAGTGCCTTGGTGGCCAACCAGTGGTCGACCTCAGCCACGCCGCTGCGGAAATCACGTCGAGGATGGTCCTTGTCCAGTGCAGCGAGGCGGTAGCCATCGGGGAAAACGACCGCCACCGGTCACGCCCCGCCTCACATGATCTGGCCCAGCTCCTTCTGTTCCGACGTCAGTTTCGCGGGCGCGTTGAGCGCCTGCCAGAATGCGATCTGCTCGGCTGGGGACAGGGCGATGGTATTGCTCTCGGCTGCGCGCAGTTCCCGGTCGGCCTGGGGCACCAATACGGTGCGAACGTAGTCACTGGTGGTCAGCCGCCGTTGGGCGGCGGCCCGCTCGATGGTTTTCTTGCCGACCTCATCGAGGCGGACCATGAGATTGACTGACTTGGCTTGGGTAGGTTTGCGGGTAGCAGAGCTCATGCCTTAAATGTATTGCTCTAAGCAATACACATCAAGAGATCATGCTAAATGGACCGAGGTGACCCATCGTGGCGGCCCTCAAGCCACCTGATCGACCTCGACGTACACGCTGACCTCGCGCGTTCGTCATCACAGGTCACCCAGCGGCAGGTGGCGACGTTGACCGCCTCGAAGCGCGCCATGGGTGCGCTGCTCTTTGCCCAGGCGCACGTGGTGCAACTTCATGCCCTTCTCGAACACCCCGGGACAGACCCGCATGAAGACCATGCGGTCGCGGTGGGCCGGGTCCATGTTGGCCTGGACCTTGAACACGAAGCCGGAGACGACGAGGACCCCGAATAGCCGGCATTCAGGGTCGATTCCGCGAGCAACTGGTCGAAATCCGGCCGATTTTTTTTCGACAGCCAGCCTTAACGATGACTTCCATCCAGAAACTCAAAAAACATATCGCCTCAACGATCGGGCCAGAATAGCCCATCCGAGAGATAGACTCCGCCTTGCGCCCTTCGCATACGTTGCTGGAAACTCTGCATGGCGGCGTCACTGCGCTGCTGGCGCGCCTGTCTTTGCGCGTGCGAGATTGCGTCATTGGCCCATCCCAGACCCGCATTCAGCGGAACCGGACGCAAACGGTTCGAGAGCCCTGCGGCACTCTGGCGCCAGAAAGTCTGCCAGCTGTCTTGTGCGCCCCGTCGCGCGCTCCGCCTGGCCTGCGCGTTGCCCAAATAACTGCGCTGCCACAGGCGGTGGACCTGGCGATGCGCGAGCTCGCACGCGTCGGAGACGTTGCTGCGGTGATAACCTCCGGTTCGCGCTCGCTGCAAAAGCCGTTGGTGGGGGCTGATCTGCGGCAGGTTAAACATCCACGAAGTCAGGATACCGCTCGCGTCGGCAATGAAATAGAGCTTGCGGAAGTTCTCGTCGACATTGACCGGGATCATGCCAACTTCAAACATGGTCGCGGCTGCAATAGCGGCGGGGCCTGCCGCCTCTGAGAGCATTCCCCCGACAACGCCCGCGCTCGACGATGCGCTCAACCCCGTAACAACACCTGCCCGCGGAGAGCACTTCACGAGCATCACGACCACGTCGGCAGCAGACCCCACCATCGAGATCAGAGTCACCGAGGCGTCACCGTAACGCCCTTGCTGCATCTGCTGGACGAGATTGCGCGCATCGGCAATAGGGTTCATGACACGGAAGCTTGTTTGTGCCCCCCCAAGCGCGCCATTGACGATCGTCAGCGCCGTCGCCAGCAGGCTTTCAGCTGCGGAAACCTCTTCAGGTGTCTCGATTGGCAAATCGCGGAGCAACCTTTCAACATCGGATCGAGTAGTCATGATGCAATCAAACCTCTCACTGTGATGGACACTATCGGAAAGCTTGGCGCAGCCTCTGACCGCAGACCAATCAGTTGTTCAAGCGCTGTGTCCAACGCGCTCAACATCGATACAAGGGCGCCCGATCGGCAGGTGAAATGCGGTAAAGCACCTTGAGGATCCCCGTTTTAGGATGGGACGCGGTGAGCACAACAACTTATCCAGATGCCCTCCAAGGGATCATCGTCAACTGGTCAGGCTCAGCGAACGATCGCCGGTTGCAGCAATCACGACTATCGCCGGTGAGATGTCGCAAATGACCTGGGAGATAGCCGTCGGAGAAGTGGTTGAACAGTCAACGTGACCGCCAATGAGTTCGACGGATTTCGAGCCAATCAGCACCGATTCGGCATAATCGCCCTCGAGATTCCTTGAAGAGGCATGGAATCGGGAAGTTGCTGCCATGATTTTCAACCGTCGCCTTGAATGGGTTCTATAGCTAAATCGTAAAAAGCGGCTATTTCTCGCCATTCGCTCTGATTCTGCGGTCTCAGCAGCTTGTCGACATCGCCATCGCCATTCAATCGCGGTTCAAAGCCGCACCCAGCGGTAGTCTGACGACGATATGAATCGTTGTTCGCCCGGATTTCGCCGGATTTTCGGTCTGTCTCGGACAATCCAGCCCTGGATCGCCAGGATTCTCGGCCATCAGGCTAAGCGGGCCAATCGATCAGTATTCAAGTGCAGCGATCAACAGCCCTCAGGCTGCCTGGTCGACTTCCACGTACACACTGACCTCGCGCGTGGCGCGGAAGGTGATTTCCGGGTGGCGCTCCTGGGCCAGTTGCAGGTTGACCCGGGTCGGGGCCAGGTAGACCAGCTGGCCACCGCCGTCTTCGGCCAGGTGCTGCTCGTTCTTGTTGCGGAATTTTTCCAGCGCGCGCTCATCATCGCAGGACACCCAGCGGCAGGTGGCGACGTTGACCGCCTCGAACCTTGCCTCGACGTTGTACTCGGATTTGAGCCGGTAAGCGACGACGTCGAACTGCAGCAGGCCGACCGCGCCGAGGACCAGGTCGTTGCCGATCAGCGGCCTGAAGAACTGG
>JAZBOC010000143.1:0-14764 GCA_036353315.1 Wenzhouxiangella sp. | reverse complement strand
CATGAGCGACGATGACGCCTGGCTGTTTCTGCCGGCCACCGACCGCGTGCGCCGCCTGCCGGCATCCGAGCGCGTGGACGCTTTCATGGGCACAGACTTAAGTTACGGCGATATCCGCGACAACTTCCGTTTCCCGCTGGAGCACTGGCGCTTCCGCACCACCGGTACTGACACTTTGGATGGACAGGAGCTGACCGTGCTGGAGGGTGTAGCAAAAAGCGAAGAAAGCGCTCAAGAGATGGGATATGGACGGTTCGAGGCCCTTGTCGATGAAACCAGCCTGTTTCCCGTCCTGATCGAATATTTCGACGTCCACGATCAACCTCTCAAACGCGTGACCGTCAGCGACGTCGGGCTGGTTGGAGAGGCGTGGACGGCGCTGGCCTTCGATGTAGTGAACCACCAGACGGGGCATCGTACCGAGGTGTTCTTCGACAATATGCGCGCTGTTCCGAATCTGGAGGAGCGGGTGTTTCAGGCGGCCGCGCTGGTGGACGGCACCCCGAGAGTTCCTTAGAAGGGCGCGAACCATGAACACACGGTTTTTTTCGGTCGCCACCCAGTGCGCCACCCTCTGGATCGCCCTTGCGTTGATGCCGACACCTGCTGCGAGCTTCGAGCGCGTGTCTCAACGCACCGAGATCGAGTACTGGGCCGCGGCCGATGGGGATGAAGGGCGACTTGCACTATCACGGCTGAGCATCCGACCCAGCCTGAGATTACGCGCACCCAATGACTGGGACATTGAGTTAAAGGGACGACTGGAGGGAGCCTATGACCGCACCGGATTGGGTACCACGCGCAGCTATTCTCCAGCTTCAAGGCCGCTGATCGACAGTGACCATGCCCGTCTTGCAATTGATGAGTTCGTTCTGAGTCGTCGCTTCGGAGCCAGCCGCCTGAGCATTGGCAAGCAGACGATCGCCTGGGGGGTTCTCGATGGCATCCAGATCACCGACCGATTCGACCCGGTGCGCCGGCGTGACTTTGTACTCACCGAAATCCGGCCGGAGCGGCTGGCGCGTTGGGGAGTGAGGTGGCGACACGATGGCGAGGGTCTCCGGGCCGATCTGGCCGTCGCCTTTGACCCGACCGTCAATCAGCTGGCTCAGGCAGGAGATCGTTTTGAACCGCGGGCCCCGCGTCTGCGAGGCGGACTCTCCAGTCAACTGGACAGTTCGGCGTTCGATATCGTCCAGTCCGACCGCGACCGGTACTGGCAAGATGCCACCTTCGGTTTGCGCCTCAGCCACCCCATAGGCCGGGCCGATGCCAGCGTGCTGTTCCTGTCAGGCCCCGACCCTGAGCCTTTGCTGCGCCTGGCCGCAATCGACCCCCAGCGCCCGACCATCGAGTTGGTCTATCCGCGCCGCGAGCTCGTCGGCGCCACCCTTGAGGTTCCCGACGGCAGCCGGATCTGGCGACTGGAGCTGGCCCATATCCCCGACCAGGCAATCAACATCGAAGCTCCCGTGCCTCTCAGCAGCGATCGAACCGCCCGTACCCTAGCCGGCATTGGTCTGGACTGGAACGCACCCCGCGGCTGGTTCGTCAACGCCCAGCTGGCCCTCGATCGACTCAGCAGCGATGCGCCGACAGCCGTACGGCCGCAAACGGATGTTATTTCGACCCTGCGCGCGCAGCGCGGCTTTGTTCAGGACACACTGAGATTTCGAACAGAATTGCTGACCTCATTGAGTGATGGTGACGGTGTCTTCCGTACCTCACTGGACTGGCAGTTCAGTGACCCTTTGCGCTTGAGCATCGGCGCCGATCGGCTTTTCGGCGACCGAGATGGGTTGTTTGGACAATACCGGGACGCTTCGCAGGTTTGGGTTCGTGTCACCCTTGTGATCTGACCTTCCACCCAGGCCGCGCGTTCATAGCAGTGCCGTCAAGGCCCGATAGCGGGCCATCAGGACAGGGTCGGTCTGCAACAGCCTTTGATCAAAAGCATCGACGAGAACTGAATAGGCGGCTTGGTCAAAAAAGCCCTGCTTTGCACGAAGCCAAGCCTCGGCCAGCTCCATGCGCGCCTTGACCAAGCCGCGGGCGTCCTGGGCCGGTACCGCAGCCCAGCCTTCTTCCATGACTTCCAGAGCGCGATCGAGATTGCCGCTGCTGGCCAGGACTTCAGCCCAGGCGGCCTTCGCGAAGGCCAGTGGCTGAGAACGCTCGCCCCCGAAGCGGCGGGTCACGTCCACGCCCGCTGCGAGTAATTCCAGTGCTTCGTCGTACTGACCCTGTTGCGCGCGAATCACGCCCAGCAGTGCTCTTGCCCGCCCCGATTCCCGGTTCTCACCGCGAGCCTCGGTGGAGTTTTCAAGCACATCATTGATGAGGGTTTCCGCGCGCGCCAGATCACGGCTGTGATAAAGCTCAAAAGTAGCAAGGTTCAGGCGGCCGGTGTCGGTCCCGGAGATATCCATCAACTGAAAACTGTCGATGATGCCGACAAGGTCGCGCAAGGCCTGATGGGCTCCATCCAGATCACCCCGCAATCGTTTCATCAGCGCCAGCTGGTTGAAGAAGTACATGTTGACCTGCGGCCCATGATCCACCTCCATGGCCTGTGCCAAGACAGACTCCGCGTGGAGCAGATCATCGTCCTGTGCGGTGATGCTGGCGAGCTGCGTAGCAGCGGCCACGTGGTCGGGCGTATTGGCTTCCCATCCCTGCGCGAAGGCGGCCACGTTTTCTCGCAGCAGCGGGACAGCGTCCTCGGGCCGACCCAGGTTGATGTAGAGCACCGGCATCAAGGTCTTGCCAAGCCACAACAAGTCCGGCGGACCATAGCCTGCCCGCACCCAGGGCTCCAATACTTCCAGAGCGGTCGGATAGTCGTTCCGGAAGAGGAAATGTCGGCCGACTGCATAGCTCATCAGTGCAGCGCCCTCTGGCTCTTCGTCCTGGCGTGCGACCGCCTCGCGCCAGCGACTAAGGAGCACTTCGGTCTGTCTTTCAACATCCGCCTCGTTGCCAAACATTCGCTGCAGCGCATCGCTGTAAGCGTTCTGGGCAAGGTTGTACAAGTTTGCTCGACCAAGGAAAAATTGTGCCCGGGCCAGACTCTGCTCAGCCTCCTCTCGGGCACGATCGGCTTCTTGGGCGGCAGCTAACGCTTTTTGCTCGGCTTTTCTTGCTTCAACAAGACCCAGTCCAGACACGACCGTGGCCACCAACAAAGCGGCGACCACAACTGCGGCAGCGGCAACCAAGGCCCGGTTACGCCGAACAAATTTGCGCGCCCGGTACACGAGGCCTGGCGCTGCGGCCCGCACCGGCCGATCGACGAGAAAACGCTGGAGGTCTTCTGCGAATGCGGCCGCGGAGTCGTAGCGTTGCTCGCGATCCTTCGCCAGGGCTTTCATCAGCACCAGGTCAAGGTCACCCTTGAGTTGTGACGACTTCGCCGCTGCTCCCCTGCCTGGCTGAAGGCGGCTTGGCAAACCAGGCGATTCTTCCCTGACTCGTCGACAGATCTCTCCAAACGAAGCGGTGCGCAGGGTATCGGCGGCAATCGGCAGCCGTCCGACCAGCATCTCGTGCAACACGAGGCCCAAGGCGTAGACATCGGAGCGGGTGTCAACATCGACTTCGCCCAATGACGCCTGCTCAGGACTCATGTATTGAGGAGTGCCCAGGGCCTCTCCGACCCGAGTGGCATAATCCGGTTCCTCGTCAGTTGCCGCAATAGTCTTGGCAACGCCGAAGTCAATGACCCTGGGCTGCCCGATGGCGCCATCGTCGATCACCAGCAGATTGGAAGGCTTGATGTCCCGGTGGATCACGCCCTTCTGATGGGCGTGCTGAACGGCATCGCAGATCGGCAGAATCAGCTCTATACATTGATGCGCCGTCAACTTCTTCTCAGCTGACCAGCGGGTAATCGGCTGGCCGTGAACCAGCTCCATGACAAACCACAATTGCCCACCCGTTGTGCTCCCGGCATCAAAGATCTTGGCGATATTGGGATGATCCAGTAACGCGAGATTCTGACGTTCCGCAAGAAATCTCACTCTCGCCGCTTCCGACAGCAACCCTCCGCGGGCAAGCTTCAGAGCAACCCGCCGCTTGACCGGCTCGGACTGCTCAGCCTCATAGACCTGGCCCATCCCACCTTGTCCCAGCAGCCTGACGATGCGATAGGGGCCGATGGCTTCGGGGACATCAGCACCCGACCCGGCAACCCGGCCGGCCAGTTCCATCAAATCATCAAACTGCTCGCGCTGGTCAGCCCGCGTCTCGCCGAGCATCCGCACCAGCTCGGGATAGATTTCGGGCTCTGAAACCTGAATTTCGCGAAGGCGTTCGCTCTGCTCCGCCGCACCGAGATCTATCAACTGATGAAACAAGATTTCAAGTCGGTGGAATCGATCAGCTGACGACATGTTCAAACTTCGCGCTGGGCTTCTTCACTCAGACGGGTTGCCAGCCAGCGGCGGGCGAAGCGCCAGTCTCGTTCTGCCGTCGATTCAGAGATCTCGAGCAAGTCGGCGATTTCGCTCATGCTTGCGCCCCAGAACACCCGCAATCCCACCAACTCCGCCTTGCGCGGGTCCAGCGCCTCCAGTTCCTCCAGCGCGGCGGGCACATCGTCTGCGTCGAAAACGCCCTCCTCGGCAATCTCGGCCAAGGTCACCTTCAATTGCGGACCACCTCTTTTCTGCGCATTGCGCCGACGCTGGTAGTCGATCAGCGCCCGAGCCATCACCCGGGTCGCGTAACCGAAGAAGTGACGGCGGTTCTCAAATTCGAGCGGCCGATCAAGAATCTTGAGCAGCGCATCGTGGGCCAGCATTCGCGGCTCAAGAGTCAGCCCATCAAGCCCACCACGGTTCCCGGCAGCCATTTCCCGGGCGGCAATTTGCTCCAATCGCCCAACGACCGCATGGATCAAACGGTCGTCGGCTCGAGCATGGCCCTCGGCTGCCGCGGCCAGCAATCGGGTGATCGGTTGGTCATCCATGAAATACGTCCCGTCTCCGCTCAAATTGACATCAAATCGGCCGATGCCACGACGTTCAAGTATCAAGACTGACAGTTGGAGGGTCAAGTTAGCGCGGCATGCATCCGATCGATGTCAATCCGTGCGCTGCATATCTATTAGCGGTTAAGCTAGAACCGATTCCTCGGGGCGGCCGATTGGCCTGAGACATCCTTAAAACGAATGGATGAACCCGTTGAACCTGATCCGGATCATGCCGGCGTAGGGACAGGAACGTGACCATCCCCCGTGCAGACCGGGTCTCCCTTTGGCTTTTTCTCAAGGAGACCTGCCCATGAAATCTTCGACGATGATTGCTGGCCTTTGGCTGGCTTTTCCCCTGGTCAGCCTTGCTCAGGAAAGCGACCAGAGCGAGACCGCTGAGCTGACCGACCGAATCGAGGTCACGGCTGAATTTAGACCCGTGGACCTGATCGATTTGAGCAGCAGCGTGACAGTGATCGATGCAGACACTGTCCGTCAGCGCAGCGCCGCTCACTTGGAAGACCTTCTCAATGTGGCGCCCAACGTCAATTTCTCCAGCGGCGCATCGCGCGGACGGTTTTTTCAGATCCGCGGAATCGGTGCGCGCAGCCAGTTTGTTGAACCCTCCAACGCGTCCGTCGGCTTGCTGGTCGACGGCATGGACTTAACCGGCCTAGGTGGCGCGGCCAGCACGCTCGACATCGAGCAGATCGAAATCCTGCGCGGACCCCAGGGCACCCTTTTCGGTGCCAATGCGCTGGCCGGGATGATCAATATTGTCTCTTCAGCGCCGACTGAAAATTTCGGCGGCCGCTTCGAAACTCGCTTGGGCAACTTCGGCACCCGCACGTTTGAAGGCGCGATTTCAGGCCCGATCAGCGACGATTTGGCTTACCGCCTCGCCTACGGCAGACAGCGCAGTGACGGTTATCAGGACAACGCTTTCTTGAACCGCGACGATACCGCCGCGATCGACGAACAAACCTTGCGCGGCCGCCTGCGCTGGCACCCGCACCAGCAGCTGACGATCGATTTCACGGGTCTATATCTGGATGTCGACAACGGCTATGACGCCTTCTCACTGGACAGTACCCGAACGACCCTGTCCGACCAGCCCGGCGATGACCGCCAGGAAACCCTGGCCGGGTCGATGCGCTTGCACTGGCAAGCGTCCGATGCCTTCAAGCTCGAGGCGCTGCTCAGCCGGGTCGATGCTGATCTCGAATACGGCTTTGACGAGGACTGGAGCTTCGTCGGATTGTGCGAGGTCTTCGAGTGTCCGTTTGGGGGCTATTCCTCGTTCGACAATTACCAGCGCAACAACCGCAACACAACAGTAGATATCCGCGCCATTTCGACCTCAGGTACCGACGGGTTCGGCTGGATCGTTGGCGCCTATCAGCGCGACCAGAACCAGCGGCTGCGACGGATCTACACCTTTCTGGAAGAGGACTTCCTGCGTGACTATGAGACGGAGAACCAAGCGCTTTACGGGCGCATCGAGCTTCCGCTTGCAAACCGCTTGAAGCTCGAGGCCGGACTTCGCTTTGAGCAGCGCGAAGCACGCTACAGCGACAGCGACGGCGCCAGCTTCCGGCCCGACGAGCACCTGTGGGGCGGGCGGCTGGCATTGCAGTACCGTCTTGCCAACAGCGGCCAGGCTTACGCGCTGATCTCGCGCGGCTACAAGGCCGGCGGGGTCAACAGTGATTCGACCGTCCCCGACGCCCAGCGCGAGTTCGCCACCGAGATGTTGTGGAACTATGAACTCGGATTCAAGGCTCGTTTTTTTGAGGGTCGGATAGACCTGCGCACCGCGCTGTTCTTCCAGGACCGCGGGGACATCCAGACCCAGCAGTCGCTGGTCGTCCCAATCGAGGGCGATCTGTGCCCGTGCCGCTTCATCGAATTCCAGACCAACGCTACTGCCGGCCAGAGCTTCGGCCTGGAGGCCGAACTCAACTGGCAGATCAACGATGTCGTTCAGGCGTTCGCCAGCGTGGGATTGATGGAGTCGCGCTTCGAGGATTTCCTCAACTTCTCGCACGTCGATGCCGATCCTGACACAGGAACGCCGTTCGACATGGACGGTCGAGCCCTGCCCCATGCGCCGAACTATATGTTCGCGCTTGGTGCGGTCTTCGAACTGTCGGATCGCTGGTATCTGCGCACCGAAATCGAGGGCAAGGACGCGTTCTTCTTCTCCAGCCGCCACGAAGTGCGCTCAGATGCCTACACGCTGTTTCACGCCCGGTTGGGCTACCGCACCCAACACTGGGATCTGGCGCTTTGGGCCCGCAATATCGGCAACGAAGACGTCAAGACGCGCGGCTTTGGCAGCTTCGGCAACGATCCGCGCGATGGCTATATCGTTGAACCCTATTTTCAATTCGGCCAGCCGCGCGTCATTGGTGTGTCGGCCAACTATGTCTTCTGATTTTCAGAACCGTCCCGGCTGATGGCTGAAGACTGGTTGACCATCCTGACTGAGCACTTGGTCGCAATGTCGGCCTGGGAGGCGGTCGCCGTGCTGCTGGCAATCGCCTACCTGTTGCTGGCCGTGCGCCAGAACCCGTGGTGCTGGGCGGCAGCATTTGCGAGCACGGCGATCTTCACCGCGCTGTTCTGGCAAGTGCAGCTGGTCATGCAGTCCGCGCTCAACGTGTACTACATGGCCATGGCGATCTACGGCTGGTGGCACTGGCGGCACGGCAGCCAGGGCACGGGCGAACTGCTCATCGTGCGCTGGCCCTGGCGGTATCACCTTTTGATCATCGGCCTGATCTTGGTGTGCACGCTGATCTCAGGCTGGCTGCTGGCCCGACACGGCAGTGCGGCGCGACCCTATCTGGACTCGCTGATCACCTGGGGCGCGGTGGTTACGACTTTCATGGTGGCGCGCAAGGTGCTGGAGAATTGGGCCTACTGGATGGTGATCAACGCGCTGGCCGTGTTTCTGTTCCTCGATCGGGCCATGCCGCTGACCGCAGCCCTGCACGCCGCCTATCTCATCATCTCGATCTTTGGTTGGGCCAGATGGCTGCGCGAATATCACCACGCAAACGCGCCCAAGATAGGCGGTCAGGCATGAGTGGCGTGGGACCGGATCTCCTGCTGGATGCCGAGCTGAGCGCGATCCTCGATGCCTGGCCCGCTTGGGGTGTGGGGCTCACCGGCGGACCGCAGATTTTAGGACCAGTCCAGGGCGGTCGCACAAACCGCAGTTTCCGGCTGGCTGGCCCCGGCCTGAATGAGCACTTGCTACTCAGACTCAATCATCCCGACCCGGCCCGCCTGGGCATTGACCGGGCCATGGAACGAGAAATTTTGTGCCAGACGGCCACCGCCGGCATCAGCCGGCCATGCCTCTACTGGGCGTCAGACAACAGCTTTGCGGTGTTCCCCTGGCTTGACGCCAGACCATGGACGACGGCCGATCTTGCCTGTCCCGATCAGCGCGCTCGCCTTTGGCCGCTGATTGAGCGTTTGGGGGACCTTAGGATCCATCGACCAAGGCGAAGCTACTTCACCTACCTGTCCAACTACTGGAATCAGCTCGAGCACGCCGGCGCCGTCGATAGTGCGCTTGAGAAACGCTGGCAACAATTTGCGCGGCGGCTGCATTCTTTCGACCGCGCGTCATGGCGCGAAAGGCTGGTGCATCACGATCTGATCCCGGCCAACATTCTCGATACTGGGCTGCGTCTCTATCTCATCGACTGGGAATACGCTGCGCCCGGACATCCGGATATTGATGCCTGGTACATCGCACGTGATTGCGTTGAAGAACCCTTTATCGGCGAGCTAGTTGACTGGACCAACGATCTTTGGGAGCGCATTATCAGGGCCGAACGTCAGTACAGCCGCTCCACATAGGACTCAATTGGTTTACGCACTCGGTCGTCTTCATCATTGGCCCACTTGCGCGGCGGCAGTTCAGGGGCGGGCGGTGGCTGGTCGTCGTAAGGAACCTTCTGAAGGATATGGGCGATACAGTTCAGGCGTGCATGTCGCTTGATGTCGGCATCGACGAAATACCAAGGTGAGATCTCTGTATCGGTGTACTTGAGCATCTCGTCCTTGGCCTTGGAATAATCCGCCCAACGATCACGCGCCTTGATGTCCATCATCGACAGCTTCCAGCGCTTGGCCGGATCTTCGACCCGGGCCTTCAGACGAGCTTCTTGCTCACGCTCGCTGACCGAAAACCAGTACTTGATCAGCTGGATGCCGTCGCTGATCAGCATGTCCTCGAATTCGGGGCAGGAATGCATGAACCGCTGGACCTGGTCTTCCGTCGCAAAACCCATCACGCGCTCCACGTTGGGTCGGTTGTACCAGGACCGGTCGAACAGCACGATTTCGCCGGCAGCCGGCAGGTGCTGCACATAGCGCTGGAAGTACCACTGAGTCTTTTCGCGATCGGACGGCACGCCCAGGGCGACGGTTCGGACCACGCGCGGGTTGGTCATGTCGGTAATCCGCTTGATCACTCCCCCTTTGCCAGCGGCATCGCGTCCTTCAAACAAGATCACCACTCGCCGGCCCGACTCGACCACGCTGTGCTGCAACTTGACCAGTTCCAGCTGAAGACGGCGCAACTCCTGCGTATAGATCTTCTTTTTAAGCTTGCCGTTGGCGTTGTAGGCGTCGGCACCAAAACGGCGATTGTCTGACAGCTCCTGCATGCGTACTTCCTGTTTAAGGCTAGTTCTGATAAGTGTTTAGCATAATGCGCTTCGCACAAACTCGGGAGCGGGCCTTAACCGGAACGTTCTGGTGGGCCCGGAATCAGCAGATCGTCCCAGGCACCCAGACTACCCGCCGTTAGCTGCCAATTGCATGAGCCAGAAGGTCGCGCCTGACCCCAAAAGCCCGCCCACAACAGCGGCCAGCGACAGCAGCAAACGCATATCTTTACTCGCTTTCTGATAAGCCGGGTCCTTGGGATCACCAACCAGAATTTCTTCGCGCGACAGTTCCAATACTGCGCACAATGATGAAATCGTCTCGTTGGACGCAGCGGCCTGATTTTCAACCCGCTGCACGGTGCGTAGACTCAGATCGGCAATTTCAGCTAATTGCTGCTGCGTCCAGCCACGCGCCTGCCGGGCCAGGCGGATGCGATCGCTGGCTACATCCATGACCCAGCCCCCAAACCCATCGCTTCGATGACCTGCAGAATGTAAATCAGCCAGAGACTATTGACCGGCATCAGACGCCGAAAAGCTGTTTGGAGCCAGCGTTGCGCCAGTCGCCTCATCAAGCTCACAGCAGGCTCCCGAGCAGATAGCCAAACCCGGCACCAACAACGCCCCCGGCCAGCAGCGGGAAAACGACCTTTTTCATGGCCCAGGCCCAGTCGAGGCGCCCTGTTTCTGGATTCAGTTGGGGAGCCTTTGAGCCGAGAACGTCGGAATCGATCCGCTCACCGTCCCGATAAAGGATGAGCTCTATGAAGCCGACGAACTTACCCATACCCATAGTCAAATCCAGGCGGTAATTCCGGCCCTGATAATTGAACTCGTGCGGAGTCTTGAAGCGGAAACTGCGCTTGTCTGATACGACTTGCTCAGAATCGCCATCGATGATGGAAACGATTTCGCGTCCGGTCCAGTTGGAGGCCCAATAACGGATAGTGATGCCGTCAACGTCGAACCAGCGTTCGAAACCTGAAAAACCCACCTTCATGCTGGAGTCTGCGCCAATTTGCGAAGACTTTACTTTACACCTGCTTTCTGACATCTCGGTTCCTTGGTTAACGCGCCAAATTGCGCAGAACCGATTCAAACGGATTTCATCAGCTTTCAAAACGACACAAATGCGTCTTGTCGCATGTCTGGCACACGCGACAGCAATACGACAGGGCCTCTGGAAGGGCTCCCGAGACCAATAAATGAGCCGTCGCGGCCGGCCCCGAAGACCAGTTAGCCCAGACTGGTCAGCCAGTCATCGTCAGAGCCATCGGAAATGTCCTCAAACAGGAATGTCGAGAGATACCGCTCGCCGGTATCGGCGACCATGGCCAGAATGGACTACCCCTCGGGGGAGATCAGCGGACGGGAAGCAATTTTCGCGCGCCAGATCAAGGCTTGCTCTCGAAACTGTCGAAAAACAGCGTCTCGCTTTGGCTTGCCGTGCCTCGCAGTTCGATGAAGCTCGGACCTTCGGGGTCGTTGGTGTCCAGCCGCAGCTCGACCTGGCGCTGTCCGACCGCAGTGGGCGCGAAGCGCAGTAGAACCGAGCAATCATTGCCTGGCGCCAGCTCGAAGGGCAGCAACGGGCAGTCACCGCCGACCACCATGAACGGTGTGTCCGGCCGTTCAATCGACAACACGTTCAGCACCAGATTGCCGGTGCTGGAAATCACCAGGGCCTGCGGATCGCTGAACTGACCGGGGCCGACTGACCCAAAGTCGACGACCGCAGGCGAGACCGTTGCCTCGGCGGCGATGCCGCGCTCAAAGGCTCCAATGTCGCAGGCCGCGCCGCCCTGTGGTCGCTGCAGGTTGCGCAGGTCGGTCGCGATGCAGGGCAACGAAAGAGCATCCACTGCGGGGCTGTCGTCGCGGGGCTCAAGAATGATGCGGCCGTCGTCCAGAACCACCGCGGGCTCGAGCCGCGGATCAACGTCCAGCAGATCGTCCGGGGCCGGATCGAAGGGGCACGCCTCACGATCGTCATTGATCAGGTTGCCGCCAGTCGAAGTCAGTTGGTTCGAACAGCCGGCGGCTCCCGGGTTGCCGGCGCTGTTGCCGGCCAGGATCGTATTCTCGAGCGTCGCCATGGACTGACTGGAGAAATTGCCGAAGACCCCGGCTCCGATCACATTCGCTTGATTGCCGGTGATCGTTGCATGGCGCAGAAGCAGCGTCGCGCCGGACGACGGCTCGCTGGCGATAGCGCCGCCGGACCGCGCTCGGTTGCCGGTGAACAGGCTGTTCTCGACGATTGCATCGCCCAGGTTGAACAGCGCACCGCCGCTGCCGCCGCCGCCCAGCGCCCGATTGTTGCTGAACGTCGTCCGGCGCACAGTCATCGTGCCGGTGCTGAAGATCGCCCCGCCGTCGTTGGCGTCGCCGCCCTGTAGTAACGAATCCTCGATGTTCAGTGCGCCGTCACTGAATACCAGCCCGCCGATTCCGTCCAGGTATTCGTCGCCACTCAGCGTGACGCCGATCAGGGTCAGGCGCGCGCTTGCAGTAACGTTGAACAGGCGCTGGGCACCGACCGCCGCGACCTCGCTGCGACCGACTCCGAGGCCGATCAGGGTCACGTCGCCGCTGACCAGGATCGGACCCTGGTCTAGCCGGAACAGACCGTCAGGCAATGCGATCGTGCGCGCACCGCCCAGCGCGTTGGCTTCCTCGATCGCCGCGCGCAGCGTGCAGCGGCCTTCGGCGTCCTCGCACCCGCCATCGCCGGCGTTGGCAGACGGCGCATCGGCCTGAATGGGATCCAGCGTAAAGTCGGCGTCTGCGACCAACACACGCTCTAGGGTGACCTCGACCGAGGCGTTGCGGTTGATCTGATTGGCGACTACGCGGGCGCGGCTGGCCAGACGGGTGCCCAGACCCAATGCCGGATCAACCAACGCGTTGATCGTGATCTGGCGGTCGACCGGCGGCGCGCCGTCGCTGGCTCCGCGCGGGATCGGCAGAAGATCGGGCAGCGCACAGACGCGCCGGTAGCCATCGACCACGCAGCTGGCGCCGGTAATGCCGAGCACGCTCAGGCGCGGATCAAGATCGACCTCCACCGTGACGCCGGTGGCCGGAATGCCAGCCCCACCCTCGCCCTGAAAGTTCGACACGCCGATCACGTAGCTGATCGGCTGGCCGACCGGAATCGCACGCGGAGCGTTGCGCTCGAATACCGCCAGATCGGTCATCGGCACAACGTCGATGGTGAACGACCGACAGGTCTCGGCCGGGCCGCTGTCGGTGACACAGGTCTGCACCGAGCGCTGACCGGCGCTGGTGTAGACGTGGCGCGCATGCACCAAACCCTCGCCGCCGGCATTGAAGTCCAGCAGCGGGCCGGTGATGGTGCCGTCGCTCAGGATCTCGCCTTCGGTCTCGATGACGCCGTCGCCCCAACGAACCTCTAGTGTATGGCTGTCGCCGGGATCAGGATCGATGACACCGACATTCAGCTCCCAGGGATAACCGATGCCGGCGCGCCGGTCGTTCGGATCGCTCGGCAGGCTCAGCTGAGGCGGGTCGTTGACCTGCAGCACCTCGACCGTCACCGCCTCGGGCGCCGAGACCGCAATGCCATCGCTGACCGCAAATTCGAACGCATCGATGCCGTTGAAGTCCGGGTCGGGCGTATAGACCGCGTTCAGACCGTCGATCGCGACCTGGCCGCGTGCCGGCGGGATGACCAGCGCCGCGCTCAGATTCTGCAGCGGCTCCCAGGGGTAGGTGTTGCCGATGTCGGGGTCGCTGCCGTCGAGCAGGATCGCGACCGACTGGTCCTCGAGTACCTGCGCAGCAAGCCCTGCGGTGGCGAACGGCGGCCGCTGGTTCTGGGCCACTTCGACCGTGGCGGTAGCGATGTTGCTTCGAACCAGATCACCGCCGATACGCAGGCCGTCGGACGCGAACCAATCGAAGCTGTCGGGGCCAATGAAATTGTTGTTGGAGCGATACGTCACGAAGCCCGTATCGGACCCCGTCATGGTCACCGGGTCGGCAGCGAAGATGTGCAGGATCTCGGTGTTGACGTCGAGCACGTAGAAGCCCGTGGAGTTCACGGACACGTCGTTGGCAATGCCGAACTGGCCGACGTTGAAGCAGTTGACCGCCTCACAGTCCGACTTGGCCTGGCCGGCGAAGAATCCGTTCGGCGTGAAGCGCTGAACGCGGTCGTTGTCACGGTCGGCCACGTACAGGATGTCGTTGGGATCGATCGCGAAGCCGCGCGGATTGCGGAACTGACCCGGATCGGCGCCGAAGGTGGTGGCCGGCGTCGCCGTGCAGGTGGTGTCCTTGCAGGCATAGCCGATGCTGCGCTGGCGGGCCACGTCGCAGGCCGCCGCATCGCCCGGGGCGATATCGCCGGTGCACTTGCCGAGCCAGCCGATGTAGTCGCCGGCAACGAAGCCCGTCGGGTCGGTGCTGCGATCGATCATCGACGGCCCGAACTTGTGGATGCGATGACCGGCGCGATCGACGACGTACACGTTGCCCAGTGAATCGACGTCCATGTCCCAGGCATCTTCGAACCGCGACAGTTCGTTCGATTGCGGATCGACCGGACCCAGGTAATCGAGCGCGTCGAAATTCCGTCCCTCGAAATCGTAGGCGTCCATCTCGCGGATGCCGCTCACATAGACGATGCCCTGCGCGTCGATGGCCGCATCGACCGGGTCGTTCTGCTGGGCGATGCTCGCATCGACGACGAAGGTGTCCAACGGACCGTTCAGCATCTGGTCGACGGTCAGCAAGCGCGTCGGGTTGCTGTTCGGATCCAGCCAGTACAGGAACGGCTCCGGCGCGCTTGGCAGCCCGCCGGGATGGAACGACAGGCGCAGCGGGCGCTGGCTGCCGAGGTTCAGTTCGGCCTGCAGTTCGCCGTCGGGACCCAAGCGGGCAATGCGCGCATCGTCGGTGTTGATGCCGGTGGAACTGTCGGAATCGCAGCGCACCTTGCGGTCGATCACGAAGCTCACGCCGTCGTCGTTGGTGGTGATGTACTCGGGAAGGAAGACATAGTTCTGCGGCGGCAGCGTGCCGCCGCCGAGACAAATGGAGCCCGGGTCGCCCTGGGCCTCGACCCGGAAATCCT
>JAZBOC010000142.1:0-17126 GCA_036353315.1 Wenzhouxiangella sp. | reverse complement strand
TCGTTCAGTATGCTGAAAGCTATGGGGCGATCGGGCACCGGGTCGAGACGACCGACGGCCTGGCGCCGCTTCTGGCTGACTGCCTGACGGACTCGGGCGTCCATTTGATCGACTGCCCGGTCGACTACAGCGACAGCCAGCGCCAGCTGTTCGAGAGTATTCCCGAACGCAGCAGCGCCTTGAAGCCCTGATCGCTCCAACCTGAAACCCGAATCCGAGGTCTGCATTCATGACGACGCCGAGCTATCCGTTCTATCTCGCCAACCGCCCGGTTCAGGCCAACGCCGACCTGACCGTGGAGGACAAGCACACCGGCCAGACCGCCTACCGGGTCGCGCTGGCCGGTGAGGCCGACGTGGAAAAGGCAATCGCCGCTGCCGTTCAGGCACGCCGGCCCATGGCCGAACTCCCGTCGCATCGCCGGCGCGACGTGCTCCAGCACTGTGTCGATCGCTTCAAGGAACGGCGCGATGAGCTGATCGAAGTGCTCATCGTCGAGGGCGGGAAGGTCATCGGTGATGCCACCGGCGAGGTCGGCCGGCTGATCGAGACCTTCCAGATCGCGGCCGAAGAGGCCACTCGAATCGGTGGCGAAGTATTGCCCATGGACATCACCCCTCGCGCCGAAAGCTTCTGGGGGATGTGGAAGCGCGTACCGGTCGGTCCGGTCTCGCTGATCACGCCGTTCAATTTCCCCTACAACCTGGTCGCCCACAAGGTCGCCCCGGCGATCGCGGCGGGCTGTCCCTTCGTGCTCAAGCCGGCCAGCAAGACGCCGGTGGGCGCGCTGCTGATCGGCGAGATCCTGGCCGAGTGCGATCTGCCCGAGGGTGCTTTTTCCATCCTGCCGGCTGATCGTGAGGCCTCGGCCGCGTTTACCGAGGACGAGCGCTTCAAGCTGCTTAGCTTTACCGGCTCCGACGAGGTCGGCTGGGCGCTCAAGGCCAAAGCCGGCAAAAAGCCGGTGGTCATGGAGCTGGGCGGTAACGCGGCCTGCCTGGTCGATGCCGACGCTGACATCGATCACGCCGTCGATCGGCTGGCCTTCGGTGCCTTTTACCAGGCTGGCCAGAGCTGTATCTCGGTCCAGCGGGTTCAGATCCATGAATCCATTTACGAGACTGTGCGCGAGAAGCTGGTCGAGAAGGTGGGGGGTCTGAAAAACGGCGATCCACGCGATTCGGACACCTTCATCGGCCCGCTGATCTCCGAAGGCGATGCCGAGCGCGTGGTTGAATGGATTGGCGAGGCGGTCGACAAGGGCGCCCGTTGCCTGGTCGGCGGACAGCGCGATGGCCGCATTGTCACCCCGGCCATCCTGGAAAATGTTGATCGTGACTGCCGGGTCTACGCCAACGAGGTCTTTGGGCCGGTCCTGGTCATCGAGCCGTTCTCCAACTTCGACCAGGCCCTGGAGATCATCAACGACTCGCGTTACGGCCTGCAGGCTGGTTTGTTTCTGCGCGATATCGACAAGATGCATCGGGCCTGGAACCGGCTCGACGTGGGCGGGGTTGTCATCAACGACGTGCCGGCCTTCCGGGTCGACCACATGCCCTACGGCGGGGTCAAGGATTCCGGTCTGGGGCGCGAGGGCATCCGCTTTGCCATCGAGGATATGACCGAGATCCGGATGTTGGCGGTGCGTCGGACCGACTAGCGCCCGCCGCCGCCGCCCCCGCCGCCACCACCGCCGGAAAAGCCACCGCCGCCGCTACTGCTGCCCGGGGGACTGGCCGCCGAGGAGATGTTGGAGCTCAGGCTCTTGCCCAAGGATTGAGACATTCCACTCAAGCTGCCGATGGCGGCACCTGAGCCGGTATACCAGGCCAGGCTTGAGCGCGTACGTTCGGCCATGGCCTGACCCACCGCGGCGGTGAACTTGTCCGTCCAGGCTTCTTCCACCTCCAGGGCCAGGGCGAAGGGCAGAAGATATTCGAAGCGTTCCGGGGTCAGCGAGGGTTCGGCAGCGTCCGGTCGCTGCAGTCGGGCCAGGTCCTGTTTCTCGGCCACGCTCAGGTACAACTTCAGGCCTTCGACGTGATCCAGCAGGCGTCGTCCTCGCTCTGTTGGCGCCGGCATCAGGCCGATGAAGACCATGTTGATGAGCATGATCACGATGGATGTGATCACCAGCGCCGCGCTGGGCCCACCGGCCAGAACAAAGGCCAGGCCGCACAGCAGCAGCGATGCAATGCAGCCAATGACCAGGGTGCGTGCGTTCGGGTTGAGATAGGTGCCCTTGAAGCGCTTGTGCAAGGCCTTGGTATGGCCGGCCATGGCGGCCTGGATGCGTTCGGCATTGGCCGACTTCAGTTCCACGCTGCTGTCTTTTTCGAACAGCTTGTCGAGCAGGGCAGCCTGGCTGGGCGTCAGCTCGCCGGTCTGGCGCTGCCCGATCTTGCGCAGCGTCCAGCGCTCACCGAGAAACTTCGTTTCATGCTTGATTGCCACTTTACCGCCTACCGCTAGGGCGACCAGGTCGGCGGTGAAACAGCCATGATCGTAGTGCTCTTTCCAGACGTAGCGCAGGCCGCCGGGCGAATAGCCTTGCGGCGGGTCATAGCGGGCAATGATGACGCCCGGTGCAGGTCCGCGTCCCTTGGTCAACCACGCACGCACATAGAACACCAAGATCCCGAGGCCGCCGAGCAGCAGCACCAGCATGCCGCGGTTGTTGCGCAGGAACCGGCCAAGCTGGTCAATCGTTGTTGGTGCCTCGACCAGGCCCTTGGGAAATTCGACCGCAATGGTCAGACCTTCGCCGGGCGCGAGCGGCTGATCTGTGAAGAACCGGACGACCCCGGGCGCGCGAACTTCAGCCTGGGCGTGGCTGGTTCTTGATCCGGCCGGGCCGGTGTAGTGGTGCAGGGTCATTTGATCGCCCGAAACAGCCTGCGGCAGTTCGACGCTGGCGCTGGCGCTGTCGATAACGAAATCCCAGCCCAGGCCGGTGACGTTCCAGTAAAGCTCGTCATGAGTGTCGAAAAAACCGAGCTGGTGATTGGTGCGATAGCGGATGGTGAACGTGTAATCGCCCGGGCCGGGCAACAGATCATCGTTGCCGGTGTTGACCCGCACGCCGTTGGGTCGGCCCTCGGTGAACCACGGTTCGGGCTGACCGTCGCGCAGGACCTCGATGACCTCGAAATCCACGATCACGCGGTTGCCCAGCCGGTCGCGGTAGCGGGTCGGGAAGTCGCGATAGATGCCGCGCCGGATGTTGCGCTGCTGCGATCGTACCGTGATCTGCTCGCTGACCGTCATCGATCCATCGCCCTGGATTTCGATGTCGCTGTGATAGGCGAGGATTCGCTCGTCCTGGCCGTAGAGGGGCTGAATGCCCGCGATCAGTGCCACTGCCAGCCACAGGAGGTTGCGCAGCCTGTTCATGTGATGGTTTCCACTTTCGGTACCACTCGCTGCGCGGCTTCTGCGGCATAGAACTCGGCCGATTGGAAGCGAAACAGGCGGGCAATGAGCAGGTCCGGCACCTGCTCGATGGTCGTGTTGAGGTCGCGGACGGCGCCGTTGTAGTAGCGTCGGGCATAGACCAGGTGTTGCTCGACTTCAACGAGCTGTTCGCTGAGCTGATGAAAGTTCTCGCTGGCACGCAGGTCGGGATAGTCCTCCTTGAGCACCAGCAGCCGGCTCAGAAGCTGTTCCAGCTCGGTTTCGATCACGCCCAGTCGCTCCGGACTTTCGGTCTGCAGTGCTTCGCTGCGCAAGCGAGTGACTTTCTCCAGGGTCACGCGCTCATGTTCGGTGTAGCGCGAGACCACCCGGACGAGGTTGGGAACCAGGTCATGGCGTCGGGTCAGCTGCACATCGATGTCGCTCCAGGCCGTAGCGACGCGATTGCGCCGCATGACCAGGCGGTTGTAGCTCCAGACCGCCCAGCCGAGCACGCCGAGCAGAAAAATCAGTGGCAGCCATTCCATGGCAAAGACTCTCGAGATAGGGAATCTCGTTCAACTATACGACGTTGGCTGCAATAATGAACCATGGATTCCAGACCGATCAACTTGCAGCTCGAAGTCCGCTCCTGGCCGCTGAAACGTCCGTTCCGGATCACCGGCCACGTGTTTGATGCGCTCGATCTCATGGTTTGCACGCTACGCTGCGGCGGTGCGCAAGGACGGGGCGAGGCGACCGGGGTCTACTACCACGGCGAGACCGGGCAGAGCCTGCGTGACCAGGTCGAGGCGGTTCGCCCGGCCATCGAGGCCGGCATCGACCGGGCGCAGTTGGCGACATTGCTGCCAGCCGGCGGCGCGCGCAACGCGATCGACTGCGCGCTGTGGGCACTGGAATCGCACGAGCGCGACCAGGCTGTTTGGCAGCTTGCGGGGCTGGCACCGCCGCAGCCGCTGTTGACGACTTTCACCTTGAGCGCCGACTGCCCTGACGTCATGGCCAAGCGCGCCAGCAGCCTGAGCGATGCGCGCGCCCTCAAGCTGAAGTTGATCGGCGACGGGCAGGACGCCGACCGGGTCGCCGCGGTGCGCCAGGCCAGCCCCGACACCTGGCTTGGCGTGGACGCCAACCAGGCGTTCGATCGGGCTGCCGTTGAACGCCTGATGCCGGCTCTGGTCGAGGCCCGTGTCCGGCTGCTGGAGCAGCCCTGTCGAGTCGGTGCGGAGGAGAGCCTGCGGGGCCTGGACAGCCCGATTCCGCTGGCCGCCGATGAAAGCGTGCAAACGCGCCGCGAACTGGAGGGCATGGTGGGATTGTTTGATGCGATCAACATCAAGCTCGACAAGTGTGGTGGTCTCACCGAGGCGCTGGCCATGGCCGAGGAGGCGCGCAGGCTCGGCTTGCAGGTCATGGTCGGCAACATGATCGGCACCTCGCTGTCGTGCGCACCGGCTTTTATTGTCGGGCAGTTGTGCGACATCGTGGACCTTGACGGTCCCTGGCACCTGGCCGGCGATATCGCGCCGGCGGTGCGCTATGGTGACGGCTACCTGTCTTGTCCCTCCGGTCTTTGGGATCATGGCGAGGGCGCGGCATGAGCGAGCGTCTGGAACTGCCGCAGCCTTACCTGGTGTTCATTGCCGATGTCGACGACCCGCGCTACGCCAAGACCGCCAAAGGCCTGATCGACTGGGTGCCGGAGCAGTGTGTAGGCGAATGGGCGCTGCCCGGCAACCCTTTGCGGCTCGGCCTGCCGGTGCTCGACCCGGTCGCGGCGCGGGCGCGCGGCGCGCGATCGCTGGTGATCGGTGTAGCGCCGGTTGGCGGCCGGATTCTGCCCGCCTGGGTCTCGGCTTTGGCCCAGGCCCTGGAGGCCGGGCTTGACCTGGTCAGCGGGATGCACACACCCCTGGCCGGTATTCCGGCGCTGGCTGCGGCTGCCGAGCGCTGCGGTCGGCGATTGATCGACGTCCGTATCCCGCCGTCAGACCTGCCCGTGGCTTCGGGCTATCCGCGTTCGGGTCGCCGCGTGCTGACCGTGGGGACCGATTGTGCTGTGGGCAAGAAGTACACGGCCCTGGCCCTGACCCGTGCCTTTCGCGAGCGCGGAGTGGACGTGAGTTTCCGCGCCACGGGTCAGACCGGCATCCTGATTGCTGGCGAGGGTTTGCCGATTGATGCGGTCAAGGCCGACTTCATCGCCGGGGCCGCCGAGCTGCTGTCGCCGCCGGCTGATCCTGAGCACTGGGATGTCATTGAGGGGCAGGGCTCGCTGATCCATCCCGGCTATGCGGCGGTGTCGCTCGGCCTGCTCAGCGGCAGCCAGCCCAACGTCCTGGTGTTGTGCCATGAGCTGGGCCGCACCCACGTCTCCGGCTACGGGCCTGACTTCCCGCTGCTCCCGCCGGCGGCGTTGATTGACTTGAATCTGGCCCACGCTCGCTTGCGGCGTCCCGATGCACGCTGTGCTGGGGTGAGTCTGAACACGGGCGCCGTGAGCGAGGACATGGCGGAGCAGGCTATGCGGGCGCTCGAGCAGGAACTGGGGCTGCCGGTGGCCGATCCGCTGCGCGGCGGCAGTCGGCTAGCCGCGCTGGTCGAACATTGCCTCTGCGGAAACGTGTGAAACCGTGCTAATGCCCCTGTTCCAAAGGATTGTCCCGGTCGTATACTGTCGGCGCAGGCTAAAAAACAACGATAAAGCCGCGGGCGCTTGGCGGTTCTGAGCCAAGTTGCCGTTCGGCCGGAGAGCATCTATGGCCATGGCAAAGGAGGGATCAATGTCGGGTAAGTCCTCTGGGCTGAATGGCTTCGGTCCGTCCGGTCTGCTGGATCGGCTTGTCGAGCTGGTATTGCAGTGCGATTGCGAGGGTCGGATCATCGCCTGTTCGAAAACTGAAGGCAGCCTGCTAGGCCATGGGATCAGCAGCCTGCAAGGGCGCCGACTGATTGACCTGGTTCACCCCGAAGACCGTTCCGCGTTACCGGCCTGGTCCAGTCCGGGCCATGCAAGTCCTCGCGTCACCCTTCGGTTTCTTGCTCTCAATGGCGCGGTCGGCTGGTGCGAGCTCCAGCTTCACCATCTGGCCGTTCTTGGACCGATTGCCGTGATCGAAGACGTCAGTCTGCGCGAGCAGGCCCGGCAGCAGGTCGACGAAGTCATGCGTCGGTTGACCAAGTTGGCGGCCAAGGTTCCCGGTGTGCTTTACCAGTACCAGCAATGGCCGGATGGCCGAGCGTGCTTTCCGTTCGCAACGGATGGATTGTTCGATGTGTATGGCATTCGCCCGGACCAGGTTGTCACCGACGCGACCCCGGTGTTTGAGGTCCTGCACCCTGACGACATCGAGCGGGTTGCCAAAAGTATAGAAAAGTCAGCCAGCCAGCTGACGACCTGGCGTGATGTCTATCGCGCCATTGCGCCTGACGGACGCATTGTCTGGCTTGAAGGCGAGTCTGAACCGGAAGCCATGCCGGACGGGAGCGTGCTGTGGCACGGCTATATTCGCGAAATCACCGAGCAGAAGCGCGCGGCTGAGCGCCTGGAAGCCAGCGAGGCGCTGTACCGCGCCATTTTCCAGAACGTCAATGACGCCATCATGCTGCACCGGGTCATGCCCGATGGGCAGCCCGGTCCTTTCGAGGAGGTTAATGACGTCGCTTGCCGCTTGCTCGGCTACTCCCGTGAGGAGCTTGGCAAAATGGCGCCCGGCATCATCGATGATCCAGGCGCCTTACCGGATATTCCGGCAATCATGCGCAGTCTGCGTGAGACTGGGCATGCGACCTTTGAGGCATTACTGATTGCAGGGGACGGATCGCGGATCGACAGCGAGGTCTCTGCCCATCAGTTCGAGTTCGAGGGGCAGCAACGCATTCTCTCGGTGGTTCGCGATGTGCGCGAGCGCAAGGCCGTTGAGCGCGAGCTGCGCCGGGCGTTGCGAGAGATGAGCGATGCCCAGCGGGCGCTGCGCCTGCACGCCAAGGTGTTTGAGTTCGCGCGCGAAGGCATCATCATCACCGATGGTGAGAATCGGATCCTCGCGGTCAACGCTGGATACACTCACATCACCGGCTACGGTGCTACCGAGGTGCTCGGCAAGAACCCGTCCATCACCGCCTCGGCAGAAACTTCTGTCGAGGTCTATGACGCCATGTGGCAGTCGCTGGCTGAGCTTGGCTACTGGCAAGGTGAAGTCATTAATCGGCGAAAGGACGGCACTTTGTATCCGCAGTGGCTGCGAATTCGCTCGGTGCTGGACGAGGACGGTCAACCTACGCATTACATCGGCTGGCTGCGCGATCTGACCACGGACAAGGAGCTCGAGGAGCGGATTGATCGCCTGAGCAATCTCGATTCTTTGACCAGCTTGCCCAACCGCTCCCTTTTTCGCGATCGCGTTGAAGTGCAGGTCAAGGCGTCCGCCAAAGCTGGGAAAGCGTTCGCGTTACTGTATCTCGACCTGGACCGCTTCAGGATCGTCAACGACTCCATGGGCACAGAGGCGGGGGATTTGTGTCTTAAGGAAATGGCTGAGCGCCTGGCCCGGCTGTTACGTCCATCCGACACCATCAGCCGATTGGGCGGAGACGAATTTGCGCTGTTGTTGCCGGAAAGTGATGCCGACGGCGCTGCGCATGTGGCCGGCAAGGTGCAGGCCGAGCTGGCCCGGCCGTTCGAGATAGAAGCTCGCCAGCTGAGCTTGACGGTGAGCATCGGGATTGCCGTCTATCCAGAGGACGGCACGGATTTTCAGGCGCTGCTGACTGCCGCCGACGTCGCGGTCAATCGCGCCAAGGAAAAGGGTCGCAATGCCTATGAGTTCTTCACGACTGAAATGCAGGAGCATGCGCGTCGAACTCTGCAGATCGAGACCGATTTGCGCGCGGCCAGACTCAATGACCAACTGACCCTGCATTACCAGCCCAAGGTGGAGCTGCGAAGCGGAAGGATTATCGGTGCCGAAGCGCTGCTGCGCTGGCAGCACCCGGAGCATGGGTCAATCTCGCCCGCAGTTTTCATTCCGGTTGCTGAAGAGACCGATCTGATCATCGAGATCGGCGGCTGGGTGATGGATGCGGTGCTGAATCAACTGGTTGCCTGGCGCGAACAAGGGTTGGCCTTGCTGCCGATTGCGGTCAACCTTTCGGTGCGGGAATTCCGTCAGCCGGAACTGGTGCAGTGTATTGCTTCAAAGCTGGCCGCGCACGGCGTCGCTCCCGGTCTGCTGGAGCTGGAAATCACCGAAGGCGTGGCCCTGGACGGGTCCATCCGCGTGGTCGAAATCATGCAGCGGCTGGCTGATCTGGGCGTGTCGATGGCGATCGACGATTTCGGTACCGGTTACTCATCGTTGAGTTACCTCAAGCGCTTTAACGTCAATGAACTCAAGATTGATCAGTCCTTTGTGCGCTCGCTCGACGCCGACAATCAGGCCATCGTGACTGCGATCATGGGTGTTGCCCGAGGCCTTGGGTTCAGCACCACAGCCGAAGGCATCGAGACCGCAGAGCAGCTCGACTTTCTTATGCGCCTTGGCTGCCATTTTGGCCAGGGCTTTTACTTCAGCCGGCCCGTGCCGGCTGAGCGCTTTGGCCAAATGCTGGCCGACGGGACAAGCTTTTAGCCCATGGATTTCGCCGGATCTGGATCCTCTTGGCCTTCCCATGCCCCGTTGATCACGCTGCCCGCGGCTATGACTCGCTGTTTGGAACCTCGGTTGACGAGGCGGACGTCGCCGCGCAGGACGACGTTGGCCGCGAAGCGGATATCGCCCTCGATGCTGACGCTGGTTGCCTCGGCCAGAGACGGTGCGCCGTGCGGAAAGCGGGCGCGGAAATCCTCCACGGCACCGTAGAAGGTCGGATCCAATGTCACTTGCGGGGTCTCGTCGCAGACTCGATCGAGTTGCCCGGAAGCATCGAGACGATAGCGATCTGACCACAATACCAGCAGGTCGGCAGTGAGCTTGACCGGCGCAAACCGCGCGCGCGGAACGCGCAGGATGCGCGCGTCCCTAAAGACCTCCAGTGCTGCGCCCATGGCGGTCTCGACCTGGATGGCGCGCGGTGTTGAAGGATCTTCGGGAACCACGTGTTTAAGGTTGCGGATCATTGGCAGACCGAGGACGCCATCGCGCTGTTCGAGTTCTTCCTGCAAGGCCTGCAGGTCAAGCCAGAGGTTGTTGGTGTTGAAATAGCGATAGCGCTTGATATCCTGAAATCGCTCGCGCTCTTCGGCCGGGCACTGGGCCGATTCCCGCAGTCGCAGCCGGCCGTCACGACCGAGCGCCAAGTGACCACCCTTGCGGTCGGCCGGGGTCCGGTCGGTGACCTCCATGATGAATGGAATCTGCTGATCGGCCATCCAGCCGAGGATGGCCGGATCGAGGCTGGCCCCTAGATTGTCTGCATTGGATACGAAAGCATAGCGATAGTTGGATTCGAGCAGCTGGTTCAGCAAGCCGGAGGCCGCCAGCGCTGTGTACAGATCGCCATGCCCAGGGGGGCACCATTCGCGCTGAGGCGCCTGCGGCCACGAAATGGGTACCAGTGTTTCGGGATCCAGGCGAGGCACCCGATGCTGGAGAAACGATAATGGCACCGGGGCCTGGCCGCGTTCCAGCTGAGGAAGATGCGCCAGGGCCGCTAGCGAGTCCTGATCGGTGGCAAAGCTGTTCATCAGCAGTAGCGGGACCCGGTGACCGGATTCTGAGCGCAGATGAAGCACCTGTCGGGCGATCAAGTCGAGAAAGCTCAAGTTGCCACGCGCCGGCAGCAGAGACTTGGCCCGATCCAGTCCCATTGACGTGCCGAGTCCGCCGTTGAGTTTGATCACTACGCAGCGCTTGAGCGCTTGGCTGGCCGCTGCGCTGGATTGAGGTAGAGCATCCAGATCCATCACGGCGTCGACCGGCCGAATTTCTGCCTCGCTCACCACTCCGGACCCGCCGTCTGCAAGTTGGTTGAAGTAGTGCTCGAAAGTGCGGATGGCAAGGTCTGGCAGACCGTCGGCTTGCATCACCTGACGGACGGGCGCGAACTTGTGTTCCAATGAGATCAAGAGAGTCCCCGACGGTGCCGAATTGGGTCGGATTTCGAGTATACCGGGGCATGGGAGTCGAACATGGAATTCAAGGATCAAGTGGTCTGGATCACCGGTGCTTCGTCCGGCCTGGGGTGGGCCATGGCGCTGGAGTTTGCTCGCCTGGGGGCGACCGTGGCAGTTTCGGCGCGCCGGGCTGAAAAGCTTGACCAGCTGGTCGAGGAGATCGCGCGGGCCGGCGGTAAGGCCGTGGCCGCACCCTGTGATGTCACCAACGACGACAGCCTGCGCGCAACGGCTGCCGGGATCGCGGCCGAATTCGGGCACCTGGACGTGGCCGTGGCCAACGCCGGATTCAGCGTCAGCGGGCGTTTTGAGGACATTTCCGCGACCGACTGGGACCGCCAGATGCAGCTCAATGTCAGGGCGCTGGCGATGACAGCTCATCATGCCTTGCCCCATCTGCGAACCACGGCCGGGCGCCTGGTCCTGATCGGTAGCGCCTCGGCTTTCGTGCCCGTGCCCAGGGCTGCGCCCTATGCCGCGTCCAAGGCGGCGGTGCATTCCATCGGCGAGACCCTGCAGATCGAGCTGGCGGGCAGTGGCGTGAGCTGCACCACGATTCATCCCGGATTCGTAGAAAGCAACATCGCCCGCGTCGACAGCAAGGGGGTTTTCCATCCTGATGCGCGCGACTCTCGCCCGGCGCGGTTGATGTGGCCCACCGAACGGGCGGCCCGGGTGATGGTGCGCGCGATCTGGAAGCGCCGGAAGGTTTATGTCTTTACCGGTCACGGCCGTTTGGCCTATTGGGTCGGGCGGTTATGTCCGCCGCTGGCCAGGATCGCCATGCGCAGGGTTGGCGTCCGCTGAAAATCCGGTGGTCTTCATGATTGATCGCCGCCCCACGGCTATGCTTCGCCGTTGTTAGGTCAACCGTGAAGCGATCGTGCCGTGGCCAGTGCCCGTCCCCTGATTCGAATTCCGCACATGCGTCCGGCCGAGGGTGCGCCCCCCCGACTGGTGGGATTCGACGCGCTGCTGGATTTCGTCCGTCGACGCTCCCGGCTGCTCGTGCTGTCCGGTGCGGGCATGAGCACGGCTTCGGGCATTCCTGCTTACCGCGGCGCCGATGGCCAGTGGCTGCGCCGCGATCCGATTCTTTTCCAGGACTTCTTGGCCTCGGCGCGTGTCCGTCGACGCTATTGGGCGCGCAGCTATTTCGGCTGGCCGCTGATGCACAGGGCCAGCCCCAATGCCGCTCACCAGGCGCTGGTGGCGCTGGAGCGCGCCGGGCGCCTGTCGCTGCTGGTGACCCAGAACGTCGATGGGCTCCACGCCAGGGCCGGGAGCCGAGCGCTGGTGGAATTGCACGGGCGACTGGCCAGGGTCAAGTGCCTGGCCTGTGCCGCCGAGAACGACCGCGAAGAGGTCCAGCGACGTCTGGAGGCGCTCAATCCGGACTGGCGTCCTGAAGTGCTCGGCTATAACCCGGACGGGGATGCTGAACTGGACGCCGGTGCCTATCCGGGGTTTCAGGTTGTCGACTGCGCTGCCTGCGGCGGGCCATTGAAGCCCGACGTGGTGTTTTTCGGCGAGCCGGTGCCGGCTCGGCGCGCAGCCGCCGTGGCCGAGGCCATGGCGCGCAGCGATGGCGTGCTGGTGGTTGGCTCGTCGCTGGTGGTGATGTCTGGCTATCGCATCGTTCGTCAGGCTGCCGCTTCCGGCCTGCCCGTGGTTGCGGTCAACGAAGGTCGAACCCGCGCCGATGCGCTGCTGCACTTCAAGGTCGGCGGCGACTGCGTCGGAACGCTGGAGCGACTCGGCGTGGAATTGGCCGTCGGGACCTGAACAACAGTGGCTGGTGGTTAACTGCCCCTGCCGCGACCGGTTGCTCGGCAGGCGGGTCGGTAATCTTCTATGCTTGCCGCTTCGGCCAAGAAGCTAGAGACACACCATGAAACTTCCCGCATACAGCGCCTGGATCCTCTTTCTCATGCTGTCGTTCGCGGCACTCCGGACCCTGCCGGCACAGGAGATTCCAGCCGATCTGATTCTGGTTGGCGGCGATGTCGTGACCCTGGCTGACGACCCGGCCACCGCCGAGGCCGTGGCGGTTCGGAACGGGCGCATCATCGCGGTGGGAGCGCGTGCTGAGATTGAAGCGCTCGCCGGTGCTGAAACCAAGGTGATTGATCTGGCCGGGCGCATGCTTCTGCCCGGGTTCATCGAGGGGCATGGGCATTTTCTGGGTTTGGGCGAGTCGCTGATGACGCTGGACCTGCAGGGCACGCGCTCGTTTGCCGAGCTTGTCGCGCTGGTCGAGCAGGCTGTTGCCGAGGCTGACCCGGGCGAGTGGATCACCGGGCGTGGCTGGCACCAGGAGAACTGGAATGAAGCCGGGCCGGACGTGGTCGACGGTGTGCCTGGTCACCAGGCGCTGAGCGCGGTCAGCCCGGACAATCCCGTGCTGCTGACGCACGCCAGCGGACATGCGGCCTTGGCCAACGCCATGGCGATGCGCCTGGCAGGCATTGCCGCGCGGACCCCCGATCCGGAAGGCGGCGAGATCGTGCGCGACGTCGACGGGCAGCCGACAGGCTTTTTACGCCAGGCCGCGCAGTTCCCGGTGCGCGAGCGCATGCGCGCATGGTTTGATGGCTTAGGTCAAATTGCCCGTCAGGAACGCTTCCAGCGGCAGGTGGCGCTGGCCGCGGAAAAGGCGTTAAGTCACGGTGTGACTGGGTTTCACGACCAGGGCCAGCGCTTCGACAACATCGAGCGCTTGCTGGCGCTGGACGAGCAGGGCGATGTGCCGCTGCGCCTGTATGTGGCGGTGATCGGCGAGACCAATGCCGATCTGGACCGTCGTCTTCCGGACTATCTCCAGCCGCCGGAAGAAGGTCGCATGGTGGCGGTGCGTGCCGTCAAGCGGCA
Organism: Wenzhouxiangella sp.; assembly: GCA_036353315.1. Taxonomy (GTDB): domain Bacteria; phylum Pseudomonadota; class Gammaproteobacteria; order Xanthomonadales; family Wenzhouxiangellaceae; genus Wenzhouxiangella. Next base: position 3,727 of record JAZBOC010000142.1, on the reverse strand, counting down.
CCTCGACGGGGCCTTGGGTACCCACGGTGCCTGGTTGCTGCGTCCCTATGCGGATCGACCGGATCGCGCGGGTCTGCCGCAGATGTCGCTGGCCGACCTGCGCGAGACCGCCGCGATTGCCTATCGGCATGGATTTCAGCTCAATACCCACGCGATCGGCGACCGCGCCAATCGCGAGGCACTGTCGATCTATGAATCAATCCGGCGCCTGTCCGGTGACGAAGACCTGCGCTGGCGCATCGAACACGCGCAGACCCTGCATCCGGACGATGTGCCGCGCTTTGCCGAGCTCGACGTGATCGCCTCCATGCAGGGCATCCACGCCACATCGGACGGGCCCTGGGTACCGCTGCGCCTGGGCGAGGAGCGGGCGCGGCGAGAGGCCTATGTCTGGAGGTCTCTGCTCGACAGCGGCGCCAGAATCTGTAACGGCACCGACGTCCCGGTCGAACCGATCTCGCCGATTGCCTCCCTGCACGCATCGATCACCCGCGAGATGGCCAACGGCGAACGATTCTTCCCGGAACAGTCCATGGATCGCGTCGAGGCGCTGAAGTCCTACACCATCCACTGCGCGTTCGCTGCCTTCGAGGAGGATCGGGTCGGGACGATCGAGGTCGGCAAGCTGGCCGACCTTGTGGTGCTGGACCGTCACCTGCTTGAGGTCAGTGAAGACGAGCTGGCCCAGGCCCAGGTTGATCTGACCCTGGTTGGCGGCGAGGTCCGCTATCGCCGCGAGCCCTGAGAACGGGTCGCAGTGGCGGACGTCAGTCGCTGCCCGCGCGTTTGAGCAGCCAGTAGGTCGCACCGAGAGCGAGAATCGCCCCGCCCAGCCCCAGCAAATGCAGGGGGTCGAGCTTGTCGACCTCCAGCACCATGAACTTGCGCACCACCGCCATGATCGCAATCAGGACCACGACCTCGACGTGAATGAACCCGCCCAGTCGGCCTTCTTCTTCCATCGTGCGGACAATCGAGTTGTTGAATTCCATCGCGATCAGCACGGTAAGGACCATGTCGAAGACGGCCTGGAACAAGCGGTAATCGAAGGGGTCCTGGGTGCGCAGGAACAGCAGGGAGAATACGTTGGCGACCAGGTAGAACATGGCCACAAGCACCAGCAGGGCGATCGCCAGGGTCAGTATGATCGAGACAACGCGCTCGAAGCGCCGGTAAAGCGAGAGCTTTGCCCAGTTTGCGGTGATCTCGGGCAGCGCGCGGGCAATTCGTCCTCGGTCCTCGCTCATGACCTTTCTCCTCGGGGTCAGAAGAAGCGAGCGTACCTCAAAACAACCTGGTTGCGCTTGGGCCGGTTGCGGACCGCGGTTTCGTGGTAGGCGTGAACGAACAAAACCTGGGGCCCGCGCTGGAACCGGATGCCGGGGCCGAAGCCGATCACCTGCTCGCGCGAATCGCGCAGATCCACCCCGTCAATCCGGTCATCACTGATCTGGCGAAGATGGTAGCCGGCCAGACCCAGCCGCAGCCCCGGCGCGATTTCGCGTGAGATGGCCACGTTCGTATGCACAGCTTCGCCGGCCCGGGTCCAGTCTGCGCCAAGGGCAGGTGAGGGATCTTCGTTGCGGCCGTTCCACAGATAGTGGAGGCGCGCACTGACTTCCCAGCGCTCTGAAAATATCCAGGTGGCGGCATAGTGCGGATTAATCCGAAAAGTATTCGTGCCGGTGTTGGCCAAGCGATTGCGGTCATACCCGCCCACCGGAACGGTAAAATTGAAGTTGAATCGCTGCCAGAACGGGCGGCCCAGGAGCTTCTTTTCCGGCCACTGCAGCACCAGGGGACTCAGAAAAAGATCGCCGAAACCGCCCTGGCGATCGTCGATGCCTGGAACCACATCCAGATCGACATGGACCAAGGGGAGGATGAACTCCGCTCCCCAGTTTGCGCCCAGCAGCTTGTGATCCGACAACCACGCGACCTGGGTGGCGATGCCGACCGTGCGCAAGGCATCCGGTGCGGCCTGGGTATCACCGCTGTTATTGCTGAAGCTGTTGGCGTCGGCGGCGATCAGGGTCTGCTGGAACATGATGCCGGGCAGAGCCCGCCCATCCATGAAGTTTGTATTGCCGATGTTGATGGGCGGCAACGTGACTTGAGCTTGGGCGGACAGCAGTCCTCCCAGGGTCAGGATCAGGACGGCTGGTCTCAGAGCGCGGAAATTGAATGCCATTGGAGAATCTCAGTGATCACAGATATCGGTCAGAATGATAACCATGTTCAAATGGCAGGCTTTGATTTCGATCAATGACGGCCCAAGACGCTACACCGCCCAGCGCATGGTCCTTGGCCTTGCTTCTGATGCTGCCCCTGATCGTTTCGGGTCTGCTGGCCAGCTGGACTTTCTGGGCGGAGACGCACCCGGATCTGGAGCGAGATTTGCGGGTGACCGCGCAAGCCCAGCTTGAGGAATGGTTGCCGGAGATCGTTTCGCCTGATCCGGGCTCGATCGGTTTCCGACCGGCCACCGAGGATCCAGTCGGTCTGGCGCCCGATGTGATCTTGATCCACGGACTGGATGAGCCGGGTGGGATCTGGGACGAAATGGCCGCGGCGATGTCCGAGGCCGGACTGGTGGCATGGGAATTCCGTTATCCCAACGATCAGGCCATTGCCGCCAGCGCGGACTTCCTTGCCGAGCAGTGGCCCACACTGGAGGCCGGCGAGGTCTTTTTGGTGGGTCACAGCATGGGCGGCCTGGTGATTCGCGATTTTGTCTCGCGCCATCGCCACCCGGTGGATGCGTCGCCGACTGTGGATGGCCCCAGGGTTGGCGGGGTCATCATGATCGGGACCCCCAATCAGGGCTCGGAATGGGCCCGGCTGCGCGCATGGCTGGAGATCCGCGAATGGCTGGCTGATTTGCCCGAGGGCCGGGCCTCCTTGTTTGCCGGATTGCGCGACGGGACGGGCGCGGCCAAGATCGACCTGCGGCCGGGCAGCGCATTCCTGTCGGAACTCAATACCCGTGCATGGCCAGAGGCGGTGCCCATGCTGATCCTTGGCGGGCGGTTGACCGAACCAACCCCGGAGATGCTGGCCGGTTTGCGCAGGCTGGCCGACGATATCGGGGTTGAGGATCTGGAGACCGTGGTCGAAAAATGGTGGCGTGATGCCGGCGAAGGCATCGGTGACGGGGCGGTTTCGGTCGAGTCGCTGAACGTGCCGGGGGGGCCGGAACCGGAGCTGCTGCCCGCTTCGCACCGAGGCCTGCTGCTGACCATGCCGCTGTCCGACCAGTCGCCGCCGGCCATCGGGCAGGTCATCGATCAGCTCCAGACATGGCGCGCTGTCGACTGAATATTGCTCTCCCTGTTCAGCTTGACTTCAGGCTCGGCGGGTTAAAAAGGTCACAAGGCGACCGAATGCGGCGTCGAGCTTCAGCTCAAACCCAGGAGCGCACCATGACCCGACAAATCCAGGTTGCAATCTTTGCGACCGTCCTGACTTTTCTGCTCGTGCCGGTGGCCAGTGCCCGTAGCATCAATGATCTCCGCGGCTTCAGCCAGGCCGAACTGGACCAGCTGCTGGCGCCGGTCGCGTTGTACCCGGACACGGTACTGTCGCACGTTCTGATTGCGGCCACCTATCCGCTGGAGGTCGTCAAGGCCGCTCGCTGGACGCGCGATCATCCGAATCTGGTTGGTCAGGCCGCTGTCGAGACGGTGATTGATTATCCGTGGGATCCTTCGGTCATGGCGCTGGTGGC
>JAZBOC010000141.1:0-6085 GCA_036353315.1 Wenzhouxiangella sp. | reverse complement strand
GGCACTGTGGATTGCCAAGACCGGGCTGGATGCCCAGCAGACCAAGATGGCCGTGGTGTCGAACAACCTGGCCAACGTCTCGACCACCGGCTTCAAGAAAGGCCGGGCGGTGTTTGAGGACCTGGTTTACCAGAACGTTCGCCAGGCCGGCGGTCAGCAGGCCCAGGACGCCGAGATGCCCTCTGGCCTGTATCTGGGCACCGGCGCGCGGGTGGTCGCGACCGAGAAGCTGTTCGGTCAGGGCAATCTCCAGCAAACCGAGAACGCCTTCGACGTGGCCATTCTCGGGCGCGGGTTTTTCCAGATTCAGCAGCCCGATGGGACCGTGGCCTACAGCCGCGACGGCTCGTTCCAGATCAACTCCCAGGGCCAGCTGGTGACCTCCAGCGGCTACCAGGTTCAGCCCAATATCAATATCCCGCAGGGCGCGCAGAGCGTGACCATCGGCCGCGACGGCACGGTCACCGTCCGTCTGCCGGGCCAGGCCGCGCCGGTCCAGGTCGGGTTGATGCAGCTGGCCGATTTCATCAACCCGGCGGGCCTTGAACCGCTGGGCGAGAACCTGTTTGTCGAAACCGGTGCCAGCGGTCCGCCGCTTCAGGGCAACCCGGGTATCAACGGGCTGGGCGGACTGGCCCAGGGCTCGCTGGAAAGCTCCAACGTCAACGTGGTTGAAGAGCTGGTCAACATGATCGAGACCCAGCGCGCCTACGAAATGAATTCCAAGGCGATCTCCAGCTCTGACGAGATGCTGCGCTACATCAACAATAATCTGTAGGTGATTGGATGAAAACGTTTTTGCAGTCTGCCGTTGGCCTCAGTCTGATTGCGCTGCTGGCCGCCTGCGCCTCGCCGCAGAAGATCCCGGACTGGGAGCCGGCCTTTCCCGAAACCCCGCCGGTCGAGGACTTCGGTCCGCCCAACGGGGCGATCTTTCAGCAGGCCGTGGGCGCGGCGCTGTTTGACGACGTCAAGGCGCGCCGGGTGGGCGATACCCTGACCGTGCGCCTGGCCGAGCGCACCACCGCCTCGACCAACGCCAGCACCACAACATCGAAAGAAACCTCCGCCGAGATCGTCAACCCCACCGTGTTCGGTCGCGCGCCGACCCGGCGCGACAACTCGGGCAGCCTGCCGCTGTTCGGGGGCTCGATGGATTCGACCACCGAGTTTGACGGCACGGGCTCATCGAGCCAGTCCAACAGCATGGAAGGCAACATGACCGTGACCGTCTACCAGCGCCTGCCCAACGGCAACCTCATGGTCAAGGGCGAGCGCTGGATCACGGTCAACCAGGGGCGTGAGTTCCTGCGCATTGCCGGCATCGTGCGCCCGGCCGACATCGGCCCGGACAACTCGGTGCCGAGCTTCAAGATCGCCGATGCCCGAATCGACTACCGCGGCACCGGCGCGATCGATGACGCCAATCGCCAGGGCTGGCTGTCGCGCTTCTTTCAGTCGCCCTGGATGCCGTTCTGATCCCGACCTCCCAACCCTGAAACCCAAGGCCACCCAGACATGAAAACCCTCCCGGTCCTGCTGATCCCCCTCCTGGCCCTGCTTATGGCCGCTGTTCCGGCCGGTGATGCGCGCGCCCAGCAATTCCAGGGCGAGCGGCTCAAAGACCTGGTCTCGGTCTCGGGCGTTCGGACCAACCAGCTGGTCGGATTCGGCCTGGTGGTGGGCCTGGACGGGACCGGCGATCAGACCAGCCAGGTGCCGTATGCGGTCCAGTCGATCAACAACATGCTCCAGCAGTTCGGCATTACCGTGCCCGACAACGTCAACCCGCAGCTGCAAAACGTCGCCGCCGTGACCGTGCAGGCCACGCTGCCGCCGTTCGTCAAGCCCGGCTCGACCATCGACGTGACGGTCAGCTCCATCGGCAACGCCGACAGCCTGCGCGGCGGCAGCCTGCTGATGACGCCGCTGCGCGGCGCCGACGGCCAGATCTACGCGGTCGCCCAGGGCAATCTCACCGTCAGCGGCTTTGGCGTATCCGGGCAGGACGGCTCCAGCATCACCGTCAACGTGCCGTCGACCGGTCGGATTCCGGGCGGGGCCACGGTCGAGCGCGAGGTGCCGACCAGCTTCCTGGCCAGCGAGACCCTGCTGCTCAACCTGCACACGCCCGACTTCACCACCGCTCACCGCGTGGTCGAGGCCATCAACCAGGTCATGGGGCCGGGCACGGCTCGGCCGCTGGACTCGGTTTCAATCGAAGTGCGGGCCCCGGTCGACCCGTCGCAGCGCATCTCCTACGTCTCCACCCTGGAAAATCTCGAAGTCCATCCGGGCGCGGCGCCGGCGCGGGTGATCGTCAACTCGCGGACCGGCACCGTGGTCATCGGCTCCAACGTTCGGGTCCTGCCGGCGGCCGTGGCCCACGGCTCGCTGTCGGTCACGATCACCGAACGCGCCCAGGTCTCTCAGCCCGGCGCGTTCTCTGACGGCGAAACGGTGGTCGTCCCCCAGACCGGGATCGAGGTCGAGGAAGAAAGCTCGCGCATGTTCCTGTTCGACGCCGGGGTCGAGCTCAACGACATCGTTCAGGCGGTCAACCAGGTCGGTGCCGCACCGGGCGACCTGGTCGCCATCATGGAAGCGCTGCGCCAGGCCGGCGCGCTGCGCGCCGAGCTGATCGTGATCTGAGCGGCTAACGCGCTGACATGAGCATCGCGCCCACGCAGTCGACCTTTTTTGCCGATACCGGCAACATGGCCGAGCTGCGCCTGGCCGCGCAGAAAAATGACCCCCAGGCGACCCGCGAGACCGCGCAGCAGTTCGAGGCCTTGTTCATCCAGCTGATGCTCAAATCGATGCGCGATGCCGGGATCAAGAGCGAGTTGTTCAACTCCAGCCAGATGGACCGCTACATGGAGCTCTACGACCGCCAGATTGCGCTGGACATGGCGCGAAACGGCGGCATCGGCCTGGCCGACGTCATGGTCGAGCAGATGCAGCCGGCCGGGCAGGGGCCGGCGAGCGTGCCCGAGGGCGGGTTTGCCGTACCGCCGCGGGTCGATATTCGCCCGGCGCCCAGCTTCGTCCCGCCCCGGACGCCGGCGACCGACGCAGCCGTGTCGCCCGCAGCGCCGGACTCCGTCGCGCCGGTGGAAACAAGCCTGCCCAGCGCGCCCGTCCGGCCCGCGGCTGATCCTGGCGCGATGCGCGGCCCGGCGTTCGAGGGCCGCGAGGACTTTATTGCCCGCATGCTCCCGCTGGCCCGCCGCGCCGCCGACCGCCTGGGCGTGCCGGCCGAGGCGATCGTGGCCCAGTCGGCGCTTGAGACCGGCTGGGGGCGCCACGTCATGCAGCGCCCGGACGGCTCGCCCGCCTGGGCCATGTTCGGCATCAAGGCCGGATCGGACTGGCAGGGTGAGACGGTCACTGTGACCACCCTGGAAGTCATTGACGGTCAGGCCGTGCGCGAGCGGGCCCGTTTCCGCGCCTATCCCACGCCGGAAGCGGCGGTCAACGACTACGTGAACTTCCTGACCTCGCGCCCGCGCTACGCCGAGGCCCTGCAGGCCGGGTCTGATCCGGCCGCGTTTGCCGTTGGCCTGCAGCGCGCCGGCTATGCCACCGACCCGCACTACGCCAGCAAGATCGAACGGCTGGTCGATACCGTGCGCCAGGACTCAGAGGGCTAAAGAAATGACGATCAGTGCCGCTAATCGGGCATCAACGGCAAACAGGGTCAACCGGGAATTGTCCTGTTCGCTGCACCCCGGCTTCGTGCCGGCAGGAGAGAGAGAGTCATGCTGAAGATTGGAGTATCCGGCCTGCTGGCGACCCAGCGCGCCCTGGCGACCATCGCCAACAACATTACCAATGCCTCGACCGAGGGATACAACCGCCAGCGTGTCAGTCTGACCACTCGGCCACCCCAGTTCCTGGGCGGCAATTTTCAGGGCACCGGGGTCCAGGTCAGCAGCATTGAGCGGGTCTTCGACCAGTTTCTGACCGACGAAATTCGCTTTGGTCTGTCCGGCCAGGGGCGCCTGAGTACTTTCGCCAGCCTGGCCGGCCGGGTTGGCAACATCGTCGGCAGCGAGACCAGCGGCCTGTCCGGCGGGTTGCAGAGCTTTTTCTCCAGCCTGGAATCGCTCGCCAACGATCCATCCTCCACGCCGGTCCGCCAGGTCGTCATCTCTGAAGCGGAGTCATTGGCGCAGCGTTTTGTCACCCTGGATGCGCGCCTGTCATCGGTGGCCAGAGAAGTTGACGGGCGCGTGGCCGGCGCCGTGCAGGAGATCAACGGACTGGCCACCTCGATCGGTGAACTCAATGAGCGCATCGCCCGCGCCCAGGGCGCTGCGGGCGGCTCAGCCGGCCCCAATGACCTGCTTGACCAGCGCGACCAGTTGATCAGCCAGCTGTCGGAAATGATCGAAGTCAACACGGTCGATCAGGGCGACGGCGTGGTCAACGTTTTCGTTGGCAGCGGCCAGAACCTGGTGCTGGGTGGAAACGTCAGCACGTTGAGCGTCGGCCCGGGCCAGTTTGGGCCCCAGGACCAGGAGGTGCGCATCGGCGGCACGCCCGTGACCAGCCAGCTCACCGGTGGTGAACTGGGCGGGTTGCTGGATTTCAGGCGCGAAATCCTCGAGCCGACTCGCAATGAACTGGGTTCGACCGCGGTCGCTCTGGCGCAGGAATTCAACCGCCTGCAGGGCGAGGGCATGGATCTGTCCGGCAGCCTGGGCACCGATCTGTTCGCCGTCGGCGAGCCGGTGGTGCTGGGCGCGACCAGCAACAGCGCCACGGCCGATATCGAGGTCAGTATCAGCGATCCGGCCGGCCTGACCGGCGGTGACTACCAGCTGGATTTCGACGGCACCAACTTTTCGCTGACCAACACCGTCACCGGCCAGAACGTGGCCCTGAGCGGCACCGGGACGCCGGCCGATCCGCTGGTCGCCGAAGGCTTGTCCATCGTCGCCGACCCGGCTGATTTTTCTGCCGGAGACCGCTTTGCGATTCAGCCCACGCGCACCGCCGCCGGCGGCATGACCACGCTGTTCAGTGATCCGGCTCGGCTGGCCGCGGCTGCCCCCATCCGGGCCGGGGCCGATCTGGACAACCTCGGCAACGCCACGATTTCTTTCGGCGCCGTGGCCAATATCGACAACCCGGCGCTGCTGGATGACGTCACCATCCGCTTTACCGACGCCAACAACTTCGAGTTGGTCGACGGCCTTGGTACCGTGATCGGCGGGCCGCTGGCCTACACCCCCGGCGAGGACATCACCTTCAACGGCTGGACCGTCCAGATCGACGGCGAACCGGTGGCCGGCGACGAGTTCACCGTCACCGCCAACACCAGCGGCACCGGCGACAACCGCAACGCCCTGCGCCTGGCCGGCCTGTTTACCGACAACCTGCTCGACGGCGGCACCACCAGCCTGTTCGGCAAGGTCGATGCCCTGGTCTCGCGGGTCGGTACCGCGACCGCCTCGGCCAATACTGCGCTGATGGCCCAGCAAGGCCTGCTGGCCCAGTCGCAGGCGGCCCGGGAGTCGGTCAGCGGGGTCAACCTGGAGGAAGAAGCCGCCAACCTGGTGCGCTTTCAGCAGGCCTACGAGGCCAACGCCCAGGTCATCCGGGTGGCCGATACGGTGTTCCAGACCCTGATCAACGCGGTGAGGTAAGCCATGCGAATTTCCACCAACCAGATTTTCCAGCAGGGCCTGTCGGGCATTCTCCGCCAGCAGGGCAACCTCAACCAGACCCAGTTGCAGCTCTCGACCGGGCGCAAGATCAACAGCCCGTCGGATGACCCGATCGGCGCGGCGCGCCTGCAGTCGCTGGAGCGCAGCGTGGAGGTGCAGGAAGTCTACGACCGCAACGTTGGCCGCACCCGCCAGCGCCTGCAGGTCGAGGAAGCCGCCCTGCAGTCGGCCGGCGATCTGATCCAGCGCGTGCGCGAACTCACCGTGCAGGCCTCCAACGCGCCCTTGAGCGACGGCAACCGCACCCAGATCGCCCAGGAACTCCGCCAGCGTCTGGATCAGCTGCTGGCCGTGGCCAACACCCGCAACGGCGACGGTGAGTTCATCTTTGCCGGCGCCCAGGGCGGATC
>JAZBOC010000140.1:0-6175 GCA_036353315.1 Wenzhouxiangella sp. | reverse complement strand
GGCAGTCGATCAAATGGACGCCCGAGTCCGTCAGGCAGTCAGCCAGAAGCGGCGCCAGGCCGTCGGTCGTCTCGACCCGGTGCCCGATCGCCCCATAGCTTTCAGCATACTGAACGAAATCCGGGTTGCCAAAGGAAAGCCCGAAATCCGGCAGATTCATGTCCTGCTGCTTCCAGCGGATCATTCCATAAGCATCGTCACGCAGCACCAGCACAACCAGATCCATCTTCAGCCGGACCGCGGTTTCCAGCTCCTGGGAGTTCATCATGAATCCACCGTCGCCGCACACCGCCAGGATCTTGCGATCGGGATGGACCAGGCGCGCGCCCATCGCCACCGGCAAGCCGGCGCCCATGCTGGCCAGGGCGTTGTCGAGGAGCACGGTGTTGGGTTGTCGGGCCTGGTAGTTGCGCGCAAACCAGACCTTGTAGAGCCCGTTATCGAGCGAAACGATGCCGTCGTCGGGCATGGCCTGGCGCACCTCGTGGACCAGACGGCGGGGATGCACCGGGAAACCATCGTGGCGGTCGAAGGCGGCGAGATCTTCATCGAGCGCGGCGCGCACCCGGTGGGCAAAGTCGAAGTCCCAGTGCGCCTGCGGCGTGATTCTTTCGTTGAGCTGCCAGATCGCGTTGCCGATATCGCCGACCACCTCCAACTGCGGGAAATACACCGCATCGACCTCGGCGCTGGAGAAATTGATGTGGATGACCTTGCGCTTGCCCTTGTGCATGAAAAACGGCGGTTTCTCGACCACGTCGTGGCCGACGTTGATGATCAGGTCAGCCTCATCGATCGCGCGGTGGACGAAATCACCGTCCGACAGGGCCGCGTTGCCGACCCAGCATGGGTGCGATTCATCGACCACGCCTTTGCCCATCTGGGTGGTGAAGAAGGGAATGCCGAACCGGTCCACGAACTGGCGCAGCATGCGCGCGGTGACCTTGCGGTTGGCGCCGGCGCCAACCATCAGCAACGGTCGGCGCGCCTGCTCTATAGCCTGCACGGCCTGGGCGATCGCCTTTCCCTCAGCGACCGGGCGTCGCGCCCGGCTGGGCAGCATCGGGCTCGCCTCGACGTCTTCCCTGAGGATGTCCTCGGGCACTTCGAGGTGGGTGGCGCCGGGACGCTCTTCTTCGGCCTGGCGAAAAGCCTCACGCACGCGAGCCGGAATCGACGCGCCCGAGACGACCTGGCGGGTGTAGCGGGTGACAGGACGCATCAGGTCAACCACGTCGACGATCTGGAAATGGCCCTGTTTGGAGCTCTTGATCGGCTTTTGACCGGTGATCATCACCATCGGCATCGCGCCCAGCTCGGCATAAGCGGCCGCGGTGACCAGGTTGGTCGCACCCGGGCCCAAGGTCGATAGACACACCCCGGGCTGGCCGGTCAGGCGGCCATGGCACGCGGCCATGAAACCGGCCGGCTGCTCGTGGCGTGTCAGCACCAGATCAATCGAAGATTGCCGCAAGGCCTCCAGCAGGTCGAGATTTTCCTCCCCCGGAACAGCGAAGATTCGCTCTACGCCCTCGGCCTCCAGACACTGCACCATCAATTGGGCTGCGCTGCTTTCATTCATTAATGCTTCCTTGTGTTTCAGCTGTTTCAATAGTCCTGGCCCTTCAGTATTGCATTGACCGCACTCACGCTTCCGCGACGGCGCCCTCACTCAACCCTCATGAAAACTTGATGCCGCGTGCATGTCAGCTCCGGATACTTCGCGCTCCATTACCCATACATAAGGAAATTGCAACATGATTCGCACCCGTATTCTTGTTTCCGCTTTCGCTGCTCTGTTTGCCGCCAGTGCTTTGGCTTCCAACCATGGCGACCACAAGGGCAACATTATCGAAACCGCTGAAGCTGCCGGCCAGTTCAGCACCCTGCTGACCGCCATCGAAGCGGCCGGGCTGACCGAGACGCTGGCCACCGGTGGACCGTTCACCGTCTTCGCTCCGACCGATGCCGCGTTCGCCGCCATTCCGGAAGCCGACCTGGCCGCCATCCTGGCCGACAACGACACCCTGACTGCCATCCTGACCTACCACGTCGTCGACGGCGCCGTGACCTCGGCCCAGGTGGTTGAACTCGACAGCGCAACCACGCTGCAGGGTTCGGACGTGGCCATCAACGTGACCGACGCTGGCGTCACCGTGGACGGTGCCAACGTCGTCACCGTCGATGTCGAGGCCAGCAACGGCATCATCCACGTCATCGATGCCGTGATTACGCCCTGAATAACGTTCTTGGCGAGTTTACAAGGTGAAAAGGCCCGTCTCCGGACGGGCTTTTTCTTATTTTCAGGCGGCTTTACGGTCGGTTAGCGAGCGCGCGATCAGGCGACGCAACGGCGGCAAACGGCCGGCACCGCGCAGGACGGCGAGCCTGAGCCAGCGGGCCGGCAGGGAGTTACTGGTGTAAAGGCCGACAACGGCGCCCGTCGCCAGGTACAGCGGGGCACTGGCGCGGCGATGCTCGCGCTGATAGGCGTGAAGTAGCGAATCGGCGGCGAAATCGCGTCCTGAACGGCAAGCCGCAAGGATCCTTCGAGAGAGCGAATCTACGCTGGCCAGGCCCAGGTTGAAGCCGTGCGCGGTGACCGGGTGCATGCCCACCGCGGCATCCCCGATACAGGCGAATCCGGGCGCGACCAGGCGGTCCGGCCACACCCCGACCAGCGGATACAGGCAAGGCTCGCTGACGCGGTGCATCGCACCCAGGCGGTGCTGGTAGCGCTCGCTGACCTCTTGGTTGAAAGCCTCGTCGTCGAGCTTTGCAAGCCGCTCGATCTCGCCGTGCGGCAGGGTGATCACGGCCGAGGCCTCGCGCCCGTTGAGCGGCAGCAGGGCCAGGGTCTGCTCGCGCCCGAACCATTCCCAGGCCACGTGCTCGTGATCGCGTTCCAGACTCATCCGGCAAACCAGCATGGAGCGGCCGAAGTCGCGCTGGCGCGCGGCAATACCAAAAGCGCGGCGGGTTGAAGAAAAACGGCTGTCGGCGGCCACCACCAGGCGCGCGCTCAGCCAGCGCCCGTCGCTCAAGCGAACACGGTGCGACTGCGCGCCGCGCTCGACCGACTCAACCCGCTGGCCGTGGATCAGCCTTGCGTCACCTAAATCCTGAAAAGCGGCGAAAGCGGCCTCGCGGATGCGATGGTTGGGCACCAGAAAGCCCAGCTGCCCGGCCCCGCCGTCCTGGTGGCTGATCCGCATCGGCTCTTCGTTATCGCCGTCGAACACCCAGGCGTCGCGCAGCGCGCTGACCTCGTCGACCGGCAGGCGTGACCAGATGTCAAGCTGCTCCAGCCTGCGACGCGAGCCGTGGGTCAGCGCGATCTCGCGGCCGTCGAAAGCCGGTTTGGCCAGGCTTCCGGCATCGGCCGGGTCGATCACGGTCACCGTCAGGCCGCTGCTGGCCAGCGCCCGGGCAAAGCTTAAGCCCGCTGGTCCCGCTCCTACGACAGCCACGTCGGTGCAATCGACTTTCTCACTCATGCTGTTCTCGTTGTGGTGAGGGTCAAGAGTTTATTGTAATCCCCGAGCCCGGCCCCTCGAAGCCTACCCGGCACGCTTTTGCCGGGACACGGCCCTGGAATGGGCCGAAGAATCCGGCTCGTTTCCGGTCGATTTTTGGCGCTTCCAGCCCGTACGTTAAGCGATTCGTGTACGGTCAAGGCCGGTGCTGCAGATCAGCAGCCGCCTTTGCGAAAACCCTGCTCCCGCTTGGCAACGATCAAACGGAGGACGCAACCATGTATACAGACCATCAGCTCGAGCCCGTCAACGCCTCGCCGCGCAAACGCGGCTGGCTTGTCGCAATCGGGATCATCTCGATCATCTTAGGCATTTCCGCCCTGATTTTTCCATGGCTGGCAACGCTGGGGGTCGAACTGATGATTGGCGTCTTGCTTCTGCTGACCGGAATCCTCGAACTGGTTCGGGTACTGGCAGATCGTCCACCGGCCGGAATGGCGCTGAACATCGTCTTTTCCATCGTGGCCATCGTCGCCGGCGGTCTGCTGCTGATCTACCCCTTGCAGGGCATATTCACACTGACGCTGGTGCTGACTTTCTTTTTCCTGCTTGCCGGCATCTTCAAAACGGCCGCCGCGTTCACGCTGCGGCCGGCGCCGGGCTGGGGTTGGATGCTGACTTCGGGGCTGCTGTCCCTGCTGCTCGGCATACTGGTGCTGGTCGCGCTTCCTGAAGCCGCGTTCTGGGTTCTAGGAATCCTGTTCGGCGTTGATCTGCTGTTTTTTGGCGTTGCACAGATCGCCTTTGCCACCAGCGATCGAGAGCCCCGCGGCATTGGAGCGGCAGGATAGCGCCAGCGTGGTGGCGCTAGACCCTTTCATAACACTCATACCCGTGTCTACTGGCGACCGATACAGCTCACCGCTCGAACCGATCGCAGAAGATTGAGTCAAAGCTGGGGCATTCGGCCAGGACGCGGGAGTAGTAGGAAAACACGGCCCCAATCTCGTTCGGGTTGTCGTCCCAGGTCTCCGCGCCGATAATCAGATTGCCGGATGCGTAGACGATGTCAGAGCCGAACTCCACATTGCCAAACGAAGGCGAGGCCGGTGGTTCGATAATTTGCTCTTCCGTAAAGCCGTCTTCGCCTCGGCTGTAGACGTATACGCGATTGCTGGAGTTGCCCGGCGCAGAGACAAAAAGAAGTTGTCCGGAAAGCTGAACAGCTTGACCGAAAGCATCGACAAAAGAGGGTTGCGAAGGCGCAATTTGCGCAATCTGGCCGAACTGGTTCGCACCGCCGGCGTTGCGTTCAAAAACGTGCACTGAACCAGAATTGCTGGTACTGTCGTTGCCATTCGTCGCCCCTACGGCAATGTAGTCACCCTCAACGTCCAGGCAAAAGAAGTTGCCGATCACACAGCTGCCAAAGGAGTCACCCATTTCGGACTGCTGAGGATTGAGCGTTCTCAAAAACTGCCATCCGCTGCCGGAATTCGAATATACATGGACCTGCTGGGTAGCTCCCTCCGCCACGATCGCCAGATTGCCATCAAGCGCAATACCTCTAGCAAAACCGCTCGGATCAGCGTTGGGTGACCTGAGCACACCCTCCAACCCCCAAGCGTTGGAACCACCGGCGTTTCTGGCAAAAACCGCTGCCGCCCCCACATTGGAATTATCCGGGGCATCGGCGCTTGTATCCGCGACGATCAGGCGATCGCCATCCATCTGCAACTGCCCGCCAAACCCCGAATCGAAAACCAGCCCCTCGACGCTCGGGGGCGTTGGGATCTCAAGAGCACGAACAAAATTCCAGGAGGAGCCATTGAGACGGTACAAATCAACCCTCTCACGCGAACCAATCGCCGCCCACTCGCCATCTGATGCAACTGCCTGACCAAATTCACGCGGCGATTCAACTTGCGAAGAAATGATCGACCGTGAAGTCAAGCCTGTTGGGCCAACCCGATAAACATAAACGCGACCTTCGCCACCGGGTACGTTCTCTCCGGGTGCGCCGACAAAAACGAAATCACCGTTCAGATCAACTACCCTGCCTAAAAGCGGTTGATCGTTGTCCACCGAGAGACTCTCCCGATCCGTAAACTCGAAATCAAGCGCCTGCGCAGAGGCAGAAAATACCAGAGCGGGCACCAGGCCCAGGAAAAACGTTCTGATTTTCATATCTAAAATCGCCGCGGTTTTGCCGATACCTGCCCCTATAACGAATTTGAGCGACAAAACTTGCCACCACTCTGATAGCTGAACCCTCCTGATGAAAAAATTTGTCAATGCGGCAGTTTTACCCCCTCGGGCATGAGCGGCAACAAGCGCTCAACGCTGGTATCTTGGCCATATTGGCTTTCCGCTTGACCCACGTATATGAATGCTGCAGCTACAGAAGCACTAGAAATAAATGCCCTTCAAGCCCAACTCGGTTCGCGTGCGTTGTTCCCCGACCTGGAAGTGCCGGTCTACCTGAACCACGCCTCGGTCAGCCCGCCGAGCCTGGCGGTGCGCACTGCGGTCACCCGCACCATGGACGGCTACGCCCGGCGCGGCATGGCCTGGTATGTCGAGGAGATGGACCGCCGCGAGCGCGTGCGCGGGCAGCTGGCCCGGCTCATCGGTGCCCAGCCCGACGATATGGCACTGGTGCCCAACACCTCGGCCGGGGTGATGACCGTGGCGCTGTG
>JAZBOC010000139.1:0-2380 GCA_036353315.1 Wenzhouxiangella sp. | reverse complement strand
CATGCGGGCTCTGATCAGGGCGGGACTGGGCGTGCGGCCATCATGGTCACGCCGATACTGTTCGACGAACAGTGCGGCCGCTCCGGTGACGATGGGCGAAGCCATGGAGGTGCCGCAGAAGCTGCTGCTATAGGCCGAGTCGCTACTGGCGATCGGATTATCAGTCGCACAGCCTGGCGCAATGATCTGCGGAACCCGTCGGCCGTCGCACGCCGGGCCGTGGGCGCTGTTGGACGAAATGTCGAACAGGTCCGGCCGCTGGGTGCCATTGCCGAACTGAAGTTTGCTCGAGCCTACGCTCAAGACATTCTTGGCTTCATCGGGCGCGCCCAGTGACGAGGGTGCGCAAACACTGCCGGGGTCATCTCCTTCTCCGTTCATGACGGACCAGACCGGCAGGATCGGTGCCGGATTCGTCGCTTCCGGCAGGGCATTGCGGGTGATCAGGTCAACTTCGCGGGTTGGAATGTCGTAACCCTGGGGCGTATCGCTCGGCCCCCATGAGTTGTTAGCCAGCACCGCGCCGCTGAGCGCGGACTCGGCAAAGATGGTCAGCATGCCGCCCGGCACCATGCCGTTGGGGCCGGCGGACAGCAGGGGCGGATAGCGTTGCTGAACGACCCGGGCGCCTGGCGCTATGCCGAGTCCTCGCAGAAAGCCGGCGTCATCCACGGTACCGCTGGCCCCACTGCCGACAATCGCTCCGGCGACATGGGTGCCATGGTCGTCCAGAGCCTGACTGCACGAGGTCGGCCGATCGTCGCCGGGCTGGCAGACGACAAATTGCCCAACCAGATCCTGATGGGTTTCGCGAATTCCGGCGTCGACCACCGCAACGGTTACGCCCGTGCCGTCCAGGTCGACCGAGTTGAGCCAGTCTTGATAACCGGGTATCAGCGTTTGATTTGGGCCGTCCAGACTCACAACTGACTGATTGGCCAACTCACCCCGGGGCCCCGCGTCCTGAGTCACCTGTTGCACGGTGAGCACGCCGGGGATGCCGAGCAGTTCAGCAAACTGTTCTGGACGCGCCTTGATGTTGACGACCAGAAAGTCCCCGCCGACGGCACGAAAGTCCAGCACGGCCACATCGGCTTCCCGCAAAGCCTTGAGCGCCTGATCAGCGGCCGGCCCGTAAACCATGGCGCGCGCATGGTCATGAGGCTCAGCTTGTTTCCGGTCTGACATCGCGCGAGCGGCTTCCGGAATGGGTCCGGCGAAGCGAACTTCACTCTGGCGGCGTGTGGAGGGGCTCGGCAATTGATCCTCCTGACCCCAGACCAGATAGGCATTTGGCGCAATAAATTGAATCGGCTCAAGTCCTCGCGCAGCAAGCTCCTCTAGCCAGATGCTCCTGACAGGCCCGCGAAACTGGATGAGATGCAAGCCCGGTTCCGTGTTGGCGGAGCGACTGGCGCCGGCTGCCGGAAGTCGGGTCAGATCGACAGCTTGTCCCGCCATCGACATGGCGAAGGGCCGGCTGTGACGATGAATCAGGAATTGGCTGCGGGCCGTGTCCGGCAGGGATCGCTCCGGCATCCAGACAAAGCTCCCGTAGTCCAGTGCCTCGGGCGGCAGTTCGCGCCGAAGTTCAGGGCTTGGACGATCGATCCGCACCCAGACCTCGTCGGTCTGCGCATGGGTAGTCATGGCGACCCCCAGCGCAAAGACGAAGCCCATTAGTGCCGTCCAACGCGATGCGTTCATGGCTTGATTCTACCTAGCCCGGCAGGAACAGCGCTTGTAAGTCGTTCAGATAACGTCGCCCCAGACTGCTGACCTGGTACTTCGCGTCCTCATGACGGATCAACTCAAGTTCGACCGCCTGGTCCAGCCGGCTTGCGATGACCGTTGCGTCCAGACCCGTGCGCTGGGTGAATTCCTCGATACTGAATGGCTGATCAAGCCGAAGCCGGTTGAGAAAGAACTCGAAGATTCGATCTTCGTCAGCAACCCGGGTCTCCTCGGCGATGAAACTGCCATCGCTGAGTGCATTCAGGTAAGGACGTGGATGAGACTTGCGGCGCGTCCGAAGGATCTGCTGCTCGGCCGGCAAGGTGATCTTGCCGTGCGCGCCGGCGCCGATGCCGATGTAGTCGCCGTAGCGCCAGTAGTTCAGATTATGTCGGCTCATCGCCCCGGGCCGCGACCAGGCCGATACCTCGTACTGCTGATAGCCGGCTTGATTCAGTTTCACCGCGCAGGCGTCCTGCATATCCCAGGCTGTGTCTTCGTCGGGGAGGCTGGGAGGGCGGGCGGCAAAGACTGTATTGGGCTCGATGGTCAGGTGATAGTGCGATACGTGAGCCGGTTCAAAAGACAAGGCCTGGTCCACATCAGCCAGGGCTTCGCTGAGGCTCTGGCCTGGCAAGGCCCACAT
>JAZBOC010000191.1:0-7046 GCA_036353315.1 Wenzhouxiangella sp. | reverse complement strand
CGTCTTCGACAGCGGTGTGACCGTCCGCATGACCGGCGGGGCCATCGATACCAATCTGACCCTGAGCGGTTTCGACGCCCCCACGGCGATGTTTCTCGAAGGCGGTACGGTCGGGGCGTTCCTGGATGTCGACCAGGGCGCGACACTGCATTTGCGCGGCGGCAGCATCGGCGACAAGCTCGAGGTGTTCAGCGGCGGCCGGCTCAACGTGATCGGCAGCGAGTTCTTCATCGACGGCCAGCCGCTGACCGACCTGGTCGATGACCAGCCTTTCGAGATCACCCAGCGCGGCGGTGCGGTGCTCAGCGGCACCTTGCTGGACGGCAACAGCTTCTCGATCGATCTGAATGCCAGCAATCCCTCCGGAGAGCCACTGGCGGACGTGTTTTACGGCACCGCCTTGCTCACTGTGACCCGCTCAGACCAACCGCCCGATCCAGTCGATCCAGTCGATCCAGTCGATCCAGTCGATCCAGTCGATCCAGGCAATGACCGTATCTTCCGCGATGCGTTCCGCTTGCCGACGCCGCAGCTGGGGCAGATGCCGTGATTCTCGCGCGCACCTCGAGCTGCTTGCCAACGCGCAGTGTTTCGGGCCAATGCCTTGCCGGTGATGCGACTGGATCGATGGATTATTCAACCCGATATCAACCCGCCATCAAGTCTGAAAAAGAGCCTTGTAGGCGCAGTAATGGCCCAAGTCTTCCCGCCAGGCGGAGCAAAACAGTATGAGGCGTCTTCTTTTTAGCCTGCTTTTCTTGCCGGCCGTTGTTCCGGCGCTCGCGCCCGAAACCGTCTTGCTCGCCGATTTCAGCAACAAGCCTCTCGACCAGCCAATCGGGACAGGCGGGGCTGCTGCGGGCGAGCCTGTTCAGCTCTCGCCATTGATTGAGGCCCGGGTTCGCGCTGCGCCCGGTGGTGGTCGAGAGCTTGAATTATCGAAGGAACCCAGTTCTGGTACGGCAAGCATTCGGTTCGAATTTCTGGACTCGGAAGAAGTCACCACGGGTCAGATGCGCTTTCGTGTCGCTTTGAGGCTAGGAACGGCGGATCAGTTCAGCCGGGTCGGTCTGCTGCTGCGCGAACGCCCTGGATCCGCCCAGGCCTTTCTGAACCTGAATTTGTTCAGCGATGGTGAAGCGCAGATTCGGCGCAGCGGATTCCCTTTGGATCGGTTTGACAATTCGGTCTCGCTGTCGGCGCTCAACCTGGTCGAAATCCTGTACGACCTGGATGAGAAAACCTTCTCCTTGTGTCTGAACGGTCGGGTGTTGGCTTCGGCGCTCGACCTGGGCATTGAGACGGCGCGCGGCATCGGCTCGGTGCTGATCTCGCTGCCCGCCGAGGGCGACACTCTGGCGTGGCTTGATGGGGTCGAAGTGCAGAAGGGGTCGTTTGAGGATGGGACGAGCGATGTCGTGTTCGCTGATCGCTTTGACGATGCGCCACCGACTTGCCCGTTTTGACCGAAGCGGCGGAAAAGAACCAGCCTCGGCTGACAGCCCAGGGAAAATCCGCTTTGATTCCGCCGCTTCAGCCGAACAAGCGCCAGGGCGATCCCGGCGGTGACCTTGTCTCCCGCGAGCAGTCCGTCTGTCTGCGCCAGTTGGGGCAGATGCCGTGATTTTCATGCTGATTTCAAATTGTCTTCAAGCTTGCAGCGGGGCCCCGGCGCAAGATTGGCCCTCTCTGGATTGCAGCGATATTGCGGAAGTGCGAGCATGACGAATGACAGAAAGAATCGATTCGGCACCGGACGGTGGACTGCATGGTTGCTGCTTGTTGCCGTGCTACCCGCGCTGTCGGTCAGCCTTCCGGTTCGAGCCGAGCCGCAGACTATCGGTCTGAATGAGGAAGTGTCCGGCACGATTGCTGCTCTCGAAGAGCGCGTGTTTGTTCTTCCCAATCTGGCGCCAGGGCAGCGGGTTTACGTGCAGCGGACTGCCACCTCGAACGTCAACCAGCTCAACTGGTTGCTCGAGGATGAATTCGGGCGGGTCGTCAGTCAGAACCTCGGACGTCTGGATGATCTCGGCCCGGTCGCGCTGATGGGCGGTCTCTATCGCCTGACCGTGCGCGGCGAAACGCCAACGGCGGCCGGCACCTTCAGTTTCATCGTCTACGGGGTCGAGGACACATCGAGCGCGCTGTCGATCGATGTGGCCGACACCCAGGCAATCAGCGGCGTCGGTGCCACCCATGTCTTCAACCTGAACCTGAACGATCCGGGGCCGGTGCGCCTGTTCTTCAGCGGGCCCAGTGCCAACCAGCTCAGCTACCGCCTGGTCGATGCGCTCGGCAACCTGCGCCAGGACTGGACGACCTCCGGGCCGGCTGTGTCCGATCCGTTCAACCTGCCGGTCGGCGTTCATCTTATAGAGGTGCGCGGACGCAATGGCTATACCGGTGATCTGACGCTGCAGGTTCGCCCGGTCGGCGATCCGGTGCCCGTTGGCCTGTCTTTGGGCGGATCCGCCGGCTACGACAGCGCGGACCTTACCGAAACCACCGAATTCCAGTTCACTCTGACCGATACCACGGCGGTCTTCGTGACTTTCGATTTTTCTCACAGCAACGGCGCCGGACAGTGGCGGCTCGATCGCGCCGACGGCCTGGAAATCAACGGCTGGACGAACAACATGAGCCCGCCCGGCGATCCCTGGCAGCTGGTCGCCGGCGATTATCGATTGAGCGTTCGCAGCCGATCGACCGCGCCGATCAACGGCACCGCGACTCTCCACGAAGTTGTCGATAGCGAATCGATCCTTGTCCCAGATACTCCGGCGACCGCTGAGATCCTCATTCCCGGCCAGGTCCATCGTTTCCAGATCAGCGGATTGCCCGCCGGTCTGTATCTGCTGGATCTGATTGATGCAAGCCCGGCCTCTTCTCTCAACTGGACGCTGGAAGACAGTCTGGGTCGAATCGTCATAGACCGAACCAGCGCTCTGGACGATATCGAGGACATCAGTCTGAGAGGCGGGGACTATACCCTGGCTGTCACGGGCGAGAACGCGGCCACCGGATTCGCCGATTTCGTGCTGACGACGATGACGGTTGTCGACATCCCGACCAGCCTCGGCAGCGTGATTACGGACGGCATCGGTCAACCAGGCGAGATCCGCCGCTACAGCTTCACCTCGCCTGCTGATCGGATCCTGTCGATCGAGCGCCAGGCCAGCTCTAATCTCGCCGGGCTGAACTACTCACTCTTTGACTCGGTGGGCCGCGAGATCGTAAGTCGTGGGACGTCCTTGCCCACCCTGACGGAGCGTAATCTGGTCGGGGGCGACTATGTCCTGATCGTCCGCGGTGAGGGCGGTGCGACGGGAGATTACACGCTGGCCTTGAATGACGAGGGTCCGGCTGTATTCTCGCCGACGGGGACGCCACTGGCTCTGGACACCCTGGCTGAAGCCACCATCAGCAGCGGTTCACCGCAGCAGTGGCTTCTCAACCTGACAGATACCCGCCGGGTCTATTTCGGGCTCGTCGAGGGCGCCACCAACCTGCAGTGGACGCTATTCGATGCTGCCGGTCAGGCGCTGTACGACGGCGTTCGCGCTCGCTTTCCGGGGAGCGATGATCGGGGTCCCTTCCTCCTGGCCGCCGGCAATTACACGATCGAATTCGAACTGAACAGCGGCGGGCCGGCCGATTACGCGTTCCGGGCGGTCGATGCTGCGGTCAATGAAACCCCAATCAATCTTGATCAGGTTATCGATAGTGCCCCCACGGTCTCCGGCTTTCAGAACGACTACCTGTTCAACGTGCCGACGGACGGCCGCTACTACTTCGAACTGCTTCAGGGCAATAACCAACTTCGTTGGCGCCTCGAGCACGTGGACGGTGAAGTGGTGTTCGGGCCGAGCGTGGCGCGCTTCGCGTCCGAAAGCCAGGGTCCATTTGATCTGCTCGCCGGCGACTATCGCCTGGTTTTCGACTCAACGTCCAATGGCGCCCCAACCTATCAGTTCCAGATTCATACCGTGACCGATCTGAGCGCCACTCTTAGCCTTGATTCGGTCCCGGTAGCGGTCAGCGACAGCATGGCCATGCCGGGCCAGACGCACGAGTACGATCTTACTTTAGAACAGGGCGTTGAGCTGCTCTACGTAGAAGTCCAGTCCGGCAGCAACGTGCTGCGCTACACCTTGATCGACAGCGCCGGCCGGGCATTGATCAACAGGAAGCGGCTGAGCTTTTCTCTAAGCGACGACAGCGGACCGCTGCCGATCACGCCCGGCCAGTATCGACTGGTGATCACGCAGACCGCTCCCACGGATGCCGCTTACAGCCTGGTCTTGCATGCGCCAGATAGTGCACCCGCGCAACCCAGCGCGCTGGATCAAGCCGAAAGCTGGACGCCACCGGGCCCGGGTTCGGAGCAGACTTTCCTGATCGACCTCGTCGAACCGGCGACCCGGGCCTTCTTCGATCCGCTGGTGGACGCGTCTCGCGTATCTGCCACCCTGACGCACACGCCGTCCGGCTGGCGACCCTTTGCCAACGTCGATCTGAATTTTGCTCAGAATGCCGATCGTGGCCCCTGGACATTGCCGCCGGGGCAGTATGAACTGACGTTTCAAGCCTTTCCGAATGCCGGCGAGCCGAGCGCGCAGCTTCGCAGCATCATCGATGAAAACGCCGGCCTGATCGACATCGAAGAGATCATCGTGGCCGAATTCCTGACGCCGGGTTCGCGACTGAGCTATACCGTCCAGCCTGAGAATGATGGACAAGACCTGATCTTCGATCTGATGTCCTCGGCCAGTCAGAACCGCTGGGAGCTCATCGATCCGGTCGGAGAGGCCGTGTTCGGCCCGGTCAACGCCGACAACGCGACCACCCGCGATCAGGGTCCGATCCCGCTGGCCGACGGCGTGTATACGCTCACTTTCTCGAATTCCGAAAATGAACTCCGCGATTGGTACTTCCAGGTGGCACGCTCGGGCGCCATCATCGACGTGCCCGAGGGCTGCGCGGCCTGCAGTGCGCTGGATGTGGTTTTTACCTTCGATACCTCGCCATCGATGGATCCGGTCAACCAGGCCATGTGCGATATCACCGAGGAACTGGTTCAGGCGTTGGCCGATGACGGTATTCCGATCAGCTCGAGGTTCTGGGGCATCTCCGACGAGGGCGTCGCGACCTGCCTGACCAGCAATGTGATGACCGAACTCGGCACCGCGGTGCCCGGCACACCGCCAACGGAGATGACAGCACTCGACCAGTGCGAGGACGGTCTCGCCGGTCCGCGTGAGAATTGGGGCCCGGCCGCTGCCGTAGTCGCCGGACTGGCGCCCTGGGACGAAGACGCCGTCCGGCTGCTGATTCCGGTGGTCGACGAGGGCTCCTACTGTGGCGATCCGGTCAATGATTTAGATATCGAGTCCGTCTACTACGCGCGCCAGATCGCGGCCCAGAACGATGTAGTGGTATCGCCGCTGCTGCCGACGATCGCGCCGGATCCTGTGCGGGCCATGGCCGGACTGATCACGGTCGGCACGGGAGGGATTTCCACCGTGGCCGATTTCGATATCGAGGATATTCTGCCCGTCGCCCGCTCGATCGCGATCGCGGCCTGCGGCACGGCTCAGACCGTGGCGGCGCCGGAGTTCACCGATCTGTCTCCGCGGCCCGGCACCTTGCTGCCTTCGGGTGTCCCGCTGGTGCTGAGCGGAAGAGTTCTGCCGGTCAACGAGCTCCGCCCGGTGCTCGAGGTCGAAGTCAACGGTCAGCCTTCTTCGGTGCTCGACGGCAGCGGGAGCTTCTTCGCGACCATTGAGCTGCAGCCGGGTCCAAATCTGGTGACGATTTCGGCCGTCGAAGCCTGCGGACCCACCGTGCTGGAGATCGAATTGATCGGCGCCGGAGACGAATCCGATCCCTGGGCCGGTTTTGCCGAGGTCAGCGATCTGCTCGAAGGCGAGTTCTCGCGCGCGACTTTTGATCAACCCAATCAGCGTCTGCTGGTCGATGTCGCCGTGCGCAATCCCGGTGCCGCCCTGCGCGGTCCGATCCTGATGGCCGTGGGTATGGATCTCGACCCCGGCGTCAGCCTGCTCAACGCCGATGGTCAGACGCCGAACGGCGAGCCGTTCGTGGTGCTCGTGCCTGAGGGCGAGACATTGCCGGCTAACAGCGTCTCGGCTGCCCGCGAACTGGCGTTTTCGAATCCAGGACTCGATCCGATCGACTTCGAGCCGCGCTGGATCCTGCCGGCCAACCAGGCGCCGCATTTCGTTACCGCACCGGTCACTCGGGCGACGGTCGGACGGTCCTGGAGCTACGCCGCCGAGGCCAGGGACGGCGATGGCGACAACGTAACCTATTCGCTGCTGGTCGCCCCACCCGGGATGACCCTGTCCGCGGGGAACCTGAGCTGGACGCCGTCGTCCGCCGGCAGCTTCGACGTCGTGCTTCGCGCCCGCGACGGACGCGGCGGTGTCGGGCGTCAGTCCTTCTCGGTCAACGTGGTCGAGGCCGGCTTCAACGCGCCGCCGATCTTCACCAGCTCACCGGTCATCCAGGCGTCGATCGGTGCCAACTACAGCTATCAGGCATCGGTTGTCGACCCGGACGGCGACAGCGTGAGCTTCGCCCTGCTCAGCGCACCGGCGGGTCTTGGCGTTGACCCGATCTCGGGTCTGGTCAGCTGGGCCAATGCGCAGCCCGGCCAGCACAGCGTGATTATTGAAGCCGATGACGGTCAGGGCGGTCAGAGCAGCCAGAGCTATATCCTGTTCATCGGTGAGCCAGCGACGATTCCGGCGGGACCGAGCTTTGTCTCGACGCCCGTCGCTTTCGCTGGCGTCAGTACCCAGTACCGCTACCGCTATCGCCTCAGTCCGCCCCAGGACCCGTCGCCGAC
This sequence comes from Wenzhouxiangella sp., assembly GCA_036353315.1. GTDB lineage: Bacteria > Pseudomonadota > Gammaproteobacteria > Xanthomonadales > Wenzhouxiangellaceae > Wenzhouxiangella. The sequence goes on along the minus strand of JAZBOC010000191.1, from coordinate 172 downwards.
GGTGGTTCTCGCACAGGGTCCGGCCGGAATGGTTCTGGACCCGGTCGAGCGCACCTTGGTCTGGCTTCCCGAGGCCGGCGATCTCGGCCCTCATCTCATCGAACTGATTGCGACCGACTCGGCCGGGCAGCAGGCCACCCAGCGCTTCGTTCTGACCGTGCTCGAGAATCTG
>JAZBOC010000138.1:0-6563 GCA_036353315.1 Wenzhouxiangella sp. | reverse complement strand
CTGACTCTTAATCAGTAGGTTCAAGGTTCGAGTCCTTGATGGCCCACCAACTTTCTGGCCGACGCCCGCCTGCCGAGTGCGGGGCGTCGGCTTTCGATTTACGGAAACGCGAGACGATCGAGCATGCAGGTAAGCGTAGAAAAGACCGGTGACCTCGAGCGCCGGATGACGGTTCAAGTGCCCGGCGGCGACATTACCTCCAAGGTCGACAGCCGGCTCAACGAGTTGCGTCGCCAGGTGCGACTGAAGGGCTTTCGCCCGGGCAAGGTTCCGATGAACGTGGTCCGCCAGCGCTACGGCAAGCAGGTGCGCGAGGAAGTGCTGGGCCAGGTCATGGAGTCCAGCCTGCAGGAAGCGATTGGCCAGGAAGAGATGCGCGTGGCCGGCGTGTCGCGCCTTGAGCCCTCCAGTGGCCTGGATTTCGAGGGTGACTTCGAGTTCATCGCGGAGCTGGAGGTCTTTCCTGAGATACCCCAGATCGAAATCGAAGATCTGAGCTTTGAGCGGCCGATGGCGGAAGTCGCCGATTCGGACGTCGACGACATGATCGACACCCTGCGCCAGCAGCGCCGCGAATGGGAAACCGTTGAGCGGCCGGCGGCCATGGACGATCGGGTTCGACTGAACTACGTGGCCGATGTGGACGGCGAGCGCGTTCCGGACGTCGGCCATCACGAACTCTCGCCGACCCTGGGCAACATGACGACGTTCCCGCAGCTTGAGGAAGTGCTCAAGGGCATGGCCGCGGGTGAGACCACCGAAGTCGAGTTGACCTTCCCGGAAGACTACCGTTATCAGGCCCTGGCCGGCAAGACCGCCAAGGTCGAACTCAGCATCAAGGAGGTCCAGGCCTCCGATCTGCCCGAAGTTGATGATGCCTTTGCCGAGTCCTTTGGCGTGGAGGGCGGCGCTGAGCAGCTGCGCGCTGATGTGCGTCGCAATCTTGAGCGCGAGCTGCGCCAGACGGTCACCAACCGGCTCAAGACCGCGGTCACCGATGCGCTGGGCAACAAGTATGCCGATCTGAAGCTGCCGCGCTCCAGCGTCGTTCAGGAGGCCCGACAGATGGTTCAGCAGATGCAGCAGCAGTCAGGCCAGCAGACGGAGCTGCCGCTCGAGCAGTTTCTGCCCATGGCCGAAAGGCGCCTTCGCCTCGGGCTGCTGATGGGTGAGCTGGCGCGTCAGAACGAGATCAGCATTGACCAGACTCGGGTTCAGCAGAAACTTGAGGAAGTGGCTGACACCTATGAAGACCCGTCGCAGATCATCGAAATCTATCGTGCTGACGCGCGCTTGATGGAGCAGCTGGAGAATATGGTGTTGGAAGAGCAGGTCATTGATCTGGTGCTGGACAAGGCCACGGTCACCGACAAGACGATGAGCTTCAAGGAAGCCCTGGAGACCTAAATGGACGAAAAAGCCCTCAATCTGGTACCGATGGTGGTCGAGCAGTCGGCCCGCGGTGAACGTGCCTACGACATCTACTCGCGCCTGCTTAAGGAGCGGGTCATTTTCGTGGTCGGACCGATCGAGGATTACTCGGCCAACCTGATCGTGGCCCAGTTGCTGTTCCTGGAATCCGAGAATCCGGAAAAGGACATCAACGTCTACATCAACTCCCCCGGGGGCTCGGTCACTGCCGGCATGGCCATTTACGACACCATGCAGTTCGTCAAACCCGACGTGGCGACCATGTGCATTGGCCAGGCGGCCAGCATGGGCGCGCTGCTGCTGGCCGCCGGCGCGGCCGGCAAGCGGTACTGCCTGCCCAATTCGCGGGTCATGATTCATCAGCCCCTGGGCGGTTTCCAGGGGCAGGCTTCGGACATTGACATCCATGCTCGCGAAATCCTGAAAATCAAGGACAAGCTCAACAAGATCCTGCAGCATCACACCGGGCAGGATCTGGAAACCATCGAGCGCGACACCGATCGCGACAAGTTCATGTCCGGAGAAGATGCGCGCGAGTACGGACTGATCGATGAAGTCCTGACATCGCGAACGTTACCCAAGGCGAGCGCTGAATAGACCGAGCGCGCGCTGCTGCGCTCGGGGGTGCCCCCTGAGCGCGCTGATCTGGCCCCTGGGCGTTTTTCAAGCGTTTTCCTCGGCTTTAGCGCTTTCGGGTACACTGTTTTACCGAACGAATCAGCGGAAACCCAAGACAGTCCCATGAGCGATTCGAGCAGCGACGGCAAAATTCTGTACTGTTCCTTCTGCGGCAAGAGCCAGCACGAGGTCCGCAAACTCATTGCCGGCCCCAGCGTGTATATCTGCGACGAGTGCGTAGAGCTGTGCAATGACATCATTCGTGAAGAGCTGGAAGAATCCAGCCTTGCCGAGCGCGAAGAGCTGCCGACTCCGCGCGAAATCCACGCGTTTCTCGATAATTACGTCATTGGCCAGCAACCGGCCAAGAAAGTGCTGTCGGTGGCGGTTTACAACCACTACAAGCGTCTGGAATCGCACAAGCATCGCGATGATGTCGAGCTCAACAAGTCCAATATCCTGCTGATCGGTCCGACCGGGTCGGGCAAGACGTTGCTCGCCGAAACGCTGGCGCGCATGCTCAACGTGCCGTTTACCATCGCTGACGCCACCACCCTGACCGAGGCTGGCTACGTTGGTGAAGATGTCGAAAACATCATCCAGAAGCTGTTGCAGAAGTGCGATTACGACGTCGAAAAGGCCCAGAGCGGTATCGTCTATATCGATGAGATCGACAAAATCTCGCGCAAGGCCGAGAACCCCTCGATTACCCGCGATGTATCGGGCGAGGGCGTCCAGCAGGCCCTGCTCAAGTTGATCGAGGGCACCATGGCTTCGGTACCGCCGCAGGGCGGTCGCAAGCACCCGCAGCAGGAGTTCCTGCAGGTCGATACCCGCAACATCCTGTTTATCTGCGGGGGTGCGTTCGCTGGCCTGGACAAGGTCATCCAGGCGCGTTCGGAGTCGGCCGGCATTGGTTTCCGGGCCGAGGTGCGCTCGGCTGAAAGCGGCAACACTTCAGAACTGCTGGCACGGGTCGAGCCGGAAGATCTCATCCGCTTCGGCCTGATACCGGAGTTTGTCGGGCGCATGCCGGTCATCGCTACCCTGGGTGAGCTCGATGAAGAGGCCCTGGTGCGCATCCTGATCGAGCCAAAAAACGCCGTCGTCAAGCAGTTTCAGAAGCTGTTCGAGATGGACCGTTGCGAGCTCGAGGTGCGCGAGGACGCGCTCCATGCGATCGCACGCAAGGCCATGGCGCGCAAGACCGGCGCTCGCGGCCTCCGGACGATTCTGGAAAACGTCTTGCTCGAAAGCATGTACGACCTGCCGTCCATGGATGACGTATCCAAGGTCGTCATCGACGAGGCGGTGATCAACGGCGAGTCCGAGCCTTATCTCATGTACGAGAGCAACCGCAAGCAGCGCGCCGGGGCCGAGAACTGATCTCAGCCGGCCGCGCGTGGCCGGCTGTTCACGCCACCCTTCTACGGCTTGTTATGCTGCCAGCTGGCTGTGGCAGATCGAGCCAGCACCTTGAATCCGGTCGCGGTCAGGCCAATATCAATGGCCAGCATCCCCTCTTATTTTGGTAATCCAGGAATCTATGGCATCGCAAGCATCCAGCAGCGCTTCAGACATCACGCCACGCCAGCCAACGCCGGTCTTGAGCCTGCGCGACGTGGTGGTTTTTCCGCACATGGTTATTCCGCTGTTCGTCGGCCGCGAGAGATCGGTCCGCGCGCTCGAAGAAACCATGAACATCGACAAGCAGATTTTGCTCGTCACCCAGAAAAATCCTGAAACCGAGTCGCCGGAGGCCGATGATCTGTTTGATTGCGGCACCCTGGCGACCATCCTGCAGATGCTGCGCCTGCCGGACGGCACCACCAAGGTGCTGGTCGAGGGCGTGGAGCGGGTCCGGATTGACGAAATGTCAGAAACCGACGGCTACCTCGCCGGTCGCTGGCATTACCTGGAGCCTGCCGAGGCCGAAGACGAGCGCGTGCTCGAAGTCACCATGCGCAGTCTCATCGGTTTGTTTGAGCAGTACGTCAAGCTCAGCCGCAAGATTCCGCCTGAACTTCTGACCACCCTGGCCGGAATTGAGGACCCCAGCCGCCTGGCCGATACCATTGCCGCGCACTTGGGGATTCGGATCGAAGACAAGCAGCAGATTCTCGAGACCGCCTCGATTCTCAAGCGCATGGAGCGTCTGATGGCGCTGGTCGAGGGCGAAATTGACGTGCTCAAGCTGGAAAAGCGCATTCGCGGCCGGGTCAAGACCCAGATGGAAAAAAGCCAGCGCGAGTACTACCTGAACGAGCAGATGAAGGCCATCCAGAAAGAACTGGGTGACCTTGATGAGTCCGGTAACGATCTGGGCGATCTTGAATCGAAGATCGAAAAGTCAGGCATGCCCAGCGAGGCCCTGGAGAAAGCCAAGACCGAGTTCAACAAGCTCAAGATGATGTCGCCGATGTCGGCCGAAGCCACGGTGGTGCGCAACTATCTGGACTGGATGCTGATGATGCCGTGGAAGAAACGCAGCCGCATCCGGCACGATATCCGCGCCGCCGAGGAAATTCTCGAGGCCGATCATTTCGGCCTGGAGAAGGTCAAGGAACGCATTCTCGAATATCTCGCAGTCCAGCAGCGGGTCAAGAAGCTCAAAGGCCCGATTCTCTGCCTGGTCGGCCCGCCGGGGGTTGGCAAGACCTCGCTGGGACGCTCGATTGCTCGTGCCACCGGCCGCCAGTTCATTCGCATGAGCCTGGGCGGGGTGCGCGACGAGGCCGAAATCCGCGGCCACCGCCGAACCTATATCGGCTCCATGCCGGGCCGGGTGCTGCAGAACCTGGGCAAGGTCGGTACCCGCAACCCGCTGTTCATGCTTGATGAACTCGACAAGATGTCGATGGACTTCCGCGGCGACCCGTCGTCGGCGCTGCTGGAGGTGCTCGATCCCGAGCAGAACAACACCTTTGGCGATCATTATCTGGAAGTCGATTTCGATCTGTCGGAAGTGATGTTCGTGGCCACCGCCAATTCGCTCAATATCCCGCCGGCGCTGCTCGATCGGATGGAAATCATCCGCATCCCGGGCTACACCGAGGACGAAAAGCTCAATATCGCCACGCGCTACCTGCTGGCCAAGCAGATCAAGCAGCACGGTCTCAAAGAGGACGAAATTTCGATCAGCGAGGGCGCGATCACCGACATCATCCGTTATTACACGCGCGAAGCCGGGGTCCGCAACCTGGAGCGCGAGCTGGCCAAGATTTGCCGCAAGGTGGTCAAGGAGTTGAGCGTGGATGAGACCCTGACCTCACGCCAGGTCACGGTGCGAAACCTTGACAAGTACCTGGGCGTTCGACGCTTCCGCTACGGCCGGGCCGAGGAAGAAAACGAGATCGGCCAGGTGACCGGCCTGGCCTGGACCGAGGTCGGCGGTGAGCTTCTGCAGATTGAAGCGGCGGCCGTGCCCGGCAAAGGCAAGCTGACCCATACCGGCCAGCTCGGCAGCGTCATGCAGGAGTCGGTCCAGGCGGGCCTGTCGGTGGTTCGATCCAGGGCCAAGGCGCTGGGCATTGCCGAGGACTTTCACCAGAACAAGGACATCCATATCCACGTTCCGGAAGGCGCCACGCCCAAGGACGGCCCCAGCGCCGGTGTGGCCATGGTGACCGCGCTGGTTTCTGTACTGACTGGGGTGGCGGTTCGCTCTGACGTGGCCATGACCGGGGAAATTACCCTGCGGGGCAAGGTGTTGCCCATCGGTGGTCTGAAGGAGAAGCTGCTGGCCGCGCTCAGAGGCGGTATTCGTTTGGTCCTGATTCCGCAGGAAAACGAGAAGGATCTGGCCGAGATACCACAGCGGATCAAGAAGGGGCTGGAGATTCGTCCGGTCCAGTGGATCGACGAGGTCCTGGAGCTCGCTTTAGTTCATTTGCCCGAGGGCAGCCCCGAAAGCGCGGCCCCCGCCTCCAAGACCGAGACCGGAGAAGCCGCAATTCGAGCGCATTAAGCCCCAGCAGCGCACCGTTTGCGTATAGAATGGGCGGCATCTCGCATTTGACCCCGGTTCGGCAGGGACTCTCGGTTGCCGCTGGGGATTGGCTGGGATACCATCTGACAGGAAGTCGCCATCCGCGATCCGGTTCGGCACGAGGGGGCTTTACAGCCGATCGAGCGGTATTTTCTCACTGGAATTTTTGGAGCAAGACAGAATGAATAAATCAGAATTGATTGACTCGATCGCCAGCGATGCTGGACTGACCAAGGCAGACGCGCAGCGTGCCCTGGACGCTACTACCGACAGCATTGCCAAGGCGCTCAAGAGTGGTGACACCGTTTCTCTGGTTGGTTTCGGCACCTTCTCGGTCAAGGAGCGCGCAGCCCGCACCGGCCGCAACCCCGCCACCGGAGAGACGATCAAGATCAAGGCGTCGAAAACCCCTTCCTTCAAGGCTGGTAAAGGTTTCAAAGACGCGATAAAATAGCGGGCTTGTTGCCCGGGGTGCTTAGCTCAGCTGGGAGAGCATCGCCCTTACAAGGCGAGGGTCGGCGGTTCG
>JAZBOC010000137.1:0-3074 GCA_036353315.1 Wenzhouxiangella sp. | reverse complement strand
TTTTGACATTTAACACCACCAACAATCCAACCCGCATCAATTCTCAGCCTTGCCTATCTTCGCAAAGCCTTATGGGATGACTGTGAACGGTTTACATAAATTTACTTACTCGTACTACCGATTTCAGGATAAATTATGGCCGGATCGGTAACGATTTGGCCGGCCACATACCTATTTCGGAACCGCCTCCGAAAGAAACGAAGTCACCCTTTGTTCAGACCAGTAGTCGCCTGTCCGGTCGAGGGTGATGAAACCAAGATGCCCCCCGTACCTCGGCGTTTCCAAAGTGAGATGCGGGTTGGCCTTTGCTTCCGCGAAGGGGAAGCATTCGGGCGTTAAAAAGGGATCGTCGAGCGCGCTGAGTAGCAGGGTGGGGACTTGGATCGCATTGAGCACATGCCGGCAACTGCTCTGCGTCCAGTAATCAATCGCGCTTTTGAACCCGTGGATCGGTGCGGTGTAGCGGTCGTCGAACTCGGCAAACGTACGCATCCTATCCAAGTCTCGCAGATCCAAGGACCCTGGAAAGCGGTGGGCTTTCTCGCGCACCTTCGCGCAGAGGCTCCGCATGAAACGGGCCATGTAGAAACGGTTGTGCCAATGCTCCAGACGATAGGCGCTGCTCGCCAAATCGCAGGGCACGCTCAACCCGACACCGGCGCATATGCGGGGATCGATCCGGTCGGCTTGGTCGCCGAGATATTTTAAAGTGAGGTTACCACCCAAGCTGAATCCGATCAGGGCGACCTGTGTGGTGTCGGTCGTCTTGAAAACATGGTCGAGGACGATCTGGAGTTCGCCGGTGGCACCGCTGTGATACGATTGAAGACAGCGGTTGGGCTCGCCGCTGCAACCGCGGAAGTTCCAAGCCAATACGTTCCAGCCAGCCCGCTTGAGTGCGCGGGCCATGCCTTGGACATACGCCCCGCGTGAGTGTCCTTCGAGTCCGTGCGTGAGGATGGCGAGTTTTGAGGTGGCCGGATCGCGCGCCCAATCGAGGTCGAGGAAGTCGCCGTCGGGCGTGTCGATGCGTTCGCGCTCGCCTGTCGTCAGGGGCAGGCGGCGGCAGACGGTCGGATAGATCGTTTGCAGGTGGGCACTTCTGAAGAAAAGTGGGGGTCGGTAGTCGGTCGTCACGGAGTCGGTATTGGAATCGTTGTGCTCTGTGGCGTCAATCGTAGCGCGACGCTTCAGCGAGCGTTTGCAGTTCTTGTAGAATGCAGGCTTGTCCTGAGCTTGTCGAAGAGGCGAGAGCCAGTGTTTGGCCGCTTGCCAGGCGCTGACAATGGCTCTCGCCACCGTCCTACTACTTTTAAAGCTCGCTCAAGCATCGCGCTACAGGTTTCCCCTCCTAAGGTTTGCCCCTTACGATCTAAGTATGTAGCCTCGCCGTTTTTTCACGAATCCACCCATGCTGAAACTTTTCCAGTCAAGTCGTCCGTTCCGTGTCCAGTCGTGGCCTGGCTACTATGGCTGGGTCATTCTATTTTTTGGAACGCTCGGGATGATTGCTGCGGTGCCCGGGAGCCCGCCGGGCATGAGTGTTTTTATTGACGGTATGATCGAATCGCTGGGGATTAATCGGGAACGCTTTTCGATGGCTTATATGTTGGGGACCATCTCTGCCGGGTTGGCGGCCCCGTATGCGGGCTCTCTGATTGATCGCCATGGGGCCCGGGTGGTCGCTTGCGGTAGTTTTCTCGGTCTCGGCTCGGTGCTGGTTTTTACCGGCTCGGTGGACCGGATTCATGAGTGGGGCATGCCGGGAATGTCGAATGAGTGGTATGCTTTTTTGCTGATCTGTGCGGCCTTCGCGGGCATGCGTTTGATCGGGGTCGGCTTCGCCATGACAACATGCCGATCAATGGTCTTCAAGTGGTTCGAGGGCCGACGGGGTATGGCAGCCGCGATTAATGGGGTGGTGCTTTCGCTCAGTTTCTCTTCGGCCCCGTTGCTGCTCAACGGCCTCGTCATCAGTGGCGGATGGCAGTTTGCGTGGACGGGCCTGGGGCTTGTTTTTATCGTCATGATGGCCCCTTTGGCTTATTGCTTTTTTCGTGACAGCCCGGAGTCGTGCGGGGTCGAGGTGGAGCAGACCTGACGATCGGGCTTCTTCAAAATGGGCATGCCGGTCTACCGCGAAATGACGGGCCCCGAAGCGATTCGAACTTATGTTTTTTGGGTCTTCACCGCGGCCTTGGCCCTCAACGCGTTGATCGGCACGGGTGTGTCTTTTCACATTATTGCTATTGCCGGACAGGGTGGCCTAGACCGTTCGGCAGCCGTTGAGATCTTTCTTCCGGTGGCGATCTTTCATATCGCGACCACGCTTTGCTTCGGATTGTTTGCGGAAAAGATTCGCATGAAATACGGACTCATCCTCATGGTCGCGGCCCAGCTGATCTCGCTTTACGGGATTGCCAACGTGGGCGAGGGGAATTGGAAGTGGTTATTTATTGTCGGCAGTGGCGTCGCCTGGGGTTGCTTCGGCATTTTGATCAATGTGCCCTGGCCTCGCTTTTTTGGTCGTCGGCACCTCGGTGCGGTCAATGGTTGGGTCACCGGCGCCACTGTCGTGACAAGTGCCTTGGGGCCCTTTTTGTTTAGCCTTTCTGAAGGGAGGTTGGGCTCCTTTCTGCCGGCTATCGTGGGCTGCGCACTTCTCTGTCCGATCGTGCTGTTCCTTGGTGTCTTTGCCGATAATCCACAGCGCTGTTTTAAGGACCACGGTTGACAGCGGGCCGCCGCAAGCATGTTCTGCTCGCTTTTTATCGAGCTATGTGGCGGCAAATTTTCAGTCGATTTCGTAAGAGTGGTCTGCATCCGTTTCCGCTGCTGGATACTTTACGCACCTACACGTGGCGCAAAGCGATCGCGGATATTCGGGCGGGCACTAATGTCGCGCTGCTGGATTTTCCCCAGGGTATGGCCTATGCCTTGATCGCCGGTTTGCCGGTGCAGATGGGCCTTTTTTGTTCGGCGCTTTCGAGTATCACCGGCCCTCTGACCGCCAGCTCGCGCTTTGTCATGCTGGGGCCGACCAATGCAACGGCGGTCATGCTATTGAGTACTTT
>JAZBOC010000136.1:0-6725 GCA_036353315.1 Wenzhouxiangella sp. | reverse complement strand
CTTGTCGGTCGTTTTTTCCCCGACCAGGCCATCCGGAAGCGATGCATCTTCGCCTCCAGCCTGGTTTCGCCGCTGACGGCCCGGAGGCCGATACCCCATGAAAACCCTGTTTGTCCGCAACATTCATCCTGAAACCCGCGAAAGTCAGCTGCGCGAGCTGTTCTCGCGCTGCGGCACAGTCCGCAAGCTGGATCTTCCGTTGGATATCTTTACCCGCCGCTGCCGTGGCGTTGCGATGATCGACATGGAGGGTCACGAAGCGCGTGCGGCGATTGCGGAACTCGACGGCGTCGAACTCAACGGTCAGTCGATACAGGTTCGCGAAGAGCGCCCACGCGGCAAGAAGCGGGGTGGACGCCGCCGCTAGCCCCGATAGTCCGTAGAGGCCAGCGATTCACCGAGGCGAACGCTGCCGCCGTCCAGAACGCCGTAATGGGCGCTGACGTAACAGCTGCGGCCCATGGCAAACCAGCGCGCCGCGATCACTACGGGTCCGGTCCGGGCCAGAAGTTCTTCTGAAACGGGCTTGTTGATTTCCCAGCTCTGCTCGAACGGGCCGAACCGATCAAGGAACGGTTGAGCAAAGTCGTTGCGCAGGGCAATGCACGCTTTCCGATCTTCGGCTTGGGCAGGCCGATACAGCATTGCCTCGACTTCCCGAATGCGGCCTTGATCGGCCATCGCCATGACGCTGACCGGGCGACCGTCGAGCCAGCCGTCATAGCGGATCTCGTCCAGGCCGGCGCAGCCAAGCCCGGAAAAAGCCGTCTCGGGGGCAGCCCGGAACGCCCGGCGCTCGGCCTGGTCGAAGCTGCGATCCAGAAGCAAGGGTCCGATTCCGCGATCGCTGAGCGCCAGCGGTTCTTCCGGTTCTGGTTCCCACTGCAGCAACAGGGTGCCCGTCGCCGCGACGACGAGCAGCCCAGATACTGCGAGCAGGCCTCGCAGCATCAGTCGGCCTGGATCACACCGCAGGCAATCCGCGGACCGGCACCGCCGATGGGTTGGGTGATGTGGTCGTCACGGTTCTGGTGAATCACGAAAGCCGCGCCATCTTCATCCAGCATGGCAGCCCGCGTTCCCGCCCCGTGCAAAGACGCGAGGTTGGTGAACAGCTCGACCTGTACGGTCCCGTCCTCGCGCACGATGATGTTGGGCAGGTCCCCATTGTCGGGACCGTCCGGATTCATCAGGCCGTGCTGCTTGCCTTCCGGGTTGAGATGTCCGCCGGAGGCGACGAAGCCTTCGCCGGGATCTTCGCAGGTCCCGGTGCGGTGGATATGGATGGCGCGCCGCCCGGGCGGCATGTCGTGCAGATCCAGGTCGATCAGAACGCCATTGGGTCCCTCGACGAGGGTTGCGGTTCCGACCGAGTTGCCGTCACGATCGATGAAGCTGGCCGAGGCCTGCATGTGGTCATCGGCTTGGGCCAGGCCGGCGGCGAGGCCGGCGGCTGCAGCCAGGGTCAACATTGTTCTCATGGTGTTCTCCTCCGGGCATTTGAGTTCTGATTTCCTTGAGCGCTCAACCTGCGGCCAAGGCGAGTGAACATTATAGGGTTCGGCGGCTTCTGTGCCGCTCAATCGCCGAAATCGCGGTTGCGACAAAAGCGGCCTGTGCATAATGGCGGAGGGTTTGACGGTAAGGAATGCAGGGTCATGAACATTAGCAGGGTTGTTTTCGGGTTTTTCGTACTTCTGGCGCTGACGCTGAATTTCGGGTTTTTTCTCGGGGAGATCGATAACCCCGACCACCACGACGTTTATGAGCTTTTCGCCGCCCTGGTGGTGGGGCTGATCGCGACGATCATGAAGCTCGGTGAGCGCTCGCAAATGAGCGCGATGCTGCTGGCTTCCAGCCTGGTGGTGGATCTCCACCTGATCGCCGCGGTACTGGTATGGGCCATTTCAGTGCACGTGCTCGACGTGGGCCTGACGCCGAAAGTCATGGCCAGCATCGTCTCTCTGTCCGGTGGCGCGCTCCTGGCCAACTTGCTTTCGGTCGTTCTGTTGACGATGGAAACCGCCGGCTACAGCCGCTAGCGGCAGGTCGACCATGGCCCAGTCCACCTCGCTGCTGTTCTTCCGGCGCATGCGCCTGCCGCTGATTGTCCTGATAGCGGCCTACTCGATCGCAACCGTGGGATTTACCCTGATGCCGGGGACCGACGCCGAGGGCAACCCCTGGCGGATGAGCCTGTTCGACGCCTTTTACGTGGTCAGTTATACCGGCAGCACGATTGGTTTCGGCGAAGTGCCCTACGAGTTCAGCAAGGCTCAGCGTCTGTGGACCATGGTCAGTATCTATCTGACCGTGATCGCCTGGCTGTTTTCGATCGGCAGCATCATTTCGCTGATGCAGGATCCGGCCTTTGCTCAAGCCTTGCGCGGTGCGCGCTTTAGGCGAGCGATCCGCAATTACGATCGCCCCTTTTACCTGCTCTGCGGCTACGGCGATACCGGTCGTTTGCTGACCCGCTCGCTGACCGAATTGCATCACCCCGTGGTTGTGATCGACGCCATGCAAGACAAGATCGATGCCTTGAGCGTGGAAGCGCACAAGTCGCCGGTTCACGGTTTCTGCATGGACGCCACCCTGCCGGAAAACCTGGTTTCGGCCGGACTGCAAAGTCGCTGGTGCATGGGCGTGCTGGCGATCACGGCCGACGATCGGGTCAATCTGAAAATCGCTGTCACCGCGCGCCTGCTCAACCAGCGCGCGGCCGTCTACGCTCGCGCCGATGAAGGTGAGGTGGCTGAGAACATGCGCTCCTTCGACACCGCGCATGTGGTCCGCCCGGCCGAGGAATTTGTCTACAGGCTGCGCCTGCTGCTGACGCGACCGCACACTTACCGTCTTTATGAATGGCTGCGCTCCAGCCCTGGCCACGTCCTGCCGCAATTGCCGGACGTGCCTCAAGGGCGCTGGATTCTGTGCGGCTTTGGCCGCTACGGTCAGGCAATCTACCGCTTGTTGCGCGAGCTGGAATTCGAAGTCACGGTTATTGAGGAAAATACCGAATTGGAGGGCCTGCCTGAGGGTACCGTGGCTGGGCGCGGAACCCAGGCCGACACCCTGCAGGCGGCGGGCATTGAGGAGGCAGTCGGTGTCCTGGCCACCACGCGGGATGACGTCGACAACCTGTCAATCCTGATCACCGCGCGGGATCTCAATTCAAGCCTGTTCTGCGCTGCCGTGGCCAATCGCTGGTCCAGTGGCCCCCTGTTCGGGGCGGCATCACCAGAGTACGTTGCCCAACCGGGCGAGTTGATCGCCGGAACGATCCTGAGTCACATCCGCTCACCGCTGCTCAGTCATCTTTTTCGGCGACTTGACGAAGCCGACGACGCGGTCGCAGGGCGCGTGCTTGAACGGCTCATCAGCGACTCTGCCCGCGTGCAAGAACCTGAATTCCTGACCGTACGCCTGAGCAAGAAGCGGTCTCCGGCGCTGCATGCCCTGCGGGAAGACGGTTTTCAGCTTGACCTCGACATTTTCGGGCGCCATCCGCTGCGACCGGACGAGCGCCTCCAGGTCGAGGTGTTGATGCTGTCGCGAGGGGATAAGGACTGGTTGCTGCCCGACACGACCACCGAAATGGAAAGCGGCGATCGGGTGTTGCTGGCCTGTTCTCAAGCTGCGGCCCGCCGCGTGCGTGTTCTTCTCGAGAGTGAGGCCGTGGCTTACAAGACCGTCACCGGGCAGGAGCTGCAGCAAGGCTGGCTGTTTCGAAAGCTCTCCGGGAGTCGATCACCGGCCCGGCCGTGAACATGACCGCAGGAACCTCTTGCAGTTGCATTGCACCGGAGGTCATCGCGGCCTACCGGGCGGCGCGATACCGCGTTGAGACCGCATTCGATCTGGCAATCGACGTGCCCAGCAGCGCGCTGGCAGGATGGCAGGCTGACCGCGGTGTTGCTTGCAGTGCACTGATAACCGCCTGCAATCCGGCCAGCCACGCGCAATCCGAGCGCCGGAACCAGGCGGCTAACCGACAGCTGCAGTCCGAACTTTCCCGGCGCAAGCTGGTTTTCTCGCAGACGCTGGCTTTAGACCCTGAAGACCGCTGGCCGGACGAGCCGGGGTTTCTGATTGCCGGCCTGGCGCGCGAAGCAGCAGCGGCGCTGGGCCGCCGCTTCGGCCAGAACGCCATCGTGTGGGTTGGAGCCGACGCCATACCGCGCCTGATCCTGCTGCGGTGATCTCGGTGCCCGGCTCAGCCGCCGGGTCCGCAGTCCATGCAGTCCTCGGGCCGGTCGGGTCCCCGACCGAGCTGGCGGGCTACGTCATGCAGCGCGGATCGCAGCCCTTCTTCGATCACCGGGTGGTAGAAGGGCATGTTCAGCATCTCATCGACGGTCAGGCGCTGTTGCACCGACCACGACAGCAGATGGCCGATGTGCTCGGCGGCCGGTCCGAACATTTCGGCCCCCATGAACAGGCCGCTGCCGTGCTCGGCATACACGCGCAGCAGGCCGCGGGATTTGCCCATGACCCGGCTGCGTCCCTGGTTGCGGAAGTTGAGTGAACCCACGGCATAGCAGCCTTGACAACGGTCTGCGGTTTCCTGGAGCGTGCGACCGCAGGCGGCGATCTGTGGATCGGTGAAGACCACGGTTAACGGTGCGCGTCGCAGGCCGGTGCGGACCTTGGGCCAGCGCCCGGCGTTGGTCCCGGCGATGCGCCCTTCATCGGCGGCCTCGTGCAGCAGAGGCAGATGATTGTTGGCATCTCCGGCGATGAACACCGGGCTGGCACCGCACTGGGTCGTGTATGGGTCGAACTTCGGTAGCCCCTGGTCGTCCAGCTCCAGGCCGGTGCTTTCCAAACCGAGACCGTCGACGTTGGGGCGCCGTCCGGTCGCGGCCAGCAGGAAGTCGAAAGTCTCGCTGGCCTCGTCGCCGTCGGCGTCCTCGAAGGCAACCTGCACGCCGCGCTCGGTTTCGCGGATTTCGTGAACCTTGCCGTCGGCATCGAGCGGGAATTCATCGTTGAAAGTTTTGAGCGCTAGCTCGCGAATTTCCGGGTCGCGGATCGGACCGATCAGTCCGCCGACGCCGAACATTCGCACCCGCACGCCCAGCCGCGACAGCGCTTGGCCGAGCTCCAGACCGATGACTCCGGGGCCGAAGACGACCACCGATTCGGGAAGCTCGGTCCAGTCGAAAATATCGTCGCTGGTGATCAGCCGTGATCCGGCTTCTCGAAGAAACGGCAGGATGTTGGTGCGCGAACCCGTGGCAATGACGATGCGGCCAGCCTGCAAGGTCAGATCGTCTCCGATCCGCAACGCATGACGATCGACGAACCGGGCCCGGCCCATGATCCGGTCGGCCTCGGGAATCTTTTCGATGCTGTCGAGGACGCCGCCGACAAAGCGATCGCGATGGCGGCGAACCCGGTCCATGACCGCCCTGCCATCGACCTTCACCGGACCGGCATGAATCCCGAAGCGCTGTGCGTGGCGGGCGGAGTGGGCGGCTTCGGCGGCCGAGATCAGCAGTTTGCTCGGCATGCAGCCGACCCGAGCGCAGGTGGTGCCGAATTGCTCAGCCTCGATCAGGACCACCTCTCGGGTGTACTTTCGCGCCTGCCGGTAGGCGACCATACCGGCGGTACCGCCACCGATGACGGCCACGTCGACTTTTCGATTCTTCATGCCGCGCACTCCTTGGGTGGATCGGTCAACATTAACGCCAAACTGGGCCCGCGCGGGTCGATACGGCTTTCGCGGCAGCGTGGCGTTGACAGTACAACAGGGCGCAGGCCTGATAATGACGGTCGCCATCCTTGTTCAGTCGATTCCTTGATCGTGTTGCGCTCTCTCGCCAGTCTCTTCTTCTACGCTCGATTTGTTCGCAGCTTCAGCGCGCTGGGCTACCGCCGGGTTGTGGCTGGCGAGCCGGCGCTGGCACCGGACTTCAGTGGTCAGACCTGGCTTGTGACCGGGGCCACCGGCGGCATCGGCCGCGCGATCGCGCTCCAGGCGAATGAATTCGGCGCCCGGGTCCTGGCGGTGGGACGCAGCGAAGCCCGTCTGAAAGTGCTCAAGGCCGAGGCGGCTGCACCGACTCGGCTGGTTCCCTTGCGGGCGGACCTGCAGTTGATCTCAGAAATCCGTCGTCTTCCCTCCCGGCGGTCGGTTCAGACCCGACCGGTCGACGTGCTGGTCAACAATGTCGGGGTGTTGCTCAATGAGCATCAGATCACCGACGAAGGCTTCGAAGCATCGTTTGCCACCAACCTGCTCGGCCCCTTCGTTCTGACTGAATCGCTGCACTCGGTCGGCTGCCTGGCCGCCGATGGTGCCGTGATCAACGTCTCTTCCGGCGGCATGTACGGCTCGCCGCTCCGGCTTGAACCGATGAATTGCCTCGATGCCAGGCGTTTCGACGGCATGGCGGCCTATGCCATGCACAAGCGCGCGATGGTGGAGCTCACCGGCTGGTGGAACCGGCAGTGGGGCGGCAGGCCGGTCGGACACGTCATGCATCCCGGCTGGGTTGACACCGAGGGCGTGCGCACCTCACTGCCCGGTTTTCGACAGACGCTCAAGCGCGTGTTGCGGACCCCCGAGCAGGGCGCCGATACCGTCCTGTGGCTGGCCAACCGTCGACCTGATCCAGCCTCGGAGGGCGGCATCTGGCTCGACCGCGTGCTGCAGCCCGAGCATGAGTTCGCCTGGACCCGCCGCTCGCCTCATTCAGCGGAAGATCTGGTCCGTT
>JAZBOC010000135.1:0-7289 GCA_036353315.1 Wenzhouxiangella sp. | reverse complement strand
CCCGAACAGGGTGATCAGGTTGACCGAGTAGCCCATGACCGCCATGAAGGCAAAAGTACCGATCAGCGAAACGGGGATGGCAATGGTTGGGATCAGCGTGGCGCGCAGGCTTTGCAGGAACAAAAACACCACCAGCACCACGAGTGCGATCGCCTCGTAGAGCGTGTGGACCACCTCGTTGATCGACTCATCGATAAAGCGCGTGCTGTCGAACAGGATGTCGTATTCCAGGCCGTCGGGGAAGATGGCGGCCAGGCGCGCCATTTCTTCCTGCACGCGCTCGGCGACGTCGAGCGCATTGGCGTCGGGCAGCTGATAGATCACCAGGAAAGCCGTGTCGCGGCCGTTGAGCTTGGAGGTCGCGGCATAGGAACGGGCACCGAGTTCGATACGGGCAATGTCGCGCAGGCGAACGACTCGACCGTTGGCATCGGTTCGAATCACGGTCTGGCCGAATTCGCCGGCCTCGCTCAAGCGCCCCTCGCTGCGGATGTTGAAGGTGAAGACCTGGTCCGGTGGGGCGGGCTCCTGGCCGAGGGCGCCGGCGGCGACGATCTGGTTCTGTTCGCTGACCGCGCTGTAAACGTCGGCGACCGTGATCCCGAGCAGATTCATGCGTTCCGGGTTCAGCCAGATGCGCATGGCGTATTCGCTGGTGCCCAGAACCTGCGCTTCGGCGACGCCGCGGATTCGGGCCACATTCTCGACCAGGCTGGTATTGGCGTAGTTGCTCAGGAACAGGCCGTCGAGTTCTGGGCGCTCGGAAAACAGGTTGATGCCCAGCAGCATGTTGCCGGCCTGCTTGCGCACAACCACCCCCTCGCGGCGCACCGGTTCCGGTAGCTGGCTTTCGGCCAGCTTGACCCGGTTCTGGACGTTGACCTGGGCCATGTCCACATCGGTGCCGGTGGCAAAAGTCACGGTGATCGAGGCCGCGCCGTCGCTGGTCGCCGAGGACTCGATGTAAATCATCCCCTCAACGCCGTTGAGGCGTTGCTCGATCGGGCGGACGACGGTGTCGGCTACGACCTCGGCACTGGCCCCGGGATAGACCGCGCGTACCTGGATCTGCGGTGGGGCCAGATCGGGGTACATGTTGACCGGCAGCGTCTGCAGCGCCAGCAGACCGGCCAGCGTGATCAGAATTGAAAGAACGAAGGCCGACTTGGGTCGGTTAAGGAACAGCTCGCTCACGGTTGGCTGGGTCCGACCGGCGCCAGCAAACCGGTTTCAGCATCCCAGTCATACCGGGAGGTCTGCACCAGGCTGCCCGGGCGAATCTTCTGTAGCCCCTCAACAACAACCTGGTCGCCGGCATCCAGACCCGATGCCAGGATCGAGGCGGTGCGAAGCTCGCGCTCGACTGAAATCTGACGTTCTGCAACCGTGTTGTCCGGCCGGACGACCCAGACGAACTGACCCAGTTGATTGCGGCTGACTGCCTGGTTGGGAACGAGCAGACGGGACTCGGGCTGCACCAGCCGCAGTTCGACCGTCACGAACAGGCCGGGCACCAGGCTGTCGTCAGGGTTGGGGAAGCGAGCGGTGACATCCGCGGTGCCGGTGGCCTGGTCAACCGCAATATCGACGAAATCCAAAGTTCCTGGGAGTGGGTGCACTTGGTCTTCTTCGACAATGAGGCGAATTTCGAGTTGGTCCAGGTCGAACCCAAGATTGCGCTGCTGGACAAGCTGGAGAAACTCCCGATCGGTCAGCTGGAAGCGCGCCAGAATCGGGTCGTTGGCCTGAAGCCGCACCAGCGGGCCCGATCCGGGGCCGACCAGGTTGCCGACAGTTGCATTGGTGTCGCCCACCCGACCGGCGATGGGTGCGCGAATGGTGGTGTACTCGAGATTTTGTTGGGCCTGGGCCAATGCGGCCTGGGCCGTCTCCAGCGCCGAACGCGCCTGACGCTCTGCATCGCGCAGTTTGTCGATGTCGGCAGCCGAGAGAAAGCCCCGGTCGGCGACTTCAAGCCCTCTCGCCAGGTTGCGCTCGGCCAGTTCGACTGACGAAAGCGCTGATTCGACCTGGGCCTGGGCCTGCCGAAACTGCTCTCTTTGGGTCTGGTCGTCCAGGCGGAACAGCACCGCGCCGGCGTCGACTCGGGCGCCACGATCAAACAGGACTTCGGTGACCTCGGCCTGCACACGGGCCTGCACGTCAACGGTTTCCAGCGCTTCGGTTCGCGCGCTCAGCCGCCATTCGCGGTTGATTTCGACCGGCTGCATTTGGTAGACGCCAACGCCGACCGGCGGCGCGGCAGGCGCAGGCATTTCCTTGTCGCACCCGCTTAAGACAAGCAGACAAACCAGGCAGAGCAGAACGATGGGGTATTTCATTTGAGCACTTGGGAATGGGCCACGGTTGTACGGTCGATCCGGCGCAGTGAGCACTTCAGTTCATGGTGCTTCTGCGGCTAACCTGGTCAGCTTCAGAAAGCTTAGCGAAAACTGCCGTGAAAATACAGGGCCATCAATTTCCTTGCGAAGTTTTTGTCCGCTGGTTTTGAGACTTGCGGTTCCGTGATGCTGCGTTCATTATTGGACCGTCGATCTATCAATTTCCAACTTCAGATTCCAACTCAATGAAGAGCCCCTTATGATCAGAAATTCAGTGATTGCCCTTGCCGCAGCCCTGCTGCTGGCGGGTTGCGCGACCAATGCCCGGATCCAGACGATGACGGCACCGGGTGTCGACTTGTCTTCTTACCAGCGCTTTGCCTTTGTCGAGCCGCTCGGGACGGATCGGGCGGGCTACGCCAGCCTGATCTCGCGCCAGTTGACGTTCTCTACGCGCCGGGAACTTGAGGAACTGGGTCTGACCTATGCGGAGGACCCGTCAGAGGCGGACCTGCTGGTCAATTTTCACGCCCATCTCGATGAGCGCATCCGGACCCGGCAGGTCGCCGAACCGTATATGGGCCCCACGTTTTTCGATTACCGCTACGGCTTCTACACACCCTGGCCTGCTTACGGTACGCGCACTGAGGTCGATCAGGTGACCGAAGGCACGCTGGTGGTTGATCTGATCGACGCAGAACAAAATGAGATGGTCTGGGAAGGTCAGGCCCGTAACACGGTGACCGAGCGCACCCGTCGCAATGCCGCCGAGTTAATCGACCAGACGGTTGCGCGCATGTTCCAGGACTTTCCGCGGTAGCCGGAGCCCAGCAGTGCGAACCCTGGCTGCCTCGGCCGTTTTTCTGATCTGCCTGTCGGCGCTCAGTCTGGCGTCGGCCCAGCCGGCGACGCCAGACCCGCTGTCGGCCAGCCTGGCCGCACCCTGGACCGGTGATCTGGACGGTATGCTTGAGCGCCGCGTGATTCGCGTGCTGGTGCCGTACAGTCGCACCCTTTATTTCCTCGACGGTGCCGAGCAGCGCGGTATGGCCTACGAGATCATGCGCGACTTTGAAACCGTGCTCAACGAGAGAATGGTGGATGGACACCTGCGGATCGAAGTCGCCTTCATCCCCACGACGAGAGATCGGCTCATTCAAGGTCTGGAAGAGGGCGTGGGCGATGTGATTGCCGCCAATCTGACAATCACGCCGGAGCGCAGCGAGCGGGTTGCGTTCACGACGCCGCTCGGTCGCCAGGTCAGCGAGCTTCTGATCCGCCACGTCGAGGCCCAAAGACCGACCAGCTGGGACGACCTGGGCGGGCAGAACGTGATGGTGCATCCCGACAGCAGTTACTTTGAACACCTGCTCAAGATCAATCGCGAACGGGTCACGCAAGGTCAGCCGGCCATCGGCATCCAGGAGGCCCCGGGGCATTTTGAAACCGAGGACATCCTTGAAATGGTCAATGCCGGACTGGCCGATTACACCATCGCCGACAGCTATCTGGCCTCATTGTGGGTGCAGGTGTTCGACCGAATAGCTGTCCATCCCGAGCTTGCTCTGAGCGAAGACAATTCGATTGCCTTTGCCGTTCGTCGAGATAGTCCACAGCTCAAGGCAGCGCTGGATGAGTTCCTGGTCACCCGAAGCAAGGGCACCCTGCACGGCAATATCCTGTTTGACCGCTACTACAAGGGACTTGATTTCGTCAGCAGCGCGACCGCCGAAGCCGAGCGTGCCCGTTTTGAGGAACTTGCCGGGTTGTTCGAGCACAAGTCCGAACAGTACGGCCTGGACTGGTTGATGATCATGGCCCAGAGCTATCAGGAATCGCGCCTGGATCACAGCGTGGTCAGTCCCGCGGGGGCCATCGGCATCATGCAGCTGCTGCCGGCAACGGGGGCAGACATGGGCGTTGAGGATCTGACCGTGCTGGAGGAGAACGTCCTGGCCGGCGTGCGCTACGTGCGCTACCTGATCGACAATTTCTTCGATGAGCCGTCGCTCCCGCCCAACGAGCAGCTGTTGTTTGCCTTGGCGGCCTACAATGCCGGCCCCGGCAGGATCCGCCAGTTGCGCCAGACCGCGGCCGAGCGCGGGCTGGATCGCAATCGCTGGTTCAATAATGTCGAGCGGATCGCCGCTGAAAAGATCGGGCGCGAGACCGTGCGCTACGTTGCCAACATCTACAAATACTACGTCGCCTACCGCCTCGTTTATGAGCAGGGTCTGCTAGCGGTCGAGAACCCGGCCTCGACAGGCCCGTAGCTACTGGTAGCGAGACCTGATCAGGCTGCCAAAGTTGAGATAGACCGAATCCTCGCCCTCGCTGGAACGGCCGTAACCCAGAAAAATCGGCCCCAGAGGCGTGGAGACCCCGACATAAAATGCGCCGGAGTAAATCAGATCGTCCAGGTCGAAGTCGTTGCGCTGCTGCCAGACGTTGCCCGCCTCCAGGCTGACGCCCAGGTAAGTTGGCAATGAAAACAGTTGGTTGACTTCGCCCATGCGGCGCATTAGCAGGGTTCGGGCCAGAAAAAGCTGCGGGCCGGCCAGCTGGCGTTCTCCATAGCCCGACAGGTTGCCCAGACCGCCAAGAAAGTCAACGGCCTGCAGCGAAACTTCATCCCTGCGGCCAGATACCGCCCGCAGGCCAGCCAGGACCAGGTATCGATCAAACGAGAAGGCGCGCGTCAAATCAAATCGCAGAACCTCGGCGTTGTCCTCCGAGCCCAGCGCGCGCTGATAAAGCTCGACGCGTCCGTCCATCAGCGTCCCCTGGGTCGGGAAGGTGGCATCATCCAGGCTGTCTCGGACAATGCCCAGCGCGGCAAAGCCGTAATCCTGCCGGATTGTATCGGCGCCAAGGCCGCCGGAACCGATTTTTCTGGACAAGCGGTCGCGCCCGTGTTCGATCCGGATGAAAGTCCGCGTGCTGGTGTTCCAGTCATTGCCGAACTCCGCCCCAAGGCGAGCCCGGGCCCAGCGCAGCCGAGCCAGCTCCGTGTCTTGATCATCGATGAACAGCGGTTGATCCGCCGCCCGGATGCTGGCGTAGGGCCTCAAATACGCCTGGCCGGTGCCGCCGAACGGAACTCTGAGACCGCCCGTTAGCTCATTGTGTTCGCCCAGGGCCAGGCGAACGCGCCACTCGGCACCGGGCCGAAGATCGCTGGCCAATCGCGCCAGCGCGTCGAGCTGGTAGGCGCTGCCGCCATCGAAATCATCGCTCAAGCGCAGCCCCAGGCGCAGAAAGCTCGGGCCCCAGCTCTTGTCGATGGGTGTCACGCGAAGCACCAGCGCATCCTCGTGCTGATCCAAACGGTAGATGATGCGCTCGTAGTGGCCTTCCCCGTACAGTTCGCCGATGCGATTTTCGATCTGTTGCGGTTCGGCCGGTTGACCGAGAAGGTCGCCAAGACGGTCCTCGACCAGAAAAGCGGTGCGGCTGCTGTTGTGATCAACGATGATCCGGTCAATGCGCCTGTCGGCCTGCCACTGTGGCCGTGATCGGGCCTCGAAGATTGCCAACCGCTGGGGCTCTGCGCCGAAAGCCCGCAGTTGATCCAGGACGGCCAGCGCCGCTTGTTCGCCAAGCGGTACGGCCTCTACAGCGCGGTCGAAATCGGCTGACCCGATCGCGCCCAGCTCCGGCTCGATCAGGAGATCGGTGGATTCCATAAGCTGCAGCGTTTGCCGGGTCTGGCGCTCCATCAGGATGGAAATGACCTGCATGGTGACCGAGGCAGGAGACCCCAGTTCATCTTCTTCGGCCAGGCCGGCGCCGACGTCGACCACAATCAGGCGGGTCGCTCCCATGGCCCGGGCCACGTCGATCGGGACGTTGTCGACCACCCCGCCGTCGACAAGCACCCGGCCATCGATGTGCAAGGGCTGAAACGCGCCGGGCACTGACATGCTGGCGCGCACCGCATCGACAAGGTCTCCGGACGCCAGCACCACCGGGTCTCCGCTGACCAGATCAGCGGCCACGGCGCGGAAGGGGATCGGCAGCTGATCGAAATCATCGATAGTGCCGACATGGAGCAAAAGTTCACGCAGTAGCAGGCCGAGGTTCTGACCCTGGATCAGACCCTGCGGAATGCGCAAACCCTCGCGGCTGACGCCGATCTCAAGGCTGGAAGGTACCAGCGCGGCATCGGCCTTGCGCTGCGGGCTGAGCAGCGTGCGGTCGGGCTGGTCCCCCAGCGCGTCGGCCCAGTCAATGCGCCCGAGAATGGCCTCGATGTCATCGGCACGGTAGCCGCTGGCATAGAGTGCGCCGACGATGGCGCCCATCGAAGTGCCGGCGATCACGTCGATCGCAATACCTTGTTGCTCGAGAACTTTGAGCACGCCAACGTGCGCAGCCCCGCGCGCGCCGCCGCCGCCCAGAACCAGACCAATGCGTTCTTGTTCGGCAATGACCGGCGACACCAGCAGGGCGAGGGCGCCCAGAACGAGGAGTTGGGTGCAAGTGCGTCTCATATCGAGGGCCCGGGAAATGCGTGTGGCGACGACGATCGCTATTGTCGACAATCGGACAGGCCGTCACAAGTGCGGCATGACCCGTCGGGCCTTTAATCTTCCGCGCCGGCTTTCTTGAGTCGGTACAGATAGTCCAGGGCGTCGCGCGGGCTCATTTCGTCCGGTTCGATCTCGGCGAGCAGTTCGCGTAATTCGTCGGGCGGACCTTCCGACTTGACCGGCATGTTCTCGAACAGGCCCAGCTGCGGTGAGGCCGCCCGCGCGGCGTCGTTCTCCAGCCGATTCAGATGCTTTCTGGCCTGGGCGATCACCGGCTTGGGCACGCCGGCCAGTTTGGCGACCTGGATGCCGTAGGACTGGCTGGCCGGTCCCTCGCGCACCGAGTGGAGAAATACGATGCGCTCGCCGTGCTCGCGTGCCTCCAGGTGGACGTTGGCGATGCCCTCGTGGTCTT
>JAZBOC010000134.1:0-2498 GCA_036353315.1 Wenzhouxiangella sp. | reverse complement strand
TTTGGGAGGAACAGGGCTATCCCGCGGGCTGCCGCCCGAGCGAGGGGCCCGAGGGTCGTCATCTGGACTGCGCGGAGTTCCCGCAATGAGCCTGTTCAACGAACTCAAGCGCCGCAACGTCTTCCGGGTTGGCGCGGCCTACCTGGTGGTCGGCTGGCTGCTGCTGCAGATCGCCGACGTGCTGCTCGGAAATTTCGGTGCGCCCCCGTGGGTGTTCAAATCGTTCACGGCGATCCTGGCGCTGGGACTGCCCGTTGCGCTGTTTCTGGCCTGGGCCTTCGAGCTGACGCCCGACGGCGTGCGGCGCGAGGACGAGCATTCAGACGACGCCGCGCCGGCACCGCGCCGGCACCTGGGATCCAACGTCCTGATCGTGGCCGGGCTGATTGCCATCATCGGTATTCTGCTTGTCGAGCGCGTCTGGTTTGCGAGCAATCCGCCAGACTCCACCGCACAGGATGTCGAAACCACCGCGCCGGCCGAGCCCGAGCCCTCGATCGCCGTGTTGCCGTTTGTGAACATGTCAGGCAGCGCCGACAACGAGTATTTCTCCGATGGCCTGACCGAGACCCTGCTGCACAAGCTCGCCCAGGTGGCCGAGCTCAAGGTCGCAGCGCGCACGTCGAGCTTTGCGTTCAAGGACCAGAACCGCGACATCCGGGAGATCGCGGCCGCGCTCGGTGTGGCCAATATTCTGGAAGGCAGCGTGCAGCGCGCGGGTGATCGGGTTCGCATCACCGCTCAGCTGATCCAGGCCGACGACGGTTATCACCTCTGGTCGCAGGTCTTCGACCGGAGCCTGGACGACATCTTTGCCGTCCAGGACGATATCGCGGTGCAGGTTGCCAGCGCACTGCGCGGCTCCTTGCTGGAAGAGTCGGTGATCGCCGATGCCGGCGGCACCGAAAACACCGAGGCCTACGACTGGTACCTCCGCGGTCGCGACGCACTCTATGACAGCAACGCCGCGCGGCTGGCTGACGCGGTCAACGCCATGCGCCGGGCGATCACGCTGGACCCGCAGTTTGCGAACGCGTGGGCTGGGCTATCCGAAGCGCTTTGGAAGCGGGCGCGGTTCACCGGTCGCGAGCTGGACGAGGGCTTGGACGACGAGATTATCGAAAGCGCCCGCACCGCGGTGCGGCTAGCGCCTGATAGCGCTATCGCCCGGATCGCCCTGGGAGAGGCGCTGTGGAGGCCTGGGGGTGACCGGCCCGGCGCGCAAGAGCAGTTCGAGCGCGCGGTGGGGCTCGAACCACAAAATCCCAGGGCGCTGACGGCCTTGTCGGCACTCCTGCTGAACATGCAACGCGCTAACGAAGCCGTCGAGTTGGCAGAACGGGCGATGGCAATCGATCCGCTCGATTGGGATGCGAAGGCGAATGCGGTAACCACGTACGTGTCCGTGGGGCGGCTCGACGAGGCAGAGCGCCTGGCGAAGTCGATCGTGGACTGGGATCCGGACTACGTGCCGGGCCTTGGGTCACTCGGTTTTGTCTATTGGCTCAGCGGCGAGCCGGTGAAAGCGTATCGAACCTTCCACCGCCTTCTTCAGATCAATCCGCGTGCAGTCTACGTCATGGAACGCATCGCCAGTTTGTTCTTTTCTCTGGGCGATTTCGATGGCGCAACGCGATGGCTGGAGCGTGCCGATGTGATCAGCCCGGATGCCGGAATATGGGTCCGTGAACTCATCCTCAGGGCAAAGGGCGATACAGAACGCGCCGTGGAGTATGTTCAACAGCATGCGGATCGCATTGATGCTGCGGGGGCATGGAGCACCCTCGAAGGGCTCAGTTTGGCCGAGTCACGGGTTGCTGATTTGCGAGGAGACTGGCCAACGCTCTATACCATCAGCGCGGCTTTTCTGGACCATTCAAAGCCCGACGATATGACGAACGCGGTATTTAACGCGCGCACTGCCATGGCGCTAGCCGCCGATCGGCTCGGGCGCAGCGAAGAACGCGATCGATTGCTGGCCGTCCAGCAGCAGCATCTGGACCGACTTCGTCAATCCGGTGTTGCACACTCATCTTTCTTATTCCAGCAGGCTTTAACGTCCGCCATCGGTGGTGATGCGAAGGCCACCAGTGTGGCGCTTGAACTTGCATACGGGGCAGGCGCTCTGGGTTTGCCCCTGGCCAGAACGGCTCCTGAGTTTGAAAAGGTCCGCGACAGCGACGAGATACGGACGCTGCTTGAGCGCATCGACGAACAAAACGCGGCCCGGCTCGAGCGCCTGCTCGAAGTCGAGCGCGAGCTGGGTGACTTTGCCGGTGAGCCGGAAGCCGTTCAGGAAACCCGGTCATGAAGCTTTTCACCGAACTCAAGCGCCGCAAGGTCTTCCGCGTGGCCGCGGCCTATGCCGTAGTCGCCTGGGGCCTGGCCCAGGTCGCCGACCTGGTCCTGGAGAGCACCACTGCCCCGCCCTGGGTGATGCAGTCCATCCTGCTGGTGCTGGCGCTGGGCTTCCCGATCGCGGTCGTCCTGGCGTGGGC
>JAZBOC010000203.1:0-1883 GCA_036353315.1 Wenzhouxiangella sp. | reverse complement strand
AGGCAGGACGCCGGTAGCGGCTATGTCGTCCCAGCCATCAGGCGCAAGCTTTAACCCTCCAGCTAAATTTCAATAACCCCGCAAAAAATCGTGTTTATCGTTGGAATATAAATAATACCTAATATAGAATTGCACCATATTAGAGCAATCTGTCTGTTCAGGCACGATTTATAACCAATACGCACCTTCATGGTGCGCAAACAGGAGACAAGCATGACGCGGTTTCATAGTATTTTTACGGGCATTATTACTCTGCTGATAACCAGCCTGCCAGCACAGGCAGTGGACTGGCAGGCCCTGCCCGAACAGGCATCGGCACCCGCCGATAACCCGACCACCGCGGAAAAAGTTGAGCTGGGCAAAGCACTGTTTTTTGATCCCCGCTTTTCCTCCACCGGCACCGTATCCTGCAACAGCTGCCACAATGTGATGCTGGGTGGTGAGGACAATCGCCCGGTTTCCATGGGCATCCACGGTAAAACCGGTGGTCGCAACTCACCTACGGTGTGGAACTCCGGCTTCAGTTCCAGCCAGTTCTGGGATGGCCGCTCGCCATCACTGGAAGACCAGGCCAAGGGTCCGGTGGCTAACCTTGTGGAAATGGGTATGGCTGATGTCGAAACCGCGATGGATCGGGTACGCTCGATTCCCGGCTACCAGCCCATGTTCGAAGCGGCGTTTGGCAAGGACTCCATGACCGTGGATAACGCGGCCCGCGCGGTGGCGGCCTTCGAGCGCACCCTGGTTACTCCCAACAGCCCCTACGACCGTTATGTGAAAGGCGACAAGAACGCCCTCAGCAAACAACAGGTTCGTGGCATGAACAGCTTTGCCAGCCTGGGCTGCACCTCCTGCCATTCAGGCGCGGCTTTCAATGGTCCGCAAATGCCCGCAGGCAACGGCTTCTTTATGAAGTTCCCCACCTTCACTGACAACAGCTATGTAAAGAAATATGACCTGCTGGCCGACAGGGGCCGTGCCGATATCACCGGCACTGAAGCCGATACCTATTTCTTCAAGGTGCCAACGCTGCGCAATGTCGCACTGACTGCACCCTACTTTCATAATGGCCGCGTCGACACCCTGGATGAAGCGGTTAAGGTGATGGCAAAAACCCAGCTGAATATTGATCTGGACAAGGCACAGACCGAAGACCTGGTGGCTTTCCTCAAGGCGCTGAGCGGTGAATTCCCTGAAATCACCATGCCACGTCTGCCACCCACCGAAGGCTGGCATATCAAAACCGAATAGGCGGATTTGCCGCTGAGGTTCAACAGACAAGGGCGACCATCTGGTCGCCCTTTTTATTGTCGACAGAAATCTGAAAAAGCAAACGCGAATAAACGAAGTGAATCCGGCGTGTGTCGTATAAGCACGGCTGCTTTGAACATTTTTTCATTCCGCCTACAGCGAGCGTTTATCTAACTTTTGTTGTTTATCGCTATGATCATAATTACATTTGCCTTAATTCGCATTCATTAGCGGACTTTAATCAGTATCAGGCAAATCCGCCTATACTGTTAAGGCACCTCTGAACAATGCTGATATGTCTCTGCGAGACCTGAAGCGTGCAGCTACAAGGCGTGCTTCGCAGTGAATGGGGCGCTCCTTTACAAGAAGCACAAAGCTTCCGCTCCTGCTCACGCCCCTGACCTACATCCATGTAGGCCACACCGTAGATGTGCGCTTCAGGACTCGCCCTTCGGGGCTTACAGGTGCGCCCGCACTCTGTGTTAGCGTTTTTCACCAGGCTTGAGCATGCTTTCAAAACGCTGCCTTGATTGCGAACACACCTGTAAGCCAGAGATATGTCATCATTATTCAGAGGTACCTTAAAACCTCTTTAAATATTGCGGGCATGCACCCATTTAATGGATAGTATT
>JAZBOC010000133.1:0-45040 GCA_036353315.1 Wenzhouxiangella sp. | reverse complement strand
GCTATATGCGTGCCGGCTTTTTTTATGGTGCACCATGAGCAGTGTCTAAATTATGTGAAAAAAACGCATCAATTCCGGCTTTTCGCTTGCCAAGTGCGTGAAGGATTCGTTAGTATCAGCATCTAAAGGGATTGAAATTTCATCGTTAGTTAAGGAGACGGGGATGATCATGCAACAAGCACGAAATTGGACACGTACAGGTACCGCATGCGGTGCTTTCCTGGCTGTCCTGCTCTTGTCAAGTTTGGCTCTGGCCGACACCTACAACCGCGGCGACGCTCGCGAGCAGGCACGGCCGGCCGCATCAGAGCGCGTGCTCAGCGATGGCAACGCGGCGATCAGCGAAGACGAAATGCGCTTCTACAAGGGCATGCCCGACAGCTTTCGCGAAGTCTTTGATCCGGAAGGCAAGCTCCCCGTCCCGGAACCTGTAGATGCGCGCTTGCAGCGCATTGGTGATCGCACCCGCCTGCCGGAAGAAGTCCGTCCCTTCATCGTGGACGTGACCTTTGACGGTGCCGTTCCGACGCTGTTTTTCGAGGTGGCCGACGAAAACGGCGCTGGCGTTGCCGATATCGAGTCCGTTCGCGTTGGCGTGACTGCCGTCAAGCTGGCGCCGGCGAGCAACGGTAAGAGCCCGCATTGGCAAGGTTACATTTTCCGGGACAATGACGGTGTGCCTGATGCTCAGGTGACCGCTTACAACGGCGGCACGCTGGAAAACCTCGGTGGCGGAAACTACAGCTTCACGCTGGATCAGGGCTTGGATCAGATCAACGGTATTCCGTTCGAGCCCACTCTGACTCATCGCATCGGAATCGAACTTCGGAACGTTGAGATTCTCGGCCAGCAGCTGTCTAATAGTCAGTCCGGTGATTCATGGTTGGACATCCAGCCCTCGACTGGTGCGACCGAGGGAATTCCTTCGCGCCGTATCGCAACCCAGGAAAACTGCGTGGGTTGCCACGCCAGCGAAGAATTTGCCTTTCACGGCGGTCCCCGCAAGACGGTTGAATATTGCGTGACCTGCCACGTTGACGGCGACATTGACGGTGGCTTGGGAACGCCGATTGATTTCACCTACATGATTCACAAGATCCACGCTGCTGAGATTGTTAACGAGCCCTATGCCGTGGTTGGTCGGGGTGGCAGTATCGACAGCTATGAGGACGTCAGGTATCCGCAGGACGTTCGTAACTGCACGACCTGTCACACCCCGGGCAATGACGCGACTCCGGAGGCTGAATGGGTCGATAATGGCGGCACCGCTCAACAGTGCGCATCCTGCCATGACAACCTGACCTATGACGACAACGGCCTGACCAACCTCAACCGCAACCATGCGGCCGGTGCTCAGCCGAACTCGACCTGTGCTGCATGCCACTCCAAGGCTGGCCTGATGGAATCCAACCTGGAAGCGCACGTGATTCCTGGACAGGCTGCCGCGCAGCGCTTCCAGTACAACGTGCTGGATGTAACCAACACCAACGAAGGTGATTCGCCAATCATCACGTTCTCGGTCACCGATCCGACCAACGACGATGCGCCCTACGACATGACCACGCATCCGGCGTTCTCCGGCTCCGGTGAAGCCAGCGTCAACATTTCCCTGGTCTGGCCGAATGCCGATTTCACCAATGTGGCCAACGACGAAGGTACGGCAGTCACGGGTCGCCCGGCGGCTCAGGCTCGCCGCATCGCAGTGGCTCCGGGCAGTGGTTTCGACCTGCCGACTGGCGTCATGGACAATGGTGACGGCACCTACACGCTGGATACGGGCATGCTGAATCCGCCCATCGTGATCCCGAGCACAACCCCGCCCCTGGGCTCAGGTTCGGTGCTGATGGAAGGTCATCCGGCCGGTGACTTCAGCGGCGTGGTGGGCGTGTTTGAAGACAGCGTGCCGGTCACCAGTGCGCTGGTGCCCTTCGCTATCAACGATGCCGAGCCTCAGGCCCGTCGTGTCGTCGTCAGCTTGGAGAAATGCCAGGACTGCCACAACAAGAACGACGGTATCGCGTTCCACGGCGGAAACCGGGCCGACAACAACGAGGCCTGCGCTTCCTGCCACAACCCGAACTCAACCGACCTGTTCCGTCGCCCGATCGATCCGGACGGCATGGCCAACGGCTTCAGCGAAGCCACGGTTGACGGTCTGGAAGAAGCAACGGTCAACTACGCCTACATGATTCACGCCATCCACGCGCCTGATGTTCGCGAGACCGAGTACACGGCCTACGGCTTTGGTGGTACGGCACACTCTTACGGGGACCTGACCTATCCGAAGCGTCAGGGTGACTGCCTGGCCTGCCACGTCGAAGGTACTTACTACGGCGCGCCGGAAGGTGCCCTGGGTACGACCGTCAACACTGGTGCCACCGTGATCGGCGGCAGCCGTTTCGGCGCCAGTGATTACGCGCCGAGCCTGGAGGTGGCCACGAACTGGAATGACGACAACAAGTTCAGCCCGCAAGCCGCGGCCTGTGTCGCTTGTCATGATTCCGATGTCGCCATCGAGCACATGTCCGTTCGCGGCGAAACCGGCATTTCCTTCGGCAACTCCTTCCTGGATAACCCGGATCCGTTCGGTGATCCCGATACCCAGGAGCGTCTCAACAACGCCGGACCGGAAAACTGCATGTTCTGTCACGGACAAGGTTCCTTCGCCGACGTCGATGTGGCGCACGGATTGAAGTAACCGCAAGGCACAACCGCGGGTGCGAACCATCGCACCCGCATTGAAGAGGAAGACCGGCCCGCCGGCGCCCCAGGCGCGGCGGGCCGGAAACTTTTCGGCACCAGCCGGACAGACGGGAGACGAGGATTGATTGCTAGCAACAGGATTCTGGGTTCCATATTCGCGATCGTGCTGGTTTCGGCATCGTCCTGGGTGCAGTCAGCCGATGAGGAAACGCTCGAGTATTCCCGCCTGGGCGCCCAGCAGTGCATGTGGTGCCACTCCGGCGCCGACCAGGCCCACCTGCTGGATTTGTTCGAAGGTCCACATGCGGTGCGCGCAGATGCCCGCTCTCCCTTTGGCGACGGGCAGCTGCAGTGCGAGGCCTGTCATGGTCCGGGCGGCGCCCATGCCGGGCCGATCGTCGCCGGACGCGAACGCCCCCCGATGCCGGCTTACGGGCCCAACGCGTTCTGGACCGTAGACCAGCAGAATGACATGTGCACCACGTGTCACCTCGACCAGGGTCACCGCTTCTGGGACGGCAGCGAACACCAGCGATTCGAGGTCGGTTGTGCCGATTGCCATAATTCGCACGAGCAGCGCGACCCGATGAGCCTGGCCACGAGCCAGAACGCGGTTTGCATGGACTGTCATATCAGCCAGCGTTCGCAGGCGCAGCAGGCCTACGCCCACCCCATGCGGCACGGAGAAATGGCCTGCGCCGACTGCCATGCGCCGCACGGCTCGCCCAACGAGGCGATGCTGACAGATCTCAACATCAACCAGAATTGCTACACCTGCCATGCCGACAAGCGCGGCCCGCATCTCTGGGAGCACGCTCCAGTGGCTGAAGATTGCACCCACTGCCATCAACCGCACGGCTCCAATCACCCCGGGATGCTGGCCCAGCGCGCGCCGCTGCTGTGTCAGTCCTGTCATGGCCGCGAAAGCCATGTTGGCATCGGAATCACGGCCGATGGTCTGCCGGACAACAACCCGTCCAACCTGCTGCTGCTCGACAGCTGCATGAATTGTCATACCCAGGTGCATGGTTCTAACCATCCCTCGGGTCGGGCCCTGGCCCGCTAGGTGGGGAGAATGAGCATGCAAAAGCTAATAGGCGTCACCGCAACGCTGATGCTGGCTGCCGGATGCCACACGGCGCTGGCCGAGACCGCACCCAGACCGGATACCAGCCAGTGGGTCTGCGAACTGTGTCCCTTCAGCGATGGCCTGAACGGGAACGTA
Organism: Wenzhouxiangella sp.; assembly: GCA_036353315.1. GTDB lineage: Bacteria > Pseudomonadota > Gammaproteobacteria > Xanthomonadales > Wenzhouxiangellaceae > Wenzhouxiangella. Next base: position 41,112 of record JAZBOC010000133.1, on the reverse strand, counting down.
GCCGCCGGCGCGGGCTATGTGTCCGATGACAATCCGGACTTTGGTAATTTTGGCGGGCTGGAAGAAGAGGGCGCTTTCGTTGCGCTGGAAGGCGACCTTTGGTACCGAGCGCCTGACGGCCGCTATGTCCTCGCCTACGGCGATCGCCTGGGCCTGGACAGCAGGCTTCTGTCCCTGGAAGGCGGTCGCCAGGGCAGTTATCGCCTGGGCCTGGACTGGAAGGAAATACCCTGGATCTGGTCTGACGATGCGCGCACGTTCTACAGCGGTGCCGGAACCGCCAACCAGACCCTGCCTTCCGGTTGGGTCACTGGCAACACTAGCGACATGATCCTGCTGCAGCCCAATCTGCGCGATGTTCGTATCGGTCATCAGCGTGAGACGCTGAAGCTGGGCGCGGCGTTGACCCGTCCATCACCATGGCGCTCGCGCGTCGATTTTGAGCACACCCGTCGCGAAGGTGACTTCGTCAAGGGCGCCAGCTTCCTGTTTACCGGCACCGAGCTGGTGGCACCGCTGGATGAGGAAACCACGCTGGTCGAGGCGGCCATTGGCTACGTGCAAGAGGCCTGGCAAATTGAAGGCGCCTACCAGGTTTCTTTGTTTGAATCGAACGATCGCTCGGTGCGTTGGGACAACCCGTTTCCGGCCTTCAATGGCGGTGACCGGGGCGAACTGGGTCTGGCGCCGGATAACGAGTTTCACCAGTTCGTGCTCACCGGCTCCTGGCGGCCATCGCGATCCTGGAACATGGCCGGCCAGGTGGCCTTCGGGCGCGCAACGCAGGACGAGGCTTTTCTGGCGCCGACGCTTAACGACAGCCTGTCCGTGCCCGCGCTTCCGGTCGCCAGCCTCGATGGACAAGTCGATACCCGGATCGCCAACTTCCGTGTGAATGGTCATTTCACCGACCGCCTGCGCGGTCGCCTGGTGGTTCGCTACGATGACCGCGACAACTCGACCGACTCGAACCTCTACACCGTGGTCGCGACCGATACCTTCGTGGTCGGACCATTCGCCAATCAGCCTTACAGCTACCAGCGTCGCAGCGCCGAGGCTTCTCTGGACTACCGGGTGCGCCGCGAACTGACCCTGACCGCCAGCGCCAGCCGCCAGGCAACGGACCGTGACTTCCAGGAAGTCGGCGAGACCACCACCGATGGCTTCAGCCTGTCGGCCCGGGCCACCCCTGACGAGCGGCTGACCCTGCGCGCTAAAATCGGACGTGAATCCCGCAGTAACGATCTGGATCCGAGTCTGCTCAATCCGTTCGAAAATCCGGCTCTTCGCCGCTACCATTTTGCCGAGAAAGATCGCGACCTGTTCCGGCTCGCCGCGGACGTGGCGCTCAACGCGCGCTGGACCGCGGGCGCTTTCGTCGAACTGGCCGAAGAGCGCTATGACGACACCATGATCGGTTTGAGCGAAGCCGACAGCCAGCAGTTTGGCCTCGATCTATCGGCGCGTCTCGGCGGCGACATCACGGCCAGTGCGTTTGTCGCGCGCGAACTGCTCGACGCAGAAATCCTGGGCGCCGATGACATCAGCGGCGCGGCGTGGCGCGCGACCACGGACGATGCATTTATCACCGCGGGTCTTGCTGTGGACTTCGCCGAGCTTCCCGGTCGCTGGATGAACGCCGGTCTGCGCCTGACTTACGCCAGCGCTGACGGTCAGATCGAGATCGAAAAGCGCGAGGACGCGCCGCCGTTCCCCGAACTGCAGACCCGGCGTTACCTTATCGAAGCCGACGTGGAACGTGAGTTGGCAGATCGTCTGAGCTTGAGTCTCGGTTACATGCTTGCTCGTGCCCGCGAGGACGACTTCTATCGCGACGGAGTCGGTCCGGCGACGCTTCCGAACTACATCAGCCTCGGCAAGGTATCGCCGGATCGGACGGTTCACGTGTTTCGGGTGATGTTGCGCTATCGTTTTCAATAAGTCTTGATCAGGATTCGGCTACCATTCGCCGATGAGTATCGCTGCGACAGTCGCCCGCTCGGCGCGACCCAATTTCCTGATCCTGACGCCGGTGTGCATTTTTCCGGCACTGGCCGCAGCGCACGCTGCCGGAAGTACGCCGACAGCGTTGACCGCCGTCCTCATCGTTGTCGCTGGCCTGCTGGCGCACGCGTCGGTCAACCTCATCAATGAATGGGATGATTTCCGCTCTGGCCTTGATCTGGCGACCCAGCGAACCCCTTTCAGCGGCGGCAGCGGGGCCTTGCCCGCTGTACCCGCGGCCTCAACTGCGGTCTTGGCCAGCGGACTTGCGGGACTCGGCACCAGCGCCCTGATTGGACTATTCCTGATGGCCGAATCCGGCCTGGGGCTTCTGATTCCAGGGCTGGTCGGTCTTGTTCTGGTGCTGGCCTACACGGCCTGGATCACCCGTCGGCCGTTGTTGTGCCTGCTGGCGCCGGGCCTGGGTTTCGGGCCCATCATGGTTGCCGGCAGCTATTACGCAGTAACCGGCCATTACAGCGTCGCCATTCTCTGGGCCTCGCTCACGCCGATGATGCTGGTCAGCGGCTTGCTCCTGATCAACCAGTTTCCCGACGTTGAGCCCGATCGCAGCCACGGGCGCCTACACATGCCCATTCTGCTGGGCCGGGCAGCCTCTGCCCGCTTGTTTGTCGTGGTTCTTCTGCTGGCCTACCTTGTGCCGGTGACCGGCGTTCTGGCGGGCGTGTTGCCGATGACGACGCTTCTGCTTCTGCTGGCTGCGCCAGCGGCTTTCGTGGTGGGCCGCAAAGCGCTGCTGCATGCCGATGATCCCAAGGCTCTCACACCCTGGCTGGGGCTGAATGTCGCCACCCTGATGGCGACCATTGTCCTGCTGGGCGTCGGGCTCTTACTGGCCTGACGGGATGCCTTATTGCGCCGGCGCCCCGGCGTGACCGCCGCACAGCCGGTCGCACAGTTCGGCCAGACCCTCCAAGGAATGAATCGCCCCCGGCATTTCCGGCAGGCGGACCAGACCCGGCGCGCCTTCGGCTTCGAGTGCATCGATGGCTTCGGTCTGAAGGCGGGCCAGATTTTCCAGCGCCGCCTCCCAGTACGCCACCCGCTGAATGAGTTCGTCGCTGGCCACGGCTTCCGGCACTTCTGGCGGCCGGTTCTGCAGCGCGGGCAGCCAGCGATTGACCACAACGTTGCCGACCTGGATTCCCATGCCATTCAGCGCCCGTGAGAAACCGCATGCCTCTTCGAGCTGGTGAGGATTGGCTCCGGTGACGACCACAAAGGCGGTGCTCGGGTCGCGCAGCAGCCTGCGCGCGCGCGCGGCCTGCGCACTGAACGGCTCAAGAATGGACTCGGCGACCTCAAAGAACTCCGTGATGTCGCGGATCACCTGGGCACCGGTCAGCCGCTCAAGGGTGCGAAACAGCACGTCGGTCACGCGAAAGAAACCGCGACCAGCGCGACCGCTGAAGGTCAGGAAGATGCGAATCAGATTGGAATCGAAAAAAGCCTGCAGCCGCTCCGGAGCGGTCAGGAAATCGAGCGCCTGGGTGGTGGGCGGGGTGTCGAGAATGACGCGATCGTAGTCGCCGCGGCTGGCGATTTCCTCGAGTTGCTGCATGGCGGCATATTCCTGGCTTCCCGATAGCCGCCCGGCAATGTTCTGGTAAAGACGGTTGTTCAGGATCTGGTCGCGGCGCTCCGGGCTGGGTGCATGACGCTCCACCGCCCGATCCAGCGTGTTGCGCACGTCCAGCATCATGGCATGCAGCTCGCCGGAGAGTTCGCTATCGCCCTGTCTTAGCCGGGGCGTGACATCCTCGGCTTGGGGACCGATGCCGTCCAGCCCCAGGGCAGCGGCCAATCGGCGCGCGGGATCAATGGTCAGCACCAGTGTGCGGTAGCCGGCCCGGGCTGAAGCCAGCCCCAGGGCCGCGCTGACGCTGGTCTTGCCGACCCCTCCACTGCCGCCCACGATCAGGATGCGATGGCGCTCGATGCTGGTCTCGATCATGCGCGGGCGAACTCTTCGATCATGGCGTTCAGCAATTCGGCTTCGTCGGTGAGCGGAATCCAGGGCGCGCGAAACATCGGCACCTGATTGGACGCGAGCTGGTCCAGGCGCTTGAGCTGGCTGGCTCGTCGATGCTCAAGCCAGGCCAGGCGGACCCTGGACTGTTCGTCGGCTGCGTTTAGCGAGTCCAGCTCTGGATCGGGCGTGCCGTCCAGCCAGTCGCGATAGCGCTCGCCCTGATCGCGACCGATATCGGGCAGGATCTCGTTGCACACCAGTGCTTCAAAGCGGTAGGGCGTGTCTGTATGAACCCGGTCAAACAGCTCGCGAGTCTCGTCGACTGGTAACTCATCGAGGGTGGTGACGGCAATCAGGCCGGTCAGCGACCGATCGCTGAGGATCGCGTCGATTTCCCGCGCCCGATCGGCCACGTTGCCGCTTTTGACGATGTCCAGAGCCGCCTGCGGAAACTGCAGCATGGCCAGCGCGTGACCGGTCGCGGGCGCATCGAGTACGACTCGATCCCAGTAGGGTTTCCGGCCCCGGCGTCGGCCGAGTTCGTACCAGATCTTCCCAAGCGGGATCAACGAGTCCAGTCCGGGCAGGGCGCCGGTCAGCACCTGGAACAGCGTGTTGCGGGCGATCAGTCGAGTCAGCAGCGGAATCTTGAACGCCACGGCCAGGTATTCCTCGATCGCGGGCTGGACGCGCAGGTTCATACCCCAAAGCTGATCGCAAACCGGCGCCAGCGCGTAGCGCGGCTCAAACCCCGGAAAAAAATGGCCGCCCCGGGGCGACTCCGACATTTCCACCCATAGCGTCCGCTCCCCGCAGCGCGCGGCGCGCACCGCCAAGGCGGCGCTGATCAGGCTCTTGCCGACGCCGCCCTTGCCGGTGATGAACAGGAAGCGACGATCGAAGACCGTCCCGAGTTCGGCCTGGAGCAATGCGCTGGACACCGGTTCTCAGGCGCTGGGCGGCAGGAACAGTTCGTGGCTGTCGACAAAGACCCGGTAGGACCGGATGGGTCCAGGCGCCGTGCCCTCGAACTCGAAGACAGAGAGGAAGGGGAAAGCGAAGCGGCGTCCGTCGGAGGCTCGATGGTAATGCACGATGCCTTCGACCAGCAGGTCACCGTCGGCCAGCCAGTGCTTGATGAGGTCGTGACGGATAGCGTTGAGCATGCCGAATATGGCGCCGGCACCGCCGGCAATCGCGGCCGTTCCGACCAGCGGCGTCTGGTTGGCGAAGCGAAACCCGCCGTCGGCGCAAAAATGAGCGGCAAAGCCGTCGGCGTCCATGCAATCAATACTTTCAAAGAATTCTGCGATCCAGCGCTCGGGGCTCGGGTTCATCCTTGGTGTCTCTCGGGCAGGGTTGCAAACATCAAACACACCGTACAATAAACCGATGAGCAGCAGGAAATCGACTCTTTCACGCCGCGAGCTTTTCGGTCGACTCACCGGGCGCACGCGCAGCGACACGGCTGCCGAGCGATCGCCCGATCGCCATCCCTCGGCTTTGCGTGCCGATGAGCTGCTGGCGGCCGGCGACTACCAGAAGGCGTCCGAGCTTTACGCCCGGCTTGTTCTGCGCGAGACCGATTTTCTGGAAGGATACCGCAGGCTGGGCTGGTGTTATCTCAAGCTCGACCTCACCGCTGAGGCCCGCCGGGTCCTGGAACAACTGTTGGATCAGCGGCCTGAGGACGCCACGGCCCTGCTCTATATTGCCTTGAGTCACGCCATGGACGGCGCGGCGGACAATGCGGTCACGGTCCTGCGCGATGTGCATGACTACAACCGCATTGTGGTGCAACGCGAGGTCAATCTGATCCAGTTCCTGACCGACTCCGGCGAGATGCCGGATGCCGAAGATCTGGTCGAGCGCATCGAGCGCGTGATCGACGAGCAGAACCGAATGCCGGGAACGGTCGGCGTCTATTACTGACCGCCCGGAACACCCCATTCCGGGGCGAGCTTTCGTCCTGGTCTGGTGGCAGGTTGCGATCCTGAGTTTCGGCGGGCCGGCCGCTCAGATCGGCGTGATGCAGCGCCTGGTGGTTGAAGAACGCGGCTGGCTAAGCCAGGAGCGCTTCAACCACGCGCTGAACTTCTGTTTACTGCTGCCCGGACCGGAAGCCCAGCAACTTGCTACCTACATTGGCTGGCTGCTCAAGGGCGTGCGCGGTGGGCTGCTGGCTGGCGTGCTGTTTGTGCTGCCGGGCGCGCTGATCATGCTGGCTCTGAGTCTGCTCTACGTCACCGTCGGTCGGACCGTCTGGGTTGAGGGGGTGCTGTTCGGCTTGCAGTGTGCGGTGCTGGCGATTGTGCTTCAGGCCTTGATTCGCATGGCGGGCAAGGTCCTGGACCGACCCTGGGCGAGATTCACGGCGGTGGTCGCGTTCGTGGCCATGTTCTGCTGGAATCTGCCGTTTCCGCTTGTGGTCGCCGTGGCGGGTTTGCTGGGCTGGCGGCTATTGGCTGACGGAGATGTCGTCGCGGCCGCTGAGGTGGCGCCGGCGCGGATTCCCAAGGCCGTGCCGTTCCTTGTCCTGGGAGTCTGGCTGTTGCCATTGACTGCCCTTGCCGGCGGCCTGGGGCTGGATTCGATCTGGACCCGGATCGCGGGTTTCTTTAGCCTGGTTTCCTTGTTCAGCTTCGGCGGTGCCTACGCGGTGCTGGCCTGGGTTGCGCAGTATGCTTCCGAGCAGCAGGCCTGGCTAACGGCGACCGAAATGCTCGACGGTCTTGGGCTGGCCGAGACGACCCCCGGCCCTCTGATCCTGGTGACCCAGTTTGTTGGGTTCCTCGCGGCCTGGCGTGAACACGGACCGCTGTCGCCGCTACTGGCTGGCAGCCTGGGTGCCGGTTTGACCACCTGGATGATGTTTGTTCCTTCGTTTTTCTGGATCTTCCTGATGGCACCGTGGGTGGAGCGCCTGCGCCATCATCGGGGTGCCGCGGCCGCGCTGCGCGGGATCACCGCGGCCGTGGTCGGGGTGATCGCTAACCTTGCGGTCTGGTTCGCGCTGCGGCTGCTATTTGATGAACGGCAGTCGATTCAGACCCTCGGCCTGGATCTTGCGCTGCCGGTATGGTCGACGCTTAACCCTGTGGCATTGGCCTTGAGTCTGGCCGCGGCCGGGCTGCTGTTCCTCACCCGGCTTGGCCTGTTCAGCGTGGTCGGTCTGGCCGCGCTGGCCGGCTGGCTGAGCGCGATCGGACCAGCGTTGTTGGGCTAGGGAGCGCCTGCTGCGGCCGTGGCTTCGGCCTGCTTCTCATAGTCGCGGCGCGACATGCCGTGGGCGACGCCGTCATGACAATCGATACAGGTCTGGCCCTGTTCCTGGGCGCGCTGGTGGAGCATCCAGGCCGGACGGCTCTGGTCGGCTTCGGCCATGGCTTCCCACTCGTGGCAATTCCGACACTCGCGCGAGTCGTTGGCACGCATGTCTTCCCAGACGCTGTGGGCCATCTCCGAGCGATGGGAGTTGTATTTCTCCTCGGTACCGAGCTTGCCCATGAAGTGCGACGGCAGCTCTACGAGGCCGGCGTTGATCTTGACCCCCATCTTGGGGAAATACTCTTTGGGGACATGACAATCTTTGCACTCGGCTCGAACCCCGCTGGCGTTGTTCCAATGGACCCCTTGGGCCACCGCCGGCAGGACGAAGGCTTCCATCTCGTGGCAGCTGGTACAGAAGGCCGTGGTTGACGTGACGTCGATGACGGTCATCTTGGTCTGCCAACCGGCAATGCCGACGACGACGCCGACGATGACCAGCACACCAGCGCCCAGCTTCGCCGCGGGCTTGGTAAACAGGTTCCAGATCCAGCTGAAAAAGCGGACGATGAAGTTGGGGCGGTTTCCCTGCTCAGCCATGACGTATCTCCCTAGTCGTTGTCATGAATGGTATCTGCTCTCGCCGGCGGGGTAATTGATCCGGATCAATTGCATCTTCAAAACCGCTAGACAGGCCGGATCGGCTGATCGATCCGGCCTGTCGAGGGTGGTCGACTCAGCCCTCGTCGAGCGCGTTCTGGGCCCATTGCCAGGCCGCGACGGTGGCCGGAAAGCCGACCGAGTTCATGCCCAGCACTACGGCATGTTCGATTTCTTCTCGGGTCAGCCCTTTTTCGATCCCACGGCGCACGTGAGATTTCAGCGCCGACTGCAGGCCTGCGCCGGCGCAGAAACCCAGCTTGACCAGGGCGCGTGTTTTCTCGTCTAGCGGGCCCGCGCTGTCGACTGCACTACCGACCTGGCGATGCGCTTCGGCCAGCTCTGGGAAGCGATCGGTAAAGCGTACAAACGTCTTGGGGATGTCGTTGCTCATGAAAGGCTCCTTGTGTGGGGTGCTTTATCTAGGGTGTGGATGCGAGCCGGAGGCAGCCTGCCAGGCGGGCAGGCCACCGCGCAGCCCGCGGATATCTTGGTAGTCGAAACGCTTGAGGATTTCGGCCGCGGTACGACAGCGAACGCCGCTTTCGCAATAGAGCACGCAGCGCGATCCCGCTGGTGGCCGAGCCTGGCCACTCTGCAGTTCCGACAGCGGCAGATTCAGTGCTCCGGGAATATGTCCGGCGGCGAACTCGCTGCGTTCGCGCACGTCCAGGAATGGCCAGTCGACCAGCGCCTGGGCCTCATTGACGTCGATTTCGCGCAGCAACGGGGCAGGCGCGCCCTGCAACACGATGTCGCCCGCGTCATGTCCGCAGCTCGTGCAGTCCTGGCGCCGACGAACCGCCATCAGTCGGCTTTGCCCATCCCGGGCGTCCATCACCCACAGGCGCCCGATCAGGCTGCTCATGCCGGTCGCGGCGCCGACGAGCAGCTTGATGACTTCGCTGGCCTGGAGCGAACCGGTCATCCCGACCAGCGAGCCGAGCACGCCGGCCTCGGCGCAGTTCGGTACCCAGCCGGTGGGGGCCTGCGGAAACAGGCATCGCAGGCAGGGACCATGGCCGGCGTGGAAGACGGTCACCATGGCTTCCATGCCGGTCACCGACCCGTAGACCAGCGGGCGGTCGAACTTGACGCAGGCGTCGGCAACCAGGTATTTGGTGGCGTAGTTATCGCTGCCGTCGACGATGACATCGTGGGCCAGCAGCAGCGCTTCCACGTTGTTCAGGTCCAGTCGGGCGTCGACGGCCTGAATGTCGATGTCGGGGTTGAGATCGCGCAGGCGGGCCGCCGCCGCCTCCGCCTTGGGTTGATTGAGACTGGATTCACCGAACAGCACCTGGCGCTGCAGGTTGGTTCGGTCGACCTGATCGTTATCGATGATCGTAATCCGACCGACGCCGGCGCCGGCCAGGTAGGGCAAAACGGCACTTCCCAGCCCGCCGGCACCCACGCACAGCACCCGGCCAGCCCCGATTCGGGACTGACCGTCGGCTCCGATTTCGGGCACGATGAACTGCTTGGCGTAGCGCTCGTTCAAGAAGCAGCCTCCGCGCGGATGGCGTCCAGGCGCTGCCGGACCTCTTCGACCTCCTTGACGCTGCCCACGTTGTCCAGGCCGTCATCGGGCAGGGATGCCAGCACGGGCAAGCCCAGCCGGGCGACCAGCGCCTCCATCGACCCGGTGTCTTGCAGTGTTTCGTCGACGGCCTGCACCAGCTCTGAATTGATGACCAGCGCCAGTGGCAGCGGACCGAGGTCAAAGAGCGCGCCCTGGCCATGGAATTCGGCGATTTCGGCCAGGCGGGTCAGAGCGCGAGGGTTGATCGCGGGCATGTCGGTCGGAAGCACCACCAGGGTCTGACGGCTCAGCTCCGGGAAACTTCGCAGCACGCTGGCGATCCCGCCCAGCGGTCCCTGGTCCGGCTGCAGATCGTCCAGGCTGTCGCTGCGGTTCGCCGCCCCGGAAATGATGACGCGTTGTAAGCCCGCGCGATTGAGGATTCGGCCGGCCTGGTCAAGCAGGGAGACGCCGGCGCGCCAGTTCCACTCGGCCGCGCTGTTGCGGCCACCGGCCAGGATCAGGCCGATCCGTTCAGTCGCTGCTGCGCAGGGCATGGCCCTTGATCCACTCGCTGTCGCCGTCGGTGTAATGCTCCTGCTTCCAGATCGGAGCGCGCACTTTCATTTGCTCAATCAGGTAGCGGCAGGCCTTGAACGCGTCGTCGCGATGGCCGGAGCTGACGGCGGTAATCACGCTGGCCTCGCCCACGGCCAGCCGACCCTGACGGTGGACCAGGTAGACGTTCAGGTCCTTGCCCCACTGCGCCAGCGCTTCGTTGCAGATGTCACCGAAGATACTGCGGCACAGCTGGGGATGCAGGTCGTAGCTCACCGCAGTGACGCTGCGCCCGTCATTGAGGTTGCGCACCCGGCCGATGAACAGATCGGCTGCGCCGTGGGCCTCGCTGGAGCAGTGGCTCAGGGCGTCGAGAGGATCGAGCACGGATTCGGTAATGTCGACATGGATCATGCGGTCATCTCCCAATGCATCAGCCGCCACAGACCGGCGGCAGGATCGACACGTCCTGCTCCGGGACCGGGTCCTGGTCGTCCAGCACGGCGCTGTCGGTGGCAAAAGCCGAAGCCTTGAGCAGCGAGCGGGCGTTGTCGCTGTCCAGAGCCAGTTCCATGGCCTGGCGCAGGTCGGCCACGCGACCGCCTTCGGGAATTTCGACCGTCAGGCTGCTTTCCGGGTTGCCCTGGCGGAAAGCACCGAACAGTCTGACGTTGATGGATCGATTCATCCGGATGTTCTCCTGGGTGAAGGGTTCAGTTCGGGTTCTGGTCCGGTGCCTCAAAGCCCGGCGGCAGCGGCGGCAATCCCTCCGGATGGACAAACAGGCCGGATTTTCCACCCTCTTTGAGCAGCAGCCGGATGCCGTCGATGGCGAGATCGGCCTGGACCTGCTTGGCCAGATCCCAGATCGTCATCAAGGCGCCGCTGACGCCGGCCAGCGCCTCCATTTCCACCCCGGTCCGGGCCGAAGTGGCCGCCTGACAGAATACATGAACCCCCGGCAGGCTTTCATCCGGGCGGAAGGCGACAGCAACGTGGTCCAGGCCCAGTGGGTGACAGAGCGGAATGATTTCGGCGGTGCGCTTGGCGGCCAGCACGCCGGCCACTTCGGCCAGGCGCAGCGGATCGCCCTTGGGCAGGGTGCCGTCGCGCACCTGGACAAAGGTTTCGCTCGACATGCGGATATGGCCGGTGGCAATGGCCCGGCGGCGGGTGACGGCCTTGGACCCGACATCCACCATTCGGTAGTGACGACGATCGGACATCGCTGGATTCATCCTCCGGTGCTGGCCAGGTGCGGGGTGTCTCCGACCCGGCCCTGGTGCAGAAAGTGAGTGGGCGGTTTTTCGAACAAGGCCGACATGATATGGCTTTTGAGCGCCTCGGTTTGATCATCGTGTTGCAGCCATGTCCTGAGATCGCTGCTGCCGTTGCCGAACAGGCATAGCTTCAGGGCGCCGCGGGCGGTGACCCGCAGTCGGTTGCAGTCGTCGCAGAAGTGGGCGGCGTACGGTGCGATCATGCCGATGCGCCCAGCGTGATCGGGATGAGCGTATTCCACTGCCGGTCCGGCCGCCGGGCCGCGCACAACGGGTTGCCAGCCGTCGTTTTCCAGACGGGTCCGGATGCCGCTGCCGGGCACATGGTGACGCTCGAAATAGGCCCGGTTGTCGCCGGTCTGCATCAGCTCGATAAAGCGCAGACTGACCGGTCGATGGCGAACGAAATCGAAAAACGCCGGCAGCTGGTCGTCGTTGAGTTCGCGCAGCAGCACGGTGTTGATCTTGACCGAATCGAGGCCGACCGCCAGGGCCTGATCGATCCCGGCCATGACCTGGGCAAAGCGACGGTCGCCGGTGATGCGCTGGAAACTTTCTGCCCCCAGCGCATCGAGGCTCACGTTGACCGCGTCCAGTCCGGCCGACTTCCATGCCGCTGCGTTCTTGGCCAGGCGGTAGGCGTTGGTGGTCATTGCGACCCGCTCGATGCCAGAGGTTTCGGCCACGGCGGCGAGAATCTCGTCGAAGTCGCGCCGCACGGTTGGTTCGCCGCCGGTCAGGCGAACCTTGAAAGTGCCCAGCTCGGCAAAAGCCCGGACCAGTCGCCGGATTTCCGGCACCGTTAAAAAACCGCGCTTGGAGCCTTTGAAACCGTCGGGCAGGCAGTACTGACAGCGAAAATTACAGACTTCGGTGACCGAGAGTCGGAGGTAGGAAAAGCGCCGGCCAAACCGGTCCTGCAGGGTGTGCACTGAAATGCTCCTTTTCAATAAAAAGGGAAGGCAAGGCCGTTTCCGGTGCTTGCCCCGGCCTCGACGACACCTGCGTGCCGCTTCGGCGGTATTCCGACCCTGCCCGTTGACGCATGCTGCAATCAGCGGTCGGCGGGGGTAGGCTGGAATACTCGGAGACGTTGTGTGAGTTGCAGGCTACGCGGAAAACTCCTGGCCCGCCTTGACCCAGGTCAAATCGGCACCTGCGCTTTGATGGCGGTGCCTGGAGCGAACGGGTAAGATGAAAGCTGTCTAAGAAATCGGGGAGTGATAGCGGGTGATGGACGGTGCGAGCCTGGGGCTGGAAGTCGGCGACTCGCTGCAGTTGCAGTTCGTCAACGACACCGCCGGCAACCGGCACTATGTCAAGGTTCTTGGCTGCAGTCCGGGCCGCAGCATCATTGTTGGGACGCCGCAGGTTGGTGGTCGCATCATGCTGGTCCGTCAGGATCAGGCGGTGATCGTGCGGCTGATGATCGGCAACGACGTGGTCGGCTTTAATTCGACCGTGCTACGGAGCTGTGCCCGTCCTTATCCCTACCTGCACCTGGCTTTCCCGAAAGAGCTGCAGACCAGCAGTGTGCGCAAGGCCTTGCGCGTCAGCCTCGATTCCGTGGTCTCCATCCGCTGCCTTGGCAGCGATGATCAGCCCGACCGAACGCAACCGGCGTTTCCCGGGCGCACCCGCGACATCAGTACCACCGGAGCCCTGGTCAGCAGCAACCGTCGTCTGGGCGGTATCGACGATCGCCTGGTGATTGCGATGCGGGTCAGCGTGGCCGGCTTTGGAGAAGAGATTCGCTTGCGTGCGAGTATTCGCAACACCACGGTGCTGGCGGCGGTCGACGACGCAGTCGGCACGCTCTACGGCATCGAGTTTGATCCTCCGGAGCGGCGTGAAGCGATCCTGCTGCACGGGCATGTCTACCAGACCATTCTCCAGCACATGGGCAAGATGGCCGCGCCATTTGCTGAATTGTCAGATCAGGAATCGGCCGAGATGCCCGACGATGCGGCGTCTTTTCAACCCTGAGGCTGAGGTTTGAAGGGGCCGTTTTGACTCAGGTCGAACCGGAAAATACGTAACCGGAAGTCAACTGCTGAACGGCGTGTCGGAACGCCGGGGAAGGGTCGATTACGATCAACCCCAGGTCATGGAGTTCGGGGTTGGCTTCAGGCCGACACCAGCGCACCTCGGCCTGAAAACTCACCGGCTCGCGGGCTCCGGATTCTTCCGGTGGCGTGAAGGCAAGCTCCATCTTTAAACCCTTGTCCAAAGGCTCTTCGGTGACCAGCATCAGGCCGCGCTCAGAGATATCGACCAGATGGCCGACGAGCGCGCCGCTGGCAGGGTCGAAAACCTTCAGGTACAGGACGGGCCGGTGGCGGACGTGTCTGCGTTCATCAAGCATGGCTTCAGTATAGCGCTGGGCGCTGGCGGACCGAAAGGCTGCAGCGCCGGCCGGGCTCGGGGATAATTCCCGCATGGCTGAACCTGCTCCTTCCCGGATGATCATCGCCTGGCACGCGATTCGTCCCCATACGCTTCCGCTTTCGCTGGCGCCGGTGCTGGTCGGTTCGGTGGTCGGCTGGGCCGATAGTGGAGCTGTTCGACTCGATATCTCGCTGGCTGCCGCCGCGTCGGCCGCCTGCATGCAGATCGGGGCCAACTTGCAGAACGACGCGGCCGATGCCCTGGACGGCACCGATGACGCCAATCGCGTTGGACCGCCGCGCGTGACCGCTCTGGGTTGGGCGAGTGCCGGCGCCGTGCTGACTGCAGCACGGAGCTGCTTTGTCATGGCGGTGCTGGCGGGTATTTACCTGGTGCTGTTGGGCGGCTGGCCCATGGTTTGGGTCGGCTTGCTGGCGGTCATCGCGGCCTGGGCTTACTCGGGTGGCCCACGGCCGATTGCACGCGGGCCCTTCGGCGAGCTGATGGTGCTGATGTTTTTCGGTTTCGTGGCCGTGGCTGGCGTGGCGTGGTTGTATACCGGACAACTGAGCGGTCCAATGCTGATTGCCGGTTTGGCGGTCGGCTTGCCGGCTTCGGCCGTGCTGACGATCAATAATCTGCGTGATCTGGACGGAGACCGGCGTGCCGGCAGACGCACTCTGGCCATACTGCTGGGGCCGACCGGTTCGGTCCGTCTCATCGCGGTTCTGCTGAGCTTGATTGTCCCAGCACTGGGCCTGCTGGCCTTATGGGGACGACCCTGGTCGGGGGCTTTGCTGGGCCTGCCCGCGCTTGCCCTGGTGCCTGGTATCTTGCGTAGCCTCTCGCAACCGATCACGGCCGAGGCTTGCAACGCCAATCTGAAACGTACAACGCGCTTTCAGATGGTCATGAGTTTGGCGATGAGTGCGGGTATCATTCTCATTGCGCTTGTCTACGGGACGATTTGACGTGAACAACATTCTCCTGCCGCTGGGTCTGGCTTTCATCATGTTTGCCGTGGGCCTGGGCCTGCGAATCCGCGACTTCATTGAGGTTTTCAAAGCCCCGCGCGGCCTGGTCGCAGCCTTGGGCAATCAGATTCTGCTGCTGCCGCTGATCGCCGCGGCGCTGGTGGCGCTGTACAACGGCCGTCCTGAGTTCGCGTTCGGCATCATGATTCTTGCGGCCTGTCCCGGGGGACCGACATCCAACCTGTTGACGGTACTGGCCGGTGGCAATGCTGCGCTTTCGGTGTCGGCAACGGCGCTGGCCAGCGTCGCCGGCATGATCACGATCCCGCTGATTCTCTGGGCTTCGCAAGCCTGGCTGCTCGGCGAGACCACGCTGGTGACGGTGCCGCCGCAGCAGATTTTGTTAAGCGTGTTTCTGGTGACCGGCCTGCCGCTGCTTGCGGGCATGGCGCTCAATCACTTCCAGGCCGGCTTCAGTGACCGCATCCGGATTCCAGCGCGCCGCCTGGCCACCGCGGCGTTTGCTTTTATCGTTGTCGGGGCGTTCGTCAGCCAGGGCTCTGTGATGGTTCAGCATGCTTTGGACCTGGGGCCCTACGTGCTCGCCCTCAACGTGGGCACGATGGCGCTGGGGGTGCTGACTGCCCGCTTGCTGCGGCTGGATCTGGCCGATCTGGTGGCGGTGTCCATGGAAGGCGGATTGCAGAACGCGGCCCTGGCCATTTTCATCGCGGTCAGCCTGTTCGGCATGCCGGCCATGCTGGTGCCGGCGATCATGTATGCCTTGATGATGAACATCACGGCGGTGGCGCTGATCGCCTGGGCCCGTTCAAGAGCGGCCAGTGCTGCGGTGTTGTCAAACTGACTGAATAAAAAAGGGCCGCGGTGCTGCCACCGCGGCCCGAGTCTCAGCATTGCCAAAGACGGCGATTAGCCTTCTTCGTGAATCGAATGACAGGCGCTGCACTCCATGTCCATCCCGTGCGCGGCGATGGCCTTGAAGTCGTCGTTCGGTTGGTGACAGGTTGTACACGTGTCATTGGTGACCGGTTCCGGATGCTCCTTGAAATTCTCCAGGTGCGCCTCGGCGCCGCCACCATGGCAGGCCGCGCAGTTGCTATGAGCAGCAACCGCGTTCTCTTTCTGGTCCTGGTGGCACATGACGCACTGATCGTTACTCATGGCCGGACCCATAAGCAGGCCCAGCGCGAGCGCCAGACACAGGCTGAACAGCATTTTTCTCATTGATGACTCCTCGCTCACTCGATGAATTGGGCGGTTGCCCGCTCGAATACGATAAGGCATTCCCTCGCGATACACAAATTCGACGGAGCTCAATAACGTCCGCCGATCTTGTAAACGTAGTTGGCCAGTTCCTGAGCTTCGCGATTCATTCGCATCAGATTCAAATGGGTGATCCGGAAGATCGCCCGCATGATCTTGTAGACCAGCAGGGGATGGGTCGCAATCAGGCTTTCGAACGGTTCGGGTTCCAGGCAGTAGACCACCGAGGCGCATTGGGCCTTGAGTGATGCCGAGCGGGCCGTGCCGTCGACGAAGGCGCGGGTGCCGGCAAACTCGCCGGGCGCCATGGCATAGGTATGGGTTGGCTGCCCATGCTGCAGGGTCAGCACTTCCAGGCCGCCGTCGGCAAGCAGGTAGAGATGACGATCGGTCGAGCCTTCCTCGGCCAGGATGTCGCCCTTGGCCAGGGTCTTGATGGTCATGACGCTCCTGAGCGCCTCGATGTCGGCGTCGTCGAGCTCTTCGCCAAGAAACGAATCCTTCAGGTGTTTGCCGTCGATCTGCTGGTCCATGGCCGCGGTGCCTTCGCCGTGAAAGTGGTGGGAGGAAGTCTACCAGCACACTCCTTTGTGCAGGGCGTCATTCAGTCCGGCATCGGGTGCCCGAATTCGGCCTGAAAGCGCCGGGCAATCGACTCGGGAGTGAAATCATGCTGCTGCGGCCCGGCGTGAGCAATCTTGATCGCCCCGAGTATGGCGCCGAGCCGGCAGGCATCGGACGCCGGCCAGCCTCGCTCAAGACCGAACAACAGGCCTGCCCGATAGGCATCGCCGCAGCCGGTTGGGTCGCGTACCGCCTCCGGAGCGACTGCCGGAATGGCTTCGCGCCCGCCGCGGGTGATCAGCTCTGAGCCGTCGCCGCCCTGGGTGATGACCAGTCCACCTGCCAAACGGTTCAGCGCGGTGTCGACGTCGAGGCCGGTTTTCTTGCGCAGCATTTCCCACTCGTAGGAGTTGACCGTCAGCCAGTCTGCGTGGTCAATCATCAGGACAAGTTCTTCGGCGCTGAACAGCGGCAATCCCTGGCCGGGATCGAAGATATGGGGGATACCGGCCGCAGCGAACTGGGCGGAATGATCCAGCATGGCCTGCTTGCCGTCGGGAGAGACGATACCCAGCGCCACGCCGCGCTCGGCCGGAACCTTCTGACAGTGCGCCTCGTTCATGGCGCCCGGATGAAACGCAGTGATCTGATTGTCGTCGATGTCGGTGGTGATGTAGGCCTGGGCCGTCCAGAAATCGTCCAGCTTCAGCAGGTGGTCACAGCGAATGTCGAGGTGCTCCAGGTGGCGGGCGTAGTCGTCAAAGTCGCTGCCGACGGTGGCCATCGGGAGGGGTTCGGCACCAAGTTTCTTCAGGCTGTAGGCGATGTTGCCGGCGCAGCCGCCGAAGTATCGGTGCAACTCGGGCACCATGAACGCAACGTTGAGCATGTGAGTCTTGTCGGGCAGGATATGGTCGCGGAAGCGCTCCGGGAACACCATGATGGTGTCATAGGCAATCGAGCCGCAGATCAGGATGGACATGTTTCAGCCGTCAGGGTGAGTCAAACCCTATTGTAGGTGGGTCTTCGAGTTAGCACGTACTTGGAATCGGCCATTCGGTTTGTGAAATAATTCCTGCTCAGCCGCATTTTGGGTCCAGATTCAAGGCGCCCCACGGTTTTCAGCGACAAGAAATGAGCGAAATTCCAGACAATCCCGCCGTGCTCGAGGACAAGCCGAGCGCTCATCGCCGATTTGGGGGTTACGTGGTCGGGATCGGGGCTTCAGCCGGCGGTCTGGAGGCCCTGGAGCACTTTTTTGGCCGCTGTCCGTGTGATACGGGAGCCGCTTTCGTGGTGGTCCAGCATTTGTCGCCCGACCACAAGAGCATGATGAGCAATCTCCTGGCCCGGCATACCGACATGCCGGTCCAGATTGTCGAGGACGGCATCAAGCTTCAGCCCAATGAGGTCTTCCTGATCCCACCGGGCAGTATCCTGACGATTGAAGATGATCGCCTCTACCTCAGGCCCAAGCGCAGCCACGGCCTGACCCTGCCGATCGATATCTTTCTGACCTCCCTGGCGCGCGCTTACGGCTCGCACGCCGTCGGCGTGATTCTGTCCGGGACCGGGTCGGACGGCACTCGTGGGGCGGTGGAGATCAATGCCGCCGGGGGTTTCCTGGTGGCGCAGGACCCGCGTGAGGCCAAGTTCGATGGCATGCCGTCCTCGGTCATCACCACCGGGGTGGTCGATGCGGTGCTTTCGGCCGACGCGCTTCCAGAGCGGCTGCAGATTCATTTCGCCAAGGGCCAGGACAGCGCTTGCGCCGACCCGCTGGAGACGCTGCCGACAAGCCAGGCCGAGGACGCGTTCGAAGGGGTCATGCAGCTGCTGCGTCAGATTGGCGGGATCGCTTTCAGTGATTACAAGCCCTCGACCGTTATCCGACGCATCGAGCGACGCATGCAGGTGCGCCAGTCCGAGTCTCTGGCCGATTATCTAGCCTTGCTGGAAGATGATCGCGGCGAGGCGGTGACGTTGAGACGCGAGCTGTTGATTCCCGTGACCAGTTTTTTTCGCGACCCGCTCAGTTTCGACCGACTGGCGGAGCACGCTGTTCGCAGGATTGTCTCCGATGCGGCCGCGGGCGATCAGATTCGTGTCTGGGTGGCGGCCTGCTCCACCGGGGAGGAAGCCTACAGCCTCGCGATCCTTTTCCTCGAGGCTTTCGAGCGATACGGTCGGCGTCCCGCGCTGAAGATTTTCGCGACCGACGTTAACGAACAGAGCATCGAGCTGGCCGGCAGTGGGCAGTATCCGGACTCGGCTGCCGCGGAGCTGACTCCGGAGCGGATCGAGCGGTTCTTTACCCGAACAGGCCACAGCTATACGGTCAGCAATGAGCTGCGCCAGTGCATCGTTTTTGCCCGCCATAACCTCCTGACGGATCCGCCTTTCACGCGCATGGACATGGTCAGCTGCCGCAACGCGTTGATCTACTTCAAGCGTGAAGCCCAGGGCCTCGCCATTCGCCGACTGCAGTATGCGCTCAGGCCGGGCGGTTTCTTGTTCCTGGGACCGAGCGAGTCGATGTCCGGAATGGACGACGCATTCGAGGTCATTGACAGCAAGCACAAAATCTATCAACGGACCGCGCTGACGCTGCCCTCGGTTTTCGCCATGGATGTGGCCGGGAGCTTTACCCGTGACGCTCGCAAGATTCCGCAGCCGCCAGACGTCCGAGAACAGCGCCGTTCAAGCGATTCGACGCTGATCGATTTTGGTGTGCAGCAACTGCTGGACGCCTATGCGCCACCGTCCATTCTGGTCAACGACAAGCACGAGGCCGTGCATCTGTTCGGCGAGGTGCAGCGCTTCATCCGGCTGCGCGAGGGTCTGGCCAGCCTGGATCTGAATCGAATCCTGGTTGAACCGCTGGTGCCGGTGGCCTCGGCGCTGCTATACAAGGTGGCCAAGGACGGCACCCAGTTAGTTTCGAGTCCGGTCGGCCTGGACCTGCCCGACGGCGAGCGGATTGTCGTTCACCTCAGCGTGCGTCCGCTCCGGCGCGAGGCCGACGAGCGTTACATGCTGCTCTCGTTCGAGGCGCGCGAGGCGAGGGAAGGCGGCGGCGATCCCGAGCCGGTCGATATCGGCGCGGAAAACTCCGCTCACATCGAATTGCTCGAGCATGAATTGGCCGCCACTCGCGAAAGTCTGCAGGCGACCATCGAAGAGCTGGAAACGGCCAACGAGGAACTTCAGGCCACCAATGAAGAGCTGATGGCATCCAACGAGGAGCTGCAGAGCTCAAACGAGGAGCTGCAGTCAGTCAATGAAGAACTGAACACGGTCAATGCCGAGTATCAGGAAAAAGTGCAAATCCTCAACCGGCTCAATGCCGACCTGGACTCGATGGAAAAGGCCGTCGGCATTGCCACGGTGTTCGTCGACCAGGATCTCCAGATCACCCGCTTCAGTCCCGATGCCGTGGATTTTTTCCGGCTGCGTCCGTCCGATATCGGTCGGCCGCTGGACGAGATTGCCTACTCGATCCACCACCCGGAGCTCATGGAGGATTTGCGCAAAACCCTGCGCTCTGAGCGCCTGATCGAGCGAGAAGTGCCGGGCCGCAACGGCACCAAGCTGCTGATGCGCATTTTGCCTTACCGGGTGTCTTCATCCAGTGCGGTGGGGGCCGTGGCCAGCTTCGTCGATGTCACGGCCCTCCATGACCTGCGAGAACTGCAAAGCGTGATTGATGCCTTGCCTGAGCACATCGCTGTGCTGGAAGTCGATGGCAATATTGCCCTGGTCAACGAGGCCTGGCGGCGTTTCGCCCGCGCCAACGGTGATCCGGACATGGTCCACTCCGGGCCGGGCAGCAATTACTTCCGCGCCTGCCGAACTGACGGCAGTGATGAAGACAACTCGGCTGCCGCTGCTTCGGTTGGCGTCAAAAGTGTGCTGGAAGGCAGCCGTACTGCGTTCAGTTTGCGTTACCCCTGTCACTCACCGGACGAAAAGCGCTGGTTTGTGATGAACGTAGCGCCCGTCCAGCAGGGCCCGTTCGCGGCCGTGGTCAGCCATATCAACATCACCGACTGGTACGTGCCAGGTTCGTCGAACGGGTAGGGGCGGGTGAGTCGAGGAAGCGACCCGCTACAGTCGTTGCGCAGCCGTGCGCGGCGAGCACTGGCCAGAGGCGAGCTGAGCCTCGCCGATCTGGATGTGCCGAACTATCCCGATGTCGCGCGCCTGCTGGAGGATCTGCGCATCCATCAGGCCGAGCTGGAGATTCAGAACGGCGAGCTGCTTGAGTCGCGCGCCTGGGCCGAGGCTGAGCGCGCCCGGTACCGGACCCTGTATGAATCCGTGCCGCTTCCGGTGCTGGTCATCGATGGCATGGGCGTGGTTGAGGAGGCCAATCCGGCGGCGCTGGACTTGTTCGGGTTCCGCCCTTCTGGGTCGCTGCGTCGACACTCGGTGTTTCGCCTGTTCAGCGATCGCGGTGTGGGTTGGCTGGGCGCGGTGCTGGCGCAGGCCGAAGCGGGCGGCAGCCCGAAACTGACCGAACGCGTGTCCGTGCTGCGCGCCGATGGCGAAGCAGTCGTGATGGACTGTCTGGCACGGCGGCTGGGGACTGCGTATCACGCCGACCGGCGCAGCTTGCTGATGTTCATCGACCGCAGCCTGGAGAAGGAGCGCGACCGCGACCGCGCGCTTTACCGTGCCCTGATGGACAACAGCGAGACGCCGATCTATGCATTTGATCGTGCTGACCGCTGTCTGATGATGAATCGCGCCGCCGCAGTCATGTTCGGCACCGACGGGCAGGCCTGCCTCGGCCGCTTGCGCTCTGAATGCATGGACGAGGATCTGGCTCGCCGGGAAGCGCGCCAGGACGCGAGAGCGTTGTCCGCCAGGAAACCGTTGGTTGAAGAGATTACCTGGCCTTCGGAAAACGGCGGTGAAGCGGTTTTTACCGTCACCCGCTTTGCCCTCAAGGATGCTGAAGGCGCGGTTTTCGCGGTGGCCGTGATCGCCACCGACGTGACCCAGCGCCGGGCGCTGCAGTCGCGGCTTGATCTAGCAAGCGAAATCTTCAGTCGCGGCAGCGAGGCCATCATCATCACGGATTCGCGCCATCGAATCACTTTCGTCAACGCGGCGGTCGAGCAGATCAGCGGTTACCGGGAAGAGGAAATCCTTGGCCAGAATCCGCTCCATCTGCTCTCGGCCCGTCACGGTGACGAGTTTCTGCGAGCCATCAAGGACCGGCTGGACCGCGCAAGCTTCTGGGAGGGCGAAATCTGGCCGCAGCGCAAGGGCGGCGAGACTTACCCTGGCTGGCTGCGCATCAGTCGTGTGCTGCCTGGCTCTGACGGTGAGCTGCACCATATTGTGGTCCTGCGCGATATCAGCCAGGAAAAGACGGCCGAGGAAGAAATCGAGCGCCTGGCCTTTTTCGACACCCTGACGGGCACGCCCAACCGTTACCTGCTTAAGGACCGGGCGGCTCAGGCCATCCGTGCGGCGGGCCGCAGCGCCGGCACCTTCTCATTGGCCTTTCTGGACCTCGATCGCTTCAAGGAGATCAACGACGCTTTCGGCCATGAGACCGGCGACCGTCTGCTGGTGCACTTTGCGCGGCGCCTGCGGGACTACGTGCGCGAACGCGACACGATCAGTCGGCTCGGCGGTGACGAGTTCGTGCTGCTGCTCGAGGAGATCGACCGGTCTTCGGCCGCGCAGCGCCTGGCCGGCATACTTTCGGCCGCGACCCGGCCTTTTCATATCGACGGTCGCGCCCACCAGGTTTCGGTCTCGATTGGTGCGGCCATGTATCCGGACGATGGCGAGAGCTTTGAAGAGCTGCTCAAGAACGCCGATACGGCGATGTATCAGGCCAAGGCGGACGGACGCGACGCCTGCAGGTTCTTTCATCGCGACATGGCCGAAGCGGCCTGGTCGATGGCCCGCATCGAGGCGGCCATGCGAGAGGCGCTGGAGGCCGACGGTTTTTACATGGTTTACCAGCCGCAGGTGAGTCTGTCTTCCGGCAAGGTCATCGGTCTTGAGGCGCTCCTGCGCTGGAGCCGGGACGGTGAGGAAACCATCTCCCCGTCCCGGTTCATTCCGATCGCGGAGAAAAGTGGTCTGATCGCCGAACTCGGCAACTGGGTCATGGAGCATGTCATGGCACAGATCAAGACCTGGTCCGATCATCCGTTGGGTCAAATGCCCATCAGCGTCAACGTGGCCGCCGAGCAGTTTTGGCGCGATGGTTTTATCGAAGGCCTGGCCGAGCGCATCCATCGCTCGGGCATCAGATCCGAAAGTCTGGTCCTCGAGTTGACTGAGCGTACCGCGATGAAGCTGCCGGCTGAGGCCGCGCGGATCATGCAATCACTGAACGGGAAGGGTATTCAGTTATCGCTGGATGATTTCGGCACAGGGTACTCATCGTTGGCCTACCTGAAACGGTTTCCGCTGCAGTTTCTCAAGATCGATCGCAGTTTCGTCGAGGATCTGGTGACCAGTCCTGATGATCAAGCGATCTGCCGCGCCGTCATCCAGGTCGCTCATACCCTGGGCATGGAGGTGGTTGCCGAGGGCGTTGAGACTCGTGATCAGGAAGCGTTCTTGCGCGATGCAGGTTGTGACGTCGCGCAGGGCTTTCTATACGCGCCGGGAATGCGCCCAGGAGCCCTGTCGGATTGGCTGGCCGGCCGCGCGTCGGCAACGCTCTGACAACGCTTTTTACCCCGCCATTTAACGGTTGCGGTCTGTACAATACGCGATTACCTTCTCGGTCCGGCCAAGGCCACCATCACCATGTTCAAGCGCTTACGCGGCATATTTTCCAACGACCTGTCCATCGACCTGGGCACAGCCAACACCCTGATCTTCGTGCGTGGTCAGGGGATCGTGCTCAACGAGCCCTCGGTGGTGGCGGTGCGCATGGAACGCGGGCCCGGCGGGCCGCAGTCAGTCGCCGCAGTGGGTATGGAGGCCAAGCAGATGCTGGGACGCACGCCCGGCAACATCCGCACAACGCGGCCGCTCAAGGACGGTGTGATCGCCGACTTCAACATGACCGAGCAGATGCTCCAGCATTTCATCAAGAAAGTGCATTCGACCCGGGTGCTGCGACCCAGCCCGCGGGTGCTGGTCTGCGTTCCCTGCTCGTCGACCCAGGTCGAGCGGCGCGCGATCAAAGAGTCTGCCGAGGGCGCGGGTGCCCGCGAGGTCTTTCTGATCGAAGAGCCGATGGCCGCAGCCATCGGCGCGGGTATCCCCATTCATGAGGCGCGCGGCTCTATGGTCCTCGACATTGGCGGGGGCACCACCGAAGTCGCTGTCCTGTCGCTCAATGGCATCGTCTACTCGAATTCAGTGCGCATTGGCGGCGATCACTTTGATGAATCCATCATCAACTACGTCCGTCGCTCCTACGGTACCTTGATTGGTGAATCCACGGCCGAGCGAATCAAGATGGAAATCGGCTGCGCCTTTGCCCTTGACGTGCAGTCCGAAATCCAGATTTCCGGTCGCAACCTGGCCGAAGGCGTGCCGAAGATGATCACGCTCAACAGCAATGAAGTCCTCGAGGCTCTCTCGGAGGCTCTCTCGAGCATCGTTGGCGCGGTCAAGGTGGCGCTGGAGCAGACGCCGCCGGAACTGTGCGCCGACGTGGCTGAAACCGGAATTGTTCTGACCGGTGGTGGGGCGCTGCTGCGCGGGTTGGACAAGCTGCTGATGGAGGAGACCGGTCTGCCGGTGATCATCGCCGATGACCCGCTAACCTGCGTGGCGCGTGGCGGCGGTCGAGCCCTGGAGATGATGGATGAAAACCGGGTGGATTTCTTTTTTGCCACCTGATCCGGCGCGCATCCGTTCTCTGCCGGCACGGTGAACGCGCCGGGCGGGCCATTCAATTTCAGCGCAGATCTGGCCGGACGCACTTCCCGGCTGATGATCTATGCGCTGTTGGCGATCATCCTGATGACGCTGGATTACCGCGGCCGCTGGGTCGATCAGATTCGTAGCCAGGCCGGGCTGTTCGTCGAGCCGGCTGTTTTGCTGATTGAGTCTCCGTTCCGGCTGGCCGCTTCCGCCTGGTCATCGCTGCGCGCCCGGCACCAGCTTCTGGGTGAAATCGACGAGTTGCGCAGCCAGCTGGCTGAGTCTTCGGCCCGCCTTCTGCTGCTTGAGGAACTGCGCCGGGAAAACCTCGAGTTGCGCGAGTTGCTTGGCGCCTCTAGGCAACCGCAGATCGGGTTTCGACCGGCCGAAATCCGGCAGATTGATTTGAACCCGTTTTCCCACCGGGTGTTGATCAATCGCGGCCGGCGCGATGGCCTGCAGTCCGGGCAGGGGGTCATCGACGCCTTCGGCGTGGTCGGACAGGTTGACGAGGTGTTCGTCCACAGCGCGCGCGTGGTCCTCCTGACCGATCCGGATCATGCCTTGCCGATCGCCGTCGAGCGCACCGGCGTGCGCACCATTGCCTACGGCAGCGGTCTGAATACCGAGCTGAGGCTGAATGATCTGCCGATGAACGTGGACCTGGAGGCGGGCGATCGCTTGATCACCTCGGGCCTGGGCGGGGCGTTTCCTGCCGGACTCCCGGTGGCCGAGGTGGTCGACGTCTCGCGCACTGTCGGCGAGGCTTTTGCCCGGGCGCGCCTGCGCCCGCTGGGCCGGCTGGACCGTTCGCGGCATCTCCTGGTGCTTGACACAATCGACCTGATTTCCCCGGAAACCGCCGTGGAAGGCAACCATTCGGGGTCCGAGGACGCGGGCGAACCAAAAGCCGAAGCCGAAGAGGGTCAGCCGTGAACCAGCGGGCCAGTGATCGCTTGCTGCTTCCGGCTTCCCTGGCCGCAGCCTTGCTGCTCAGCGTGATGCCGCTGCCGGAGATGGTTCAGCCGATGCGCCCGCACTGGGTCGCGCTCGTGTTGATCTACTGGAACCTGGAGGGCGGCCGGCTGCGCAGCATGGGCAGCGGCTTTCTGCTTGGCCTATTGCTCGATCTGGTCACCGGAACTTTGCTCGGCCAGCACGCGCTCGGCCTGGTCATCCTGTGCTATCTACTGGAACGGTTCCATGCCCGGATTCGCTTTTTCCCGCCCTGGCAGCAGGCGGCGGTGGTCATGGCCTTGTTGTTCAATGATCGCATCGTGCACCTGTGGGTGGTGGGCCTGGCCGGCGAGGGCTGGCCCCACTGGTCCTGGTGGCTGAGTCCGCTGGTCAGCGTTCTGCTTTGGCCGTGGTTGTTCCTCTTGCTCGACTATCTGCGCCGCCATGCGCGGCTGCGCCGCGCCTGAGCATGCTGAGCCGCCCCGTCAATACGGTTCGAGACGAGCAAGCCGAACTCGGCGTCATCGGGCGCCGCTATCGCTGGCTCGTGGTCATCGTGATCACTGTGCTCGTTCTGCTGGCGGTCCGGTTCGCCATGCTTCAGGTTGTGAATCACGAGTTGTATGCCAGCCGGGCCGACGACAACCGCATCAAGCTGCAGGCGCTGCCTCCGAACCGCGGCCTGATTCTCGACCGCCGGGGCCGGGTTCTGGCGGAGAACGTGCCGGCCTATCGGTTGGTGATCGTGCCCGAACGGACTCCGACGCTCAGCGAGACGCTGGACGAGCTATCGGTCTTGGTCGAGGTCAGCGCCGCCGAATTTGAGCGCTTCGAGCGTCAGCGTCAGAGATCTCGTCGCTTTGAGGCACTGACCTTAAAGGCCAGCCTGAGCGAGGAAGAGGTCTCGCGCCTGGCCATCCATCGCCACCGCCTGCCGGGCGTGGATATTGAGCCCTACCTGACCCGGCATTACCCGCACGGTCCGGATCTGGCCCACGTGATCGGTTACGTCGGCAGGATCGATCAGCGTGACCTGCAGCGGCTGCCTGTCGAGCGCTACCGTGGCACGACCCACGTTGGCAAGACCGGGATTGAGCGCCAGTACGAGTCCGTCCTGCAGGGTCAGCCGGGGCTTGAGCGGGTCGAGACCAATGCTCAGGGCAGGGTCCTGCGGGTTTTGGAAAGGACGCCGCCGTCGCCCGGAGAGAACCTCTCTTTGACGATTGATCTCGCCCTGCAGCAGACGGCGAGCGAGGCTCTTGCAGGCCGCGCCGGGGCAGTTGTTGTGCTCGACGTCGCCAGCGGTGAGGTTCTGGCCTTGGTGAGCAAGCCCGGGTTTGATCCCAATCTGTTCGTCCATGGCGTTTCCACTGCTGCCTACAATGCGCTGCTCGCCGACCCGCGGCGGCCGTTGTTCAATCGCTTTCTCTCCGGCGGCTACGAGCCGGGCTCCACGGTCAAGCCCTTTCTGTCTCTGGCCGGGCTGGAGACGGGTGCCATCAACCCGGAAACCCGGGTGTTTTCCGGTGGGCACTTTCAGTTGCCCGGCCATAGCCGCCGCTACCGCGACTGGCGCCGTGGTGGTCATGGCTGGGTCAATCTGGAGACTGCGCTCGCCGAGTCGGTCAACGTTTACTACTACCAGCTGGCCGTGGAGCTCGGAATCGATCGGATTTCGCGTGAGTTGGCGCTGTTTGGATTCGGGCGCGCCACGGGTCTTGACCTGCCCGGCGAGTCCGACGGGGTACTGCCAACCCGAAGCTGGAAGCGGACCATGTTCGACGAGCCCTGGTTTCCGGGCGAGACGGTGATCACCGGGATTGGGCAGGGCTTTACCGTCGTCACGCCGCTGCAGCTGGCCCATGCGACCGCAGCCCTGGCCGGACGCGGCCGCACGGCGGCTCCCACCCTGACCGGCACGACTGAGCCGGTTCGAATGGTCTCGCATCGTTCAGCGCACTGGGATGCGGTTTTCGAGGGCATGGCTGCGGTGGTCCACGGCAGTTCCGGAACCGCTCGCGATGTCGCCTGGATGGTGCCGACGCGGATTGCTGGAAAGACCGGCACCGCGCAGGTCTTCGGTCGTCCCGATGACGACGACGAACGCGCATTGCTCGACGAGGCTACCTTGCCCGAGCGACTGCGCAACCACGCCCTGTTCATGGGATTTGCGCCCCTGGAAGATCCCCGCATCGCGCTCAGCGTGGTCGTGGAGCACGGTGGAGGCGGTGCCAGTGTGGCCGCTCCGGTGGCGGCCCAGATGATTGCCCGAGCGCTGGAGCTGGGCTACTGATGAACTCGACCGCACCTCGATTATGGCCCTGGCTGCCCGCCTTGCGCTTGGACGCCTGGCTGCTGGCCTTGCTGGCGGTGTTGATGGGTGTCGGTCTGCTGGTGCTCTACAGTGCCGGGGAGCAGGATATCGGGCTGGTCTGGCGCCAGGGCGTGCGCCTGGCGGTCGGCTTGCTGGTGCTGCTGGTGGCGGCACACCTTCCGCCCCGGGTGCTGCAGGTCTGGGCGCCCTGGCTGTTTGTCCTTGCCGTGCTGATGCTGGCCGCGACGGTCGTTTTCGGGGTCGGCCGCGGCGCTCAGCGCTGGCTCGATCTGGGCCTTGTTCGGTTCCAGCCATCCGAAGCCATGAAGCTGGCGCTGCCGCTGATGCTCGCCACCTTCATGGCCCGCCGGCCGTTGCCGCCAGGTTGGCTGGACAGCCTGATCGCGCTGGTTCTGATCGCTTTGCCGGTCTTTCTGATCCTGATCCAGCCCGATCTGGGTACGGCCGTGCTGGTGGCCGCCAGCGGACTCATCCTGCTGTTTCTGGCCGGGCTGCGCTGGCGCCTGATCGGCTTCATGGCGCTGGGGCTTGCCGCTGCCATGCCCCTGCTGTGGATGAATCTGCACACCTACCAGCAAAATCGCGTGTTGACTTTTCTCAATCCGGAGCGCGATCCACTCGGCCAGGGATGGAACATCATCCAGTCCAAGATCGCGGTCGGTTCCGGGGGATTGGGGGGCAAGGGTTGGCAGGCCAGCAGCCAGTCTCATCTGGAATTTCTCCCCGAGCCCCACACCGACTTCATTTTCTCGGTGCTGGCCGAGGAGTTCGGCTTTATCGGCGTGGTCGGGGTGCTGGTCCTGTATGCCGCCATCATTCTCAGATCGCTGTACATGGCCAGCCGCTGCAGGGATATCTTCGGGCGTCTGCTGGCCGGGAGCGTGGCGGTGATGTTCTTTCTCTATGCCGCCGTCAACATCGCCATGGTCAGCGGCCTGCTGCCCGTGGTTGGGGTGCCGCTGCCGCTGGTCAGCTACGGCGGCACGTCGGCCGTGACGCTGCTGGCCGGCTTCGGCCTGATCATGGGACTGCACAGTCGCCGTCGGTTCATGGATCGGGCCTGAATGATGCGGCTAAAATGCCACCCAGCGTTGGATGCGGATCAACACCGGTGCAGCAAACTTTTGTTCGATCCTGACCTCATATTGAAGAGCCTATACACCGCCAAGGAATCTTTCCGACCCATGAACCGAATTCTGATCGTTGTCCTGTGCCTGATCGCCTGGCAGTTCACGGCCACGCTGAGGGCTGAAGAGCCCCATCCCGGTGCCGATGCCTTCGTCGAGCAGGTGATCGCGGAGCATGGCCTGGATGAAGCTCTGGTCCGCGCCGTCCTGGCCGATGCCCGTTACCAGCAATCCATTATCGATGCCATCAGCCGTCCTGCCGAAGCGCGCCCCTGGTATCAGTATTGGCCCATTTTCCTCACCGAGACCCGGAAAGATGGCGGTGCGGAATTCTGGCGGGCCAACGCGGAGCTTCTTGAACAGGTCGCCGAACGCTTCGGCGTGCCGATTGAAGTCGTGGTCGCCATCGTCGGCGTCGAGACCAGTTACGGCATGAACACCGGCAGTTTCCGGGTGATTGATGCGCTGGCAACGCTGGGCTTCTATTTCCCGCGTCGGGCCGAGTTTTTCGCTGCAGAGCTGGGCCATTTCCTTGCCCTTTCTGGCGAAGAGGACCTGCCCTTGTACGAGGTCCGAGGCTCTTACGCCGGTGCCATGGGAATCGGGCAGTTCATACCGTCCAGCTACCGAGCTTACGCGGTTGATTTCGACGGCAGCGGCCGGCGAGACCTTTGGCGCTCGTTGCCCGATGCCCTGGGATCGGTGGCCAACTACCTAGCCGTTCACCGCTGGGAAACCGGCGCCCCGATCGCTTTGCCCGCGACCAGCGTGCCCAATGACCTGGGAGAGGATTTCCCGATCAAACCCCGTCACAGCCTGGATGAGCTGGCTGCCATGGGTATTGAATTCGATGCTGTCGGTCTGCCGGGCGATACCGCCGCCACGCTGATCGAGCTTGAGGGCGCTGATGCGCCCGAATACTGGATCGGGCTGAATAACTTTTACGTCATCACCCGCTACAATCGCTCGCCGCTGTATGCCATGGCCGTCACCCAGCTGGCCGAGGCGATCCGGGAGCGCGCGGAGTGAAGTCAGGGCGGCAACTGCTCGCGCTGGGGCTGGTCGCCTTGGCTTTGAGTGCCTGTTCTACCGTGCTTCGCGAACCAGGGCCCGCCAGGCCGCCGGGTGAGCCGGCCGACGGCCCGCCCGATGGAACGCTCGACATCAGTCGCATCCTGCCGGTGGTTCCACGGCCTGAGCCTCGCAGTCCCTACGGCAATCATAGTCCCTACACGGTGCTGGGCGAGACCTACCATGTCAAGCCGAGCGCGGCCGGTTACCACGAGCGCGGTGTGGCCTCGTGGTACGGGACAAAGTTCCACGGGCGGTTGACCTCTTCCGGTGAACCTTACGATATGCACCAGCTGACCGCCGCGCATCGAACCCTGCCGCTGCCGACGTTCGCCGAAGTGCGCAACCTGGAAAACGGCCGCAGCATCATCGTGCGCATCAACGACCGAGGGCCTTTTCATCCTGATCGGATCATTGACCTTTCATGGGCGGCGGCCGTCAAACTGGGCATAGACCAGGCCGGAACCGGGCCGGTGGAGGTCCGCGCCATTTTTTTCGACGAACCGGCGGTTCCGGCCGTGCGACCGGCGCGCTTGCCGGTGCTGCTGCAGGTGGGGGCCTTCGGCGATCGGCAGCGCGCCGAGGGCGTGGCCGCTACACTGGTGGACCACGGTCTGGGTCCGGTGAGGACCGAATCGGCCCGCGTGGGGGCGGGCCGGGTCTGGCGAGTTCGCATCGGCCCTCTGAATGAGCTCGAAGAGGTTCTCATGCGGGTAGAGCAGGTTAGCGAGCTGGGCTTTGAACGTCCGCAGTACGTTTATCCTTAAGAATGCTTGACAAGCAGCAAACTCAAACCAGAAGAGCGCGCCTAGATCCATGCTGAAAATGACTCTGCCCGTGGTCCTGGCGACCCTGATCCTGAGTGTCGGAACGGACGCGACGGCCCAGGTGCCTGTGCCGGCACCACCCTCTACGGGAGCAACCAGCTACGTGCTGGTCGATTTTCACAGCGAGACCGCGCTGGCCGAAATGGATGCCCACGCCCCGGTCGAGCCCGCCAGCATTACCAAGCTGATGACCTCCTACGTGGCGTTTCGCGAGATTGCCAGCGGGAATCTGAGCCTTGACGATGAGGTCCTGGTCTCGGAAAAGGCCTGGCGTACCGAGGGCTCGCGCATGTTCATCGAGGTGGGCAACCGGGTCCGAGTCGAGGATCTGCTCAAGGGCATCATCATCCAGTCCGGGAATGACGCCAGCGTGGCAATTGCCGAGCACATCGCGGGCGATGAGCAGGTTTTTGCCAGCATGATGAACGAGGCGGCTGCGCGCCTCGGGATGACCGGCACTCAGTATGCCAACTCGACTGGTTTGCCTCATCCGGATCAGTACACCACGGCCGCTGACTCCGCGCTGCTGGCGCGCGCGTTGATCAGCGAGTTTCCGGATTTTTACGCCTGGTACTCCGAGCGCGAATTTACCTACGCCGGTATCCGCCAGCACAACCGCAATCGCCTGCTGTGGCGCGATCCGTCGGTCGACGGGCTCAAGACCGGGCACACCAGCAGCGCGGGCTATTGCCTTGTGACATCCGCCAGCCGCGACGGTATGCGCCTGATCAGCGTGGTGATGGGGACCGACAGCGAAGAGGCCCGGGCGACCGCCAGTCAGGCCTTGCTGAACTATGGCTTTCGTTTCTTTGAGACCTATCAGCTCTACGACGCCGGGGCCGAGATCAGTCGGGAGCAAGTCTGGAAGGGCGAGGTCGACGAGCTCCCGCTGGCCTTGGAGCAAGATCTGTTCGTGACCATTCAGCGCGGTCGCTACGATGAACTTCAGGCCAGTCTTGAACTGCCTGAACGTTTGACCGCCCCGGTTGCGGCCGGCGGTGTGGTCGGCGAGCTGGTCGTGCGTCTGGACGGAGAGGTTGTGGTACGCCGCCCGCTGGTGGCCCTGGTCGACGTGGAGCAGGCCGGGTTCTTTGGTCGGACCAGCGATTCAGTGCGCTTGTGGCTCGACGGCCTGTTTGGCGATGACTGACGCTCGTGCCGATGGGGGCCAGCCGGAAGGGTTGCGCTTTCCGTGCCGCTACCCGGTCAAGATCATGGCGGATTCCGGCGCCCGTTCCGAGGTTCTGACCGTAGTGCGCCGGCACGCCGAGTTTGCAATGCCCGCCGATGTTCGTTCGCGCCCGAGCCGGAACGGTCGCTTCGAGGCCATTACGGTCACCGTGGCGGTCCAGACCCGCGCGGAGCTTGAGGCGCTGTATGCCGACCTGCACCGCCTGGATGCCGTCAAGATGATGTTGTGACCGTCTTGACGACCGTCTTGGCGGACCGGCTGGAGGTCAAGCAGCTGGGCCGGCGTCCTTATGCCGAAGTCTTTCAGGCCATGCGGGACTTTACCGACCGTCGGACGTCGGATACCGCCGATCAGCTCTGGCTGGTTGAGCATGACCCTGTGTTCACCCAAGGTCTTGCGGGACGGCCGGAGCATCTGCTGGTGCCGGGAGACATACCGGTCGTTCAGACCGACCGCGGCGGACAGGTGACTTACCACGGCCCTGGCCAGCTGGTGATCTACCCGCTGCTTGATCTGGAGCGCCGCCGGCTGGGCATTCGCTGTCTGGTCGATCGCCTGGAGCAGGCGGTGATCGACGTGCTGGCTGGACACGACCTGTGCGGTCGGCGCCGCGACGGCATGCCGGGCGTCTACATTGACGACGAGAAGATCGCCTCGATTGGCCTAAAGGTCAGGCGCGGTTGCTGCTATCACGGGCTGGCAGTCAACGTCGCCATGGACCTGTCGCCGTTTGCGAGGATCAACCCATGCGGCTATGCTGGACTGGAGATGACCCAACTGTCAGAGTGGGTGACCGGGCTTGGCCTCGGCCAGACCGGTGTGGAGGTGGTGTCAGCGCTGTGTCGGCTGCTGGATTACCATCCAGTCTGGTCGGAACCCATCCGCGATGAAAACTAACGCTCGATTTGCCGGTCTGAATAGTCCATGAATAACACAATGCGCAAAATCTTCAGTGGATCACTCCTCGCCGCCCTGCTGCTTCCAGCAGCGGTTTTCCTGCATTCCGGTGCGGCAAGCGTGGTCGATACGCCCGACGGCGCCGAGCGGCTGGCGCCCAAACCCGAGCACCAGTTCGCCAGTCGGCTGGCCACTCGCTTCATCAGTGGCTATCACTACCACCGAGGGGATCTTGACGAAGACCTGTCGGGCCGCATATTCGACCAGTATCTGCGCCTGCTCGATCCCAACCGGGTCTACTTCACGGCGACGGACGTCGAAGACTTCGAGCGCTATCGGGGCTACCTGAGCGATGCGCTGAAGACCTCCGACCTTGATCCGGCGTTCGACATTTTCGAGCGCTACCAGCGGCGCGTCGCCGAGCGGGTGACCTTCGCGCGCAGCCTGCTGGAAACGGGCTTCGACTTCTCGGTTGACGAGGAGTATCGATTTGATCGTACGGAAGCAGCCTGGGCTGCGGATACGGCGCAGGTGAACGAGGTCTGGCGCCAGCGGGTCAAGAATGACTGGCTTCGGCTGCGCCTGGCCGACCAGGAAGACGAAGAGATCGCCGAAACTTTGGATGACCGCTATGCCAATCTCGGCCGGCGGATTTCTGAGTTCAACAGTGAGGACGTTTTCCAGTTCTTCATGAACGCCTATACGCGTTCGATCGAGCCGCACTCGGCCTACATGTCGCCGCGTAGCGTGGACAACTTCGAAATCTCCATGCGGCTGTCGCTGGACGGCATTGGCGCGATGCTGCAGCGCGAAACCGAATACACCACGGTTATGGAAGTTGTGCCTGGCGGTCCTGCGGATCTCGACGGTCGCCTGCAGTCCGGTGATCGGATCATCGGCGTCGGCCAAGGGGACGATGAGATGGTCGACGTGGTCGGCTGGCGGCTTGATGACGTCGTCCAGCTGATTCGCGGTGAGCGCGAGACGGTGGTGAGGCTGGAAGTACTGCCGGCTGAAAACGCCCTGACCGGTCCGTCGCGGGTCATTGACATCGTGCGCAACGAAGTGCGGCTGGAAGAGCAGGCCGCTCAGCGCGACCTGATCGAGGTACCGCAGGGCGACGGACCGGTGCGCCGGATTGGCGTCATCCAGGTGCCGGTCTTCTACGTCGATTTCGCCGGTCGGGCGCGTAACGAGCCCAATTACCGGTCGTCAACGCGCGATGTACGCATGTTGATCAACGAATTGGTTGAAGAAGGGATCGACGGCCTGGTGATCGACCTGCGCGGCAACGGGGGCGGCGCTCTGGTCGAGGCGACCACCATGACCGGCCTGTTCATCGATGAAGGTCCGGTGGTGCAGGTGCGCGACTCGCGCGGTCGGGTTTCGCTGGAGCAGGATCGCGAGCCGGGCATGGCCTGGGATGGTCCGCTGGCGGTGCTGGTGGACCGACGCAGCGCCTCGGCTTCGGAAATTTTCGCTGGCGCGATCCAGGATTATGGTCGCGGAGTCATTCTGGGCGAGTCCACCTTCGGCAAGGGAACGGTTCAGAACCTGATCGACCTGGATGACCTGTCGCGGACTGAGAACGCGCGCCTGGGCCAGATCAAGCTGACCATGGCCCAGTTTTACCGAGTCGCCGGTGCGTCGACCCAGGCCAGAGGCGTGATCCCGGACATCATTTTGCCCACTGCCGGAGACCCCGAAGAATTTGGCGAGAGCGCCTTAGATTTTGCCTTGCCCTGGGGTGAGATCGACCCTGCAGACTACCGACCCATGGCGGATCTGTCGGCCCTGATTGATCGGGCCGCAGCGCGTCACAACGAGCGCTTGTCCGAGGATGAGGAGCTCAAGGGCCTGCTCGAGGAAATCGCTGAATGGGAAGAGACCAGTGACCGCACCTCGATTTCCCTGAACGAAGCCGTTCGGAGGGCAGAAATGGAAGAGAACGAGGAACGTCGCAGCCGGCGTTTCTCCCAGGCCCGCTCGCCCCACGCCATGATCGAGGGACCCGATGCCGATGAGGCGGAGGCGGAGGACGATGCCGGCGACGAAGAGCCGGATCGCGATCTTTATCTGGTCGAGTCGGCCCGCATCCTGTCCGATCTGATCGAGCTTGACCGGACCTCTCAGCTGCTGGCCCACCGAGGCGACCTCAAGCTCTCTGCTTCGATCGACTGACGCTGCTTGATCCGGCGCGTGCGATGTTGATCGCAACCGCCCAGGTGGCGGTGCCGGTGCCGCTTCCGCAGCATTTCGATTACCTGGCGCCCAATGGCGGTCAGTTGCCGGGTATCGGAAGCCGGGTGCTGGTGCCTTTCGGTCGGCGACGCCTGATCGGACTGGTTGTCGCGCATGGCCAGACCGACGAAGCGTCCAGTCTGAAACCGATCGAGCAGGTGCTCGAGGCTGGGTTGCTTGATCCCCGAATGCTCGAGCTGGCCGCCTGGACGGTGCGCTACTACGGCTGCGCACCGGGGGAAATCGTCAATCTGCTCCTGCCGCCGGCCCTTCGCCGGCTCAAGCCGTTCCGACCCGGCCCGCCGGCGCGACTGGTCATCACCGCCGCTGGTCGAGGAGCGGATACGGGCCGAGCCACGCGGCAGGCAGAGGTGCTAGCTTGGCTTGGACAGCAGCCCATGGAGCGCGAAGAGCTGCTGGCAAGGGGCGCCAGTGCGGGGGTCCTCAAGGCTCTGCTCGAAAAAGGTTGGGTGGCACCCGCGGGCGTCGAGGGCATGGTCGTCGGTGAACCCGGTCCAACACTGCACCCTGAGCAACGCGTGGCTCTGGCGAACATCCTGCGCGCTCGGCACCGACACGAGACTTTGCTGCTGGCCGGGGTCACCGGCAGCGGCAAAACCGAAGTCTATCTCCAGGCGGCGCGCGCAATCCTCCGACGTGGCCGCCAGGTGCTGATGCTGATTCCCGAAATCGGACTGAGCTCGCAGTTGATCCGCCGGATCGAAGCGCGCCTGGGGGTTTCTGCGCTGGTTTATCACTCAGGGTTGAGCGAGGGTGAGCGCCTGTCGTGCTGGCGCCTGGCCGCCAGCGGCGAGGGCCGCGTCATTGTTGGCACGCGCTCGGCGGTGTTCGTGCCCTTGGCCCGCCCGGGTCTGATCGTGGTCGACGAGGAGCACGACGCCTCGTTCAAGCAGCAAGACGGCGCCCGATATCATGGTCGTGACGTGGCGGTCATGCGCGCCCATCTGCTCGGCATCCCGATCGTGCTGGGTTCAGCGACGCCGGCACTGGAGAGCCTCAACAATGTTCGCAACGGTCGGTACCGGATGCTCCAGATCAACCGTCGCGCCGGATCCGCACAGCCTCCGCGCTGGTCCGTTGCCGACCTGCGCGGCCAGCGCGGTTCGCTGGACAGCGGGTTGCTGCAGACCATGCAGCATCACCTGGACGACGGGGGGCAGGTCCTGCTGTACCGCAACCGGCGCGGCTACGCCCCGGTCCTGATGTGTCCCGCCTGCGGCTGGCAGGCGGACTGCCGGCGCTGCGATGCTCACTTGACGCTCCATCAGACCATCCAGCGGCTGCAGTGTCACCACTGCGGCGCCTCGGAACGTTTGCCGTTTCGCTGTCCTGCCTGCGGCGAGCCGGAGCTGCAGGCTTTGGGTGCCGGGACCGAGCGCCTTGAGACCGAGCTTCAGGCGCAGTTCCCGAATACTCCGGTCTACCGGGTCGATCGAGACAGCATGAGTCGTCGCGACGAGTTCGCTCGCCTGCTGCAAACGGTCCGCCAGGGTGATCCGTGCATCCTGGTCGGAACCCAGATGCTGGCCAAGGGTCATCACCTTCCGGGGCTGACTCTTGCGGCGGTGCTGGACGTTGACCAAGCCCTTTTCAGCGCCGATTTTCGCGCCCCGGAACGCCTCGGGCAGGCCGTTTGTCAGGTGGCCGGCCGGGCCGGCCGCGGCGATCGACCCGGACAGTTCATTCTGCAAAGCCGCCATCCAGAGCATCCCCTGCTCCGTGAGCTCTGCCGCGCCGACTATCTGGCCTTTGCCGGGCAGCTGCTGGAAGAGCGGGCGGCCGCGGGCCTGCCGCCGGTCTCGGCGCTGGCCTTGCTCAAGGCCGAGGCCCACCGTCCCGACCAGGCCCGGGATTTTCTCGTCGCGGCCGCAGCGCGCCTGAGAGTCGAAGATATTGACGTCCACGGGCCGATTCCGGCCATCCTGTCGCGTCGCGGAGGCTACTGGCGGTTCCAGTTGTGGCTGCAGACACCCCTGCGGGCCCGGTTGTTGCAGTGCTTGCCGAACTGGTTGGCCGGCCTGTACGAGCTGCCCGAGGCGCGCCGCGTGCGCTGGCATCTGGACATGGATCCGCTCGAGATCTGAACCGAGCGCCTGCTGCGACTACAATGAGGTGAAAGAGTGGTCGGTGGTCGAACGCCTAGCCTCACCGAACCGGTCGTCGATTCGAAAATCTTAGAGCGGGTAGAAAACATGGTGGATCAGTGGCTGCATCCCGGTGACGTGGATGGAGAAGAAACCCGAGAGTGGCTGGAAGCCCTGGCGGCGGTGGTCGATCGCGATGGGCCTGAGCGGGCGCACTATTTGCTCGAGCGCATGGTCGAGCTG
Organism: Wenzhouxiangella sp.; assembly: GCA_036353315.1. Taxonomy (GTDB): domain Bacteria; phylum Pseudomonadota; class Gammaproteobacteria; order Xanthomonadales; family Wenzhouxiangellaceae; genus Wenzhouxiangella. Next base: position 3,769 of record JAZBOC010000133.1, on the reverse strand, counting down.
GCACGCCGCTCCGGCGCCCACCTGCCGTTCGACCTGACCACGGCCTACATCAATACCATCCCGCCGCATCGCCAGCGGGGCATGCCGGGTGATGGTGAGCTCGAACATCGCATTCGCTCCATCATTCGCTGGAACGCCATGGCGATGGTGATCCGCGCCGGTCGCCGCGGCGGCGAGCTGGGTGGGCACATCGCCAGCTTCGCTTCGGCCGCCACCCTCTACGACGTTGGTTTCAACCATTTCTTCAAGGGGCCGGACCATGAAGACGGCTCCGACCTGCTCTTCATCCAGGGTCATTCCTCGCCCGGGATCTACGCCCGCGCTTTCCTGGAAGGCCGGCTGGATGAAGCGCGCCTGGATGGTTTCCGGCGCGAGGTCGATGGCCAGGGGCTGTCTTCCTATCCCCATCCCTGGCTGATGCCCGACTTCTGGCAGATTCCGACCGTGTCGATGGGCTTGGGGCCCATCATGGCCATCTACCAGGCCCGCTTCCTGAAGTACCTGCACAACCGTGAACTGGCCTCGACCGAGCGGCGCAAGGTCTGGTGTTTCATGGGCGATGGGGAGTGTGATGAGCCCGAATCTCTGGGCGCGATTTCGCTGGCCGGGCGCGAGAAACTCGACAACCTGGTGTTCGTGGTCAACTGCAACCTGCAGCGTCTTGACGGACCCGTCAGAGGCAACGGCAAGATCATCCAGGAGCTCGAAGGGGTGTTCCGGGGGGCGGGCTGGAACGTGATCAAGGTGATCTGGGGGTCCTACTGGGATCCGCTGCTGGCCCGCGACACCAAGGGCCTGCTGCGCCGGAGGATGGAAGAGGCCCTGGACGGCGATTACCAGAAGTACAAGGCCAACGACGGTGCCTACGTGCGCGAACACTTTTTCGGTGCCTACGATGAGCTCAAGGAAATGGTGGCCAACCTGTCCGACGAGGACATCTGGCGCCTCAATCGAGGCGGTCACGATCCCCACAAGATTTACGCGGCATACCACACCGCGGTTCACCATGAAGGTCAGCCCACCGTCATCCTGGCCAAGACCATCAAGGGCTACGGGCTGGGCAAGTCCGGTGAGGGCCAGAACATCTCGCATCAGCAGAAAAAGCTCGATACCGACGGGGTGAGATATTTCCGTGATCGCTTCCGGGTGCCCATCAAGGACGAGCAGCTCGAGGAGGTGCCCTACTACCACCCCGGCGAAGATTCGCCCGAGATCGAGTACCTCAAGGCACGGCGCCAGGCGCTGGGCGGTTTTCTGCCTCAGCGTCGGGTGGCGTCGGCCACGCTTCCAGTTCCGGCGATCGACGCTTTCGAGCCAGTGACCAAGGGCTCGGGCGAGCGCGAGATTTCGACCACCATGGCCTTCGTGCGCTGCTTGACCGTGCTGTTGCGCGACAAGCAGATCGCTCGACACGTGGTGCCGATCATCTGCGATGAGGCCCGCACGTTTGGCATGGAAGGACTGTTTCGCCAGATCGGCATCTACGCACCCTTCGGGCAGCTCTACGAGCCGGTCGACTCCGACCAGCTGATGTACTACAAGGAGGACAGACAAGGCCAGGTGCTGCAGGAGGGCATTACCGAGGCCGGCTCCATGAGTTCCTGGATTGCCGCGGCCACCAGCTACGCCTCCAACGGCGTGCCGATGATTCCGTTCTACACCTTCTACTCCATGTTCGGTTTCCAGCGCATCGGCGACCTGGCCTGGGCGGCCGGCGATATGCGCGCACGCGGGTTTCTGATCGGCGGCACCTCCGGGCGGACCACGCTCAACGGCGAGGGCCTGCAGCACGAGGATGGCCATAGCCACGTTCTGGCCGGCACCATCCCGAACTGCGTCACCTACGACCCGACCTTTGGTTACGAGCTGGCGGTGATCATTCAGGACGGGCTCAAGCGGATGCTTGACGATTGCGAGGACGTCTATTACTACATCACCGTGCTCAACGAGAACTATGCCCATCCGGCCATGCCGGAAGGCTGCGAGGACGGTATCCGCAAAGGAATGTACCTGCTGCGTGATTCCGGGCTGGGCACCACCGATCCGGACAAGGCGCGGGTGCAGTTCATGGGTTCCGGCGCCATCCTGCGCGAGGCGATCGCCGCAGCGGATCTCCTGGCTGATCGCTATGGCATCGACAGCGACATCTGGTCGGTGCCCAGCTTCAACGAGCTGCGCCGCCAAGCGCATGCCGTGACCCGCGCCAACCGTCTGCGCCCCGAACAAGAGCCCACCCAGCCTTACATCACCGGTTTGCTGCACGGTCGGCCCGGACCGGTGATCGCTGCGACCGACTACGTGCGCGCCTATGCCGACCAGGTCCGCGAGTATGTTCCGCAGGATGACTACTACGTGCTGGGTACCGATGGGTTCGGTCGCTCCGACACGCGCGAAAACCTGCGCGGGTTTTTCGAGGTGGACCGCAATCACATCGCCTGGACTGCGCTGGTCGGCCTGAATCGTCGCGGGCAGTTCGGTGACGCTGATCTGGCCCAGGCGCGCACGGACCTGGAAATCGACCCGGACAAGCCCTTTCCGCCGTCGGTGTAAGAGCCCGGCTTGCCAAGACAACGAGAAACAGCTGATGAGCAATCGACGAGAAATTCGCGTACCGGATATCGGCGACTTTGATCAGGTGCCGGTGATCGAGATCCTGGTGGCCGCGGGCGACACGGTTGACGCCGAGCAATCGCTGATCACGCTGGAGTCGGACAAGGCGACGATGGACGTGCCGTCGCCAGCGGCCGGCAAGCTGGTCGAACTGAAGGTTGCCGAGGGTGACAAGGTCTCGGAAGGTGATCTGATCGGGGTGCTCGAAGCCGCGTCCAGCGCGGGCGAGGAGGGTGCAAGCTCCGAAGACGCCGGTCCGGGCGAAGATCGAGACAACGCCGGGCAGGATGCAGAGTCCGCGGTCGAGAACCCTCGAAGCGCGGATGAAGTGTCCGGAGAGACCGATAGTCCTGCTGCTGAGAACGAGGGCGCTCAGGATCAAGCCGACAGGCGGGCGGCGCGAAACCAATCCGGCTTGAAGGGCGAGCAGGATATCCCCGGCTGGGAAGATGGAGTGCCGCCACCGCCAGTGCCCTTCGATGAGATGGATCAGAATCCAGGCTCCCTGCCGCACGCCTCGCCGTCGGTGCGCAAGCTGGCGCGCGAGCTTGGCGTTGATTTGGCCGAAGTTCAGGGCTCTGGCCGCAATCAGCGAATTACGGCCGAGGATCTCAAGGCTCATGTCAAGGCCAGGATGTCCAGCGATGACGGCCTGGCCAGGTCAGGGGCGGTTCTTCCGGGCATCGCGCCGCCGCCGCAGATCGATTTTTCCCGCTACGGTCGAATCGAGGAAAAACCGCTGTCGCGGATCCAGAAGATTTCCGGCCCGAACCTGCACCGCAACTGGGTCTCGATCCCGCACGTGACCCAGTTCGACGAGGCTGATATCACCGAGATGGAGGCCTTCCGCAAGGCCAGTCAGAAAGAGGCTGAGCAGGCGGGCACGAAAATGACGCCGCTGGTCTTTCTCATCAAGGCCGTTGTTGCGGCGCTGAAGCGCTATCCGCAGTTCAACGCCTCGTTGTCGAGTGACGGAGAGACCCTGATCCAGAAGCACTATTTCCACGTCGGCGTTGCCGTCGACACGCCCAATGGCTTGGTGGTGCCGGTTTTGCGCGACTGCGATCAGAAAGGCCTGCTCGAGCTTGCCGGCGAACTGACCGAGTTATCGGGTCGGGCCCGGGAGGGCAAGCTCAAGGGGGATGAAATGAAAGGCGGC
>JAZBOC010000132.1:0-5057 GCA_036353315.1 Wenzhouxiangella sp. | reverse complement strand
GTCGCTGATCGCGATTTCGGTCGGGCACTTCATGTCCACGCCGCCATCATCCGTTGGGAAAGTATGGGTCGGAAGCCCTTCAACGGCACCTCCCGATTCCACCCCGCGAATCCGGGTGCACCAACCGTAGTGCTTGAAAGCCGCTGTGATATTGGTCGCCATCGCATAGGCCGAATTGGCCCATGTGTACTTGCTTGAATCAGCGCCTTCGGTATCTTCCTCGAAGTTGAACTCCTCGACCGGATCGGATTTCTGGCCGTACGGAATGCGGGCCAGAAAGCGCGGCATGGTCAACGCAAGGTAGCGAGAATCGTCGGACTGTCGCAGCGAGTTCCAGGCCGCGTACTCCGGCGTTGAAGTCAGCTTGGCCAGGTCGCGCGGATTGGCCAGTTCATCCCAGGTATCCATCTGCAGCAGATTCGGACCTGCCGCTGCAAGAAATGGCGCATGCGCGGCGGCGGCGATTTGCGCCATGCCGTTGAGGATGGACACATCCTTGGCGTTGTGGTCAAACACATAGTCGCCAACCAGGGCGCCGAACGGCTCACCACCGAGCTGGCCGAACTCTTCTTCATAGATTTTCTTGAACAGAGGGCTCTGGTCCCAGGACGCTCCGGGGTAGCGGCGAAACATCTTGGCGAGTTCATCCTTGCTGATGTTCATCACCCGGATTTTGAGCATCTCATCGGTTTCGGTGTTCATGACGTGGTAGTGAAGACCACGCCACGCGCCTTCAAGCTTCTGGAACTGCTCGTGATGAATGATCTCGTTGACCTGATCGGTCAGGCGAGCGTCAATTTCGGCGATCAGTGCATTGATCGTGGTAACCGCATCCTCCGAAACCAGCGCTGTCCCTTCCAGAACCTGTTGTGCCAGGGTGCGGACCGCCGATTCAACTTCGCTTCGGGCGCGCTCGCTTTTCGGCTTGAATTCCTTCTGGAGCAGTGAAGTGAACTCGTCCTGCTCCTGCGCCTGTCCCGCTTGCTGGGCGGCTGTTTCCTGTTGTTCTGCCATGACTCAGTTATCCTCCTCGGCGTTGGAACTCTTTTCATCCGACGGCTTGGGAGCGCCGGTCAGGGACTTCAGTAGTTCGGGATCATTGATGGCCTTTGAAACCAGTTCTTCGGCGCCGGCCTTGCCGTCCATGTAGGTTACGAGGTTGGATAATTGGGTGCGCGCTTCAAGCAGCTTGCGCAAGGGCTCAACCTTGCGGGCGACTGCGGCCGGCGAGAAATCGTCCATGCTTTCGAAGGTCAGATCAACGCTGAGATCGCCGCCATCGTCGGTCAAAGTATTCTTGACCCGGAACGCGGCGCGCGGCTTCATGGCCTTGATCCGATCATCGAAGTTGTCCATGTCGAACTCGAGAAACTTTCGTTGCTCGATCGGCGGTGGCGCATCTTCCTGGTTACCTGCCAGGTCGGCCATGACGCCCATGACAAAGGGGATTTGCATCTTCTTCTCGGCGCCGTAAAGCTCGACGTCGTACTCGATATGAACGCGCGGTGCGCGATTCCTGGCAATGAATTTTTGTCGACTTTGCTTAGCCATATTGGGTACTCCTACCGGTTCCAGTTAAAAGAGATTTCAGCGATGCATTCATTCATCATTTTTGCTACCTAGAAGCAGATCGGCCTGTTGTGCGCCGTCAGAGGCGATATCTTTGATAATCGACATGAAATCTGCCGATACCAGCCGTTTGGCCCGCTGCAATAGCAGCGGCACAGGGCTGGAAGGTTCGTTCTTGTTGTAGTACTCGGTAATGCGGTCAAGCATCCGGACGACGTCCTCGCGACTCTGGATTTCACCGGATGCCGCCGGCCGGACAGGATCTGATCCTGATGCAGCCGACGTCTGCGCGGCCTCGCCTGAATCGGACGATTCCACGGCAATCCCGCGCCGGCCCAGAACCTCTTGGATAACGGGCCTAACATCTTTCAGTAGCCTCGAAAATGGATCGAGATCAATCAGATAATTCGGCGAGAGCTTCTCGTTGAAAAGCTTCTCGATGCCAGCAACCGTAACGAGCCCAAGGTCAATCGCTTCCAGCTTGCCCTGCAGCTCGGGAAGATCGCAATCCATGAGCGCCTGGTTGATGGTCGTCAGCGACACGACTTCCTCGCCTTTTGGTGCCTTCAGCTTGTCGCTCGCGATCAGGTAGTCCCGGACAGTGAACTTTCCGATGGCCGGACTGCTGACCAGCAAGGCCTGACGAATCAGATTCAGCAGGCCTTCTTCGCTGGCAAGCTCGGCCAGCGTGTGCAGGCGCTCGGTGGCATCGCCCTCGTCGATCAGGGGCTCCACGTCGTCCCAGTACTTCTCCATCAGACCGTGCACGAGCTGCAGCCCCTCGCACATCGCCGCAATCCCGTCGCGAGCGCACAGTGCCTTGGTCAGGAAAACCGCGACCCGCAGGCTGCGCACCTGCTCGGAGAGTTCCAGCGCTTTTTTCCGGACCGCCCGCCAGTCCGGCTCTTCGGCCGGGATGACTTCATCCCCCATGACCTGCTCGGGCTTGCCCTGCGCCATGCGTTCAAGCTCGGTATAGCCCGAATCGAACACGAAATCCTCCAGGTCAACGCCACACGGGTTTTCGTCGTCAACAGGCTGAAGCAGTGCTTCAAGGTCGATATGTGTTGTCATAGCTCACTCTAGAAATTTCTTCGCCGCTGTCCGTTATCTAAAACGGATTTCTGCAGCGAATGCCGCCACGATGGCCAGCCATCAAAACTCGAAGCGGGCACCAAAATTGAAGCTCTGCAGCTTGGTATCGCTTTCGCCCAGGAGCAGGCTGTAACTGATGAAGAGCTGGTTGCCGGACAGGAAAACCCAACTCGTCCCAACATCCAGCCGTCCGAAGCTGCGGTCCGGGTCGGAAATCTCGACCCGCGGCGCCAGTGCGCCGGTCTCGACGAGCGTTGGGCTGAGCACGAAGCCATCGTTGCCGCCCTCGTAAGAGAAGGACGCATCAACAAATGGCACGAGGATGCCTCGGGAAAAACTGAAGGCTTTCGTCCCGCGCAAACCGCCCGTAAACGTTTGGGTGGAAAAGCTCTGTTTCGGGAAGTTGACGGCAAAAGGACTGCCGATTTCAGCGAACCCGTCGACTTCGTTGTCGGCATAGTAGACCTGCCCGTAAGCCGTTGCATCCCAGGTCCGCTCAAGCGGCAGGCGATAGTTAAGCGCCAGACTCGCGCTCAGCTGGGTAGCGTCTGTCGCTCCCCGCGCAACCGTGCGGCCAAAACCGGCCAGGCCGGTCAGATCGACAACGCGCTGCTGGTCCACTTCTCCGCTTGAATAAGCCAGCGTCGCATCAAGATACAGGTCATCGCTGAAGTTGTAGGTGCCATAGCCCTGGACGGTCATGGTATCGGACTCCACAGACCCTCCATCACGATCAAGATCTGCCTCGTAGCGGCTGTAGCCAAGCGCGACACCGGCGATCATGCCACTGTCGAAACGGTAGTCTACGCCCGCTGTAAGACCCCAGGAGTCGAAGTCGAAAGCGGCTTCCTTGCCGCGCCGATCGCGATCACCGAGCGATACATCCCCGTTGACGAACGCGCCCCAGCGTTCACCCAGCAATGTGCTCTCGCCCCCGGACCCTTCATCTCCAGTCACACTGCTGATATCGGCGGGTAGCCAGCTGGCATCAAACAGATTCCCGTTGTAGGCCAAGGCAATCCCATTCAGGCTGACCCGTTCGCCATCCCGGCGCAATCCAGCCATTCGCGATGCGATATTGTGGGCCTGAATTCGGCCTCCTTCCGACGACGCTGCGGTCAGAGCGGCCACTTCATGGGCGTCAAAGGCTTCGACGATTCGACGCGCTACTTCTTCATCTTCAACGTCCTGAGCCGCCCGGCAAATCTCCAAGAAAACCGACCCCTCAGCCGATGGATCCAGACAGGCATCGTTGAAAGCATCCCGGGCATCAGCACCGAGTCCACCGTCATTTTCATCCCCGGAAATCAGGTCTTCTTTCAGGGGCGGCGCTTCCGAAATGGTGATTTCTGCAAGAACCTCACTGCGGCTGGCCTGGCCAAACACATCGCCGGCAAAAAAGGAGAGCTGCGAAGCGAGCAGCGCGAAACGCTTGTCCTGTTCCCCAGTGTCTTCTGTGCGAGGCGCAACACTGTAGGTAATGTCTGCACTGGCAGTGGCCGCCGGCTCCAGGGCGACAGTCAAGACCGGGGAGACCGGAACAATGCTGATATCCGGCCCGATGCTTCCCACTTCGGCCGAGTGCTGATAGCGGAAAGTCGCCTGACCGGAAGATGCGCAGACCTCTCCAATGGTGACTCGGACAGAGACATTTCCAGATCCGTCGGGCGTCCCCGCGTCCAGTCTTCTGAAATCCAGACCCGCCGGCAAGACCGTTTCAGTAAATCTGAAGAGCAACTCCCCGTCGCCGCAACTCAACCTCGTCGACTGCATGGAAGAACCGCCGCCGGACATGATGACCTCCCCGGTAGACAGAACATGACCATGGCGTGTTGCGGCTTGTGCATGAGAGGCCACCGCAAGGCAAACCACGAAGGGGAGGAGAATCGTCGTACTCAGAGCGCTGTTGATTTTTTTCATCTCGGGACTCAATTTCCAATGGGTAGCTCAGTGGTCCGCGCATCGGCATTGACCGCCAGCACGCTTGCGGCAGCCGTCGCCGTGCCGACGCCCTGATACTCAATGACCAACCCAGCATCGGCACCTGCCGGCAATTGGGCAAGTCGGCAGACTTGCCCGACAGAGGTGACTTGGCAGTTCCATTCCGGAATCTGAGACGCATCGCATCGAACTCCGCCCTCTTCGCCCGGCTCCACCGAGCAGGATCCAGCTTGGCGAAAGACCGACGCCACCTCGTAGCCGGCGGGCGCGGCGACGCTGAACTCGAGATCGAAGGCCGGGTTTCCTGAGATATTGCTGACGGCGAACTCGACAAATTCACTGCCCGCGATGGACATATCAACCAGAGCCGCTGCAACCGACAGATCGGCCGGCTCGGCCAGAACCGTCACGACGCTCGTCGCTTCGATTGAAACACCGCGCCGCTGACAGGC
>JAZBOC010000131.1:0-2117 GCA_036353315.1 Wenzhouxiangella sp. | reverse complement strand
GATGCGTACTTGTTCGCGACGTGGTGCCGCTCGGACAAGATGAACTTCCAGGCCTCGAGCATGGATGCACGGGCTGAGCTGTAGGTCGTGTTCGTGTAGTCCTTGCTCAGCTGCTCGTAGCTGATGTTGCAGGCGGCCGCGATCTGCCGGAGCGCGGCGCGCTCGAACTGCTCGAACGCGGCGACCGGCTGCTTGGCCGACATGAGCTCGAGCTTTTCGCCCGGGAACATGTGGGCGATTTTCGAACCATCCCACTTGATCTTGTTGGTGCCCGAGTGATACTCGAGCGCCTCTGACATATAGGCCGAGTACGGGTTATCGCCGGTCTGCTGGCCCAGGGCCTGCATGAGTTCCGGGTGATCGATGCTCGACTCGACCACGGCCGCGTACATGCTGTTGATGATCGCCGCCTGCATGGCCGTGCCCTGCCAGCGCTCGAGCATCTTGATCTGCTTGATGCCCGACAGCAGGCCGGTGCGGCCGCGCGACTGGCTGGGCCGTTCCTGGTCGAACAGGTGGATGAACTGCAGCCGGCCCCATTCCGTTTCGCGCCGCACGTACTTCCAGCGGTACTGGCCCTGCGAGAGCACCGAGTCGTGCGGGTGCGCCTCGCGGATGAACGCGCCGACCGGCGCGCCGAAGCGATCCTTGACGATGCCGTGACGCAAGCGCTGGTCATCCATCTTGCCGTCGGGCGTGCTGACGCGCTCCGGGTCGAGCGGCTGGATGGCCGTTCGATACGGCCAGTTGTTGCGGCTGATCCACTCCGCCGTCGCCATGATCTCGCCGGTCATCATCCGCGATCGGTAGCCCTGGCGGATCAATCCCGGGAAGTCCAACACACGGCTGGCGTGGATCCGTGCCTCGGGATCGTAGGCAAACGACCGCCACTTCGGGGTCACTTGCTGCACAAACTCGCGCGCCCACTCAGCGCTGAGCCCGAGATACCGGTAATCTGGCTTCGGCACCAGCATCAGATCCGGTCCGATCACGCTGTCGAGCTGCGTCTGCACCAAGCCGGACGTGATGCCGTTGTCGCGGATCAGTTCACGTAGCCGACCGACGCTGGTCTCCCAGCCCTCGATCGCTTCGTCGTCGGGCGCCTGCAGCATCGGCATCCAGCTCGACAGCGCCTGGTCGGTGCGGTCCTCGCCGCCGTAGCTCGAGGCGCTGATCACGTTCCCGGAGCTGTCGTAGATGACCGGCCCCTGGTTCGGCTCCATGTCCATCAGTAGCTGACTCCGATCGCGCGGCGCTGACGAGACTTGTTGATGCCCAGCTGACCTTCGAGCGTGCGGATGCGGGCCTCGACGCGGTTGATATCCGCTGGCGTGTAGGAGAACCGGCGGTCACCGTGGCCACCGCTCTCCATCTTGGAGCCGGTCAGCAGCTTGGTCCGCACGGCATAGAGCTCGTTGAGCTCCGACTGCAGTGCTGCTGTATCAACCATCGTTCAGCTCCCGAGCCATTTCAGCCAGTGATCGTTTCTTGGTTTCCTTCGGCGGGCTGCCCTGGGCGGGCTCATCCAGCGACAGGCCGAACCGCTGTTCTGCGATGTGGATTGCGACCAGGTTCAGCAGCGTCACGTCCCACGGCTCGTTGCGCCGCTTTTCGTTGTCCCAGACGTAGCGCTTCTGGCCGCCGGTCCACTTCGGAATCCGCTTCTCGGCCGTGAACTGCTTGAAGTATTCCTCGTCGAACTCTTCCGACCGAGGCCAGTGGACGAAGCCCGGGCCGGGCTCTTCGATCAGCAGGCGCTGGTAAAGCAGGTTCTTCGCCGTGTCGGTGCCGACCATTGCCAGGTAGACGCCGTTCTTGTTGCGCTTGCGCGGCATGTCCACGAGCGCGTTGCCGTAGGTACTTCGACCCTTTGCCGGCACAACGAAATACGGACCCATGCGCTTCGATAGCGCGTTTACCTCGTCGGAGTAGTGACCGCCGTGGTCAACGCATCCGATCACCGGATGCATGATCGTTCCGTCTTGCTTGCGGAACTCTCGTCGCAGCGCCTTCTCGAGTTTGGTCCAGATCTCCGGCCTGGCCGGATCGCCCTGCAGAATGTCGTATGTCAGGTGCCAGAGCTCTTCCCCTTCACCCCAGCCGCAGAACCCGAATTC
>JAZBOC010000130.1:0-13044 GCA_036353315.1 Wenzhouxiangella sp. | reverse complement strand
GAGCGCATGGTCGAGCATGCGATCAAGACCTTCGGCCGGCTCGACTATGCCGTCAACAACGCCGGCATCGAGGGCCGCTTTGCCGGCATCACCGAGCTGAGCGAAGCCGACTGGGACCAGGTCTTGGGCATCAACCTCAAGGGCACGTTCCTGGGCATGCAGCACCAAGCCCGGGCGATGCTGGCAGCCGGCAACGGCGGGGCGATCGTCAACGTCGGTTCGGTCAATTCCTTTCTCGGCTTCGCCACGGGCGCGGCCTACTGCACCTCCAAGCACGGCCTGATCGGCCTGACCACCAGCGTGTCGGCGGAACTGGCCTCGCAAGGCATCCGCGTCAACCTGGTCTGCCCGGGCATCATCGACACGCCCATGCATCAGCGCTTGCGGCGCGACATTGGGGATGAAGTCTACGATCAGGGCATGCTGCCCACCGTGCATCTGAAGCGCGCAGGCCAGCCGGAAGAAATCGCTCGCGCGATCGTATTCCTGTGCTCGGATGAAGCCAGCTACATCACCGGCACCACGCTGACACCGGACGGCGGCCTGACGCTGACGGTTTGATTTCCGAGGCCAAAAAAGCGCCATCCAATCTTATGAGGACCATCCACATGCACCGAACCTGCCTTGCCCTATTCGCCCTCGCGATGGCCTATTCGATCCAGGCTGACACTGACGAGTTCACACAACCCTACGAGCAGGCCGCGCTGTTTCCGGCCGACCGCTCCCTGGCCCGCCCCGAAGACGGCGTGATGCTGGCCGACGGCACGCTGCTGATTGCCGACCAGGTCCATGGCCTGGTGGCGCTGGATCCTGCAGGCGCAAAGCGGCCGTTCGGCGATTTTGCTGCGGCCGGCTACGTGCATGAGCCGCCGGAACGCAGCGCCGGCCCGAATGGCGTGGCCATGGAACCGGACGGCATCCACGTGCTGGTGGCCGACATCCTGACCGGGGCTATTTACCGCATCAACACCGAAACCGAGCAGGTGGTTCGAATTCACCAGCATGAATTCGGCGCCAACTCGGCCCGACGCGACAGCAGCGGTGCGGTCTGGTTTACCCAGTCGACCCGCAACCGCGCAGGGCCCGATTCCGAGGCGCGAATGTTCGCCGCCGTCGACGAGGGATTTCTCGACGGCGCGCTGTTTCGCCTGCCGCCGCCGGCTGACGGCAGCACCGCTTCGGTGGCCGAACCCAAGCTGTCCGGGCTGACCTTCGGCAACGGAGTGGCGATCGACGAGGCGCGCGGCCAGATCTATGTTGCCGAGACCATGGCCAACCGGATCGTCGGATACCGACTGTCGGTCGCCGACGGACGCTTGTCCGAAGGCCGCGTGGTGGCCGAGTTGCCGACCCCGGACAACATCGAACTCGACGAGGCCGGACGTCTGTGGGTCGCCTCACCGATTGCCAACGCATTGCTCGTTGTCGATCCCGATGCCGGCAGCTGGTCGACGGCGTTCTATCCGGAAACCGCCGAACACCAACAAGTCATGATCAAGTGGCAGCGCCGCGGCCAGACCGGCGAGTCACGCCTGGCGGTCATGGGTCCGGACATGTGGGCGCCACTGCCGGGGCTATTCACCGGCTTGATCCTGACCCATGAGGGCGGGCCGATCTACCTGACCGGGCTGGGCGATGCGCTGGTGAAGCTGGAGCGGCGCTGATCAGGGACAGAATCAATCTTCTCCGGCTGAGCCAGCCGGCAGCAGCGCTTTGCATCAATACAGCCAACAACCCTGGAGTCACCAACTTCAGTTGCTGCAAACCTGAATCCGACGACAACTGCGAGAATCATCATGAGCGAACTGCATGACTATCTGGACTTCTCTGATCAGCCCGACCAATTGACTGGCGGCATCCGCCGTATTCCGATCAAGACCTCAAAAGGCGATTTCTCGGTCTGGACCAAGCGCGTTGGCAACAACCCGAAGATCCGCCTGTTGCTGCTGCACGGTGGCCCCGGCGCCACCCATGAGTTGTATGAATGCTTCGACGGCTACCTGCCGGTCGAGGGCATCGAGTACATCTACTACGACCAGCTCGATTCGTATTACAGCGACCAGCCGAATGACCCGGATCTCTGGACCATCGAGCATTTCGTCGACGAAGTGGACCAGGTCCGCCAGGCGCTGGGGCTGAACCCGGACAACTTCTTTCTCTACGGCCAGTCCTGGGGCGGCATGCTGGCGATCGAATACGCGCTGGCCCACCAGCAGCACCTCAAGGGCCTGATCATCTCCAACATGGTCTCTGACGTGCAGGGCTACAACCGCTATGCGCGCGAGGTGCTGGGCCCGCAGATGGACCCGGCCGTGTTTGCCGAGATCCAGCAGCTCGAAGCTGATGAAGACTACGAGAATCCGCGCTACGAAGAACTGCTGATGCAGCACCACTACACCGAGCACGTGCTGCGGATGCCTCTGGACGATTGGCCCGATTCCATCCTGCGCACCTTCAAGCATCTGAACAAGGGCCTCTATGTCCACATGCAAGGGCATAGTGAGTTCGGGATGACACCCAACGCCACTCTGGGCCGCTGGAACCGTTCGGCCGACCTGGCCAGGATCGAAGCGCCCACCTTGACCATCGGTGCCGAGCACGACACCATGGACCCGAAACACATGGAGTGGATGGCCGGACAGGTCCAGCGCGGCCGTTATCTGCACTGCCCCAATGGCAGCCATCTATGCCAATACGACGACCCGCAGCATTTCTTTCCGGGCCTGGTTCAGTTCCTGAAGGACGTCCACGCCAAACAGTTCTCGCCGACGAGCAATCAGGAGTAACGGTCATGGATATGGCATTGAACAACAAGGTCGCACTAGTCACGGGCGCAAGCCGCGGTATCGGGCGGGCCATCGCCGAAGGACTCGCTGCCGAAGGGGCACGACTGGTGATCGCGGCCCGCGGCACCGAGGCGCTGGAGGAGGCCAGACAAGCACTTGAAGCCTCGGGCGCCGAAGTGCTGGCGGTGCCGACCGACGTCGGCGACGATGCGGCTGTCGAAGCGCTGGTGGCCCAGGCCTGCAAGCTCTTTGGAGTCATCGATATTCTGATCAGCAACGCCTCGGCGCTGGCCGTGACTGGAGAGCGGGCAAGCTGGGACGCCAGCCTCAACGTCGATGTGATGGGTGCGGTCCGACTGGTAGAAGCTGTACTGCCGATGATGCGTGACAGGCAACAGGGCGCGATCCTGCTCGTATCCTCGGTCTCGGCAATCGAGGCCGCGCCCATGGAGGACTTCGGCTACACCGCGGCCAAAGCGGCGCTGAATGCCTTCGCCAAGAAGCTGGCCGTGGTCGAGGGCCGGCACGGCATCCGGGCGAACGCCCTGCTGCCCGGCTCGACAGAATTCCCCGGCGGCGGCTGGGAAATGATGCGTGAGCATCAACCCGAGATCTACAAAATGGTTCGCCAGAGCGTGCCGAGCGGACGGCTCGGCACTCCGCAGGAAATCGCCGATGCGGCGGTCTGGCTGGTCTCGCCGCGGGCAAGCTGGGTCAACGGTGCAGCGCTGGTCGTGGACGGCGGGCAGTCCAAGGCGATCCGCTGAAACGACCGGATTGCGTCCAAGGCACAACATAATCCTGGCGGGAGCTCGTCTTGAACAGGCCATGACCCCGCTTTTGAACGTCATTGATCTCCACGGCGCGGACTGAAGGCGCATAATCCGCTGATTTCGGGCAAGGAAGCCGGCATGCGAAAGACCCTGATCGTCGTCGATGACATGGCGCTGGCCGACATCGGGTCGGATGTGGAGTGGATCAGCTTTGATCGCTACCTGGCCGACTATCCGAAGATCGACGAGCCGCGCACCCGCATCATCAATCTCTGCGATACCGCGCGTTACCTCAGCCGGGGCTATTACTGCTCGTTACTGGCCGAAGCGCGGCGTCATACCGTGCTGCCGAGCGTCGGCACGATCAACGACCTGCGCGAGCGCGACAGCGCCGAAGCCGGTGATGGCCGGCGCCGCGGCCCGCCGGTGGTGTTCGATCTCGATCCGGCCCTGCTGCGCAGCCTGGCGACCTCAGAAGGTACTGCCCAGCAGGCCAAGGTGTTCTTCGGGCGCTGCGAGGATCCAGCCTGGCAAAAGATCGCGCGCCAGGTCTTTCGCCGCTTTCCCGCGCCCATCCTGGCGCTGCGCGTGGAAGGCGCGCCCAAGGAACCGCGATTGCAGGTTCGCCGCGCCGGCTACGCGCAGCTGGATGCTGAAGAGCGGGCGAGTTTCCTGGACGATCTGCCCCGCTTTACCAGCAGCGTGTGGCGCTCTCGCGAGGGAGAAAAGCGCCTGCGCTGGGATCTGGCGATTCTGGTCAATCCGGAAGAAAAAAGCCCGCCCAGCGACGCCGCTGCCATCCGCCGTTTCGTGCGCGCGGCGGCTGAAGTCGGCATCCGGGCCGAGGTCGTGACCCCGGAGCAGACCGACCAGATCGCCCAGTACGACGCCTTGTTCCTGCGCGAAACCACGGCCATCGACCATCCAACCTATCGCCTGGCCCGACATGCCGAGCGCGAAGGCCTGGTGGTCATCGATGACGCCCAGTCCATCCTGCGTTGCTGCAACAAGATCTACCTGCACGATGCATTCTCATACCAGGGTGTTCCGGCCTTGTCGACCCGGGTTGTGGCCGCCAGCAGCGATGGCCAACTCGACGAAATCGAGCAGGCGTTCGGCTACCCGATGGTGCTGAAGCTGCCTGAAGGCTCATTTTCGCATGGCGTGTTCCGGGTGGCTGACCGGGATGAGCTACGGGTGCGGCTCGACGAGCTGCTGGCCAAGACGACCCTGGTGCTGGCGCAGGCCTACTGCTACACGCCGTTTGACTGGCGCATCGGGGTCCTGGCCGGACGGGCCATTTACGCCTGCCGCTACCACATGGCCCGCAATCACTGGCAGATCTACAACCATGCCCGCCGCCGCGCGATCTCCGGCGGCTTCGATACCCTGCCCACCTTTGAGGTCCCACCGGCGGTGCTCAAGGCCGCGCTCAAGGCGGCTGCCGTCGTTGGCGACGGTCTGTATGGGGTCGATCTCAAGCAGGTCGAAAACAAGGTCTACGTGATCGAAGTCAACGACAATCCCAGCATCGAACACGGGGTCGAAGACGCCTACCTGGGCGATGAACTCTACCGCCTGATCATGGGTGAATTCGCCCAGCGCCTGGAACAGCGCGGCAAACGCTGACTACAGCCTTCGACGCAGGCGCAGGGCATCGCTGCCGTCGGCATAGTAGGCGCGACGCCTGGCGAACGGCCCGAATCCGGCCCTGCGGTACAGCGCAAGCGCCGGCTCGTTGGCCTCGGCCACTTCCAGGCGAAATTCCTCGCAACCCCGCTCGCGAGCCCGTTCGGCGCAGGCATCAAGCAGGCGCGCACCGATCCCCCGGCCGCGCGCGGCCGGGTCTACCGCCAGTGAATACAGACGCGCAACGCGACCATGGACATGCCACAGCACTAGGGCATAGCCGGACAAATTGCCGGGCTGGCCCTCGTCCTCGATCACCAGCACCAGGGCACCCTTGTGCGCCAGCCAGCGCCGAAAGCTGCGGGCACTGACCCGATCACCCGCAAAACTCGCTGTCTCAAGCCGCAGCAGCTCCGGGATATCGGAGTGCGTGGCAGCGCGCAGGCCAGGGGCCGGGTCAGTCACTGATCGTCAGGTCCGATCGCCGACCCTGCAGACGCCGCTGCACCTGGGCATTCAGCGGGTGACCCTGGCCGAGGTGCTCGTCGGCCATCGCCTCGGCCCTGACCCAGCGCCCTCGAGCGCGGTCCGATTCTCCCAGGGCAAGGTCGATGTCTCCGGCCAGCAGCTCCAGCCGAATACGGTCATCGAATTCCATATCGTAGGGGCCAAGATCTCGTTGGGCGATCGCGAGGCGTTTCGCGGCCGTCACCGGATCGGCGACATCGAGTGCGCGTCGGGCTGAAAAAAGGTGCGCTCGACGCCAGATTTGCCCGGCATTTTCCGGGTCGGGGGCGATCCGGCCGGTCACCTCGTTCAACACCCGCTCCGCTTCTTCCAGACGTCCAGCCTCGAGCAGCCCCCAGGCCAGGTCATTGCGCATGTTCATAAGCGTGACGCTGTCGGGATCGTAGGCCTGCGCATACCTCGCTTCGACCGCAATCAGGGTCTCCAGTGCCGGTTCGATCTCGCCCACTTCGAGCTGAAAGCGAGCCAGATTGCGGCGATAACTCAGCGCGCGCGGGGCATCTGCGCCGAACTCGTTGGCGGCCAGTACAATAGCGCGCTGGTAGGCTTCACGAGCCTCTTCCAGACGACCCTGACGGAGCAGTACATTGCCGAGATTGTTGACCGTGGCAGCACCTGGCTGACCGGAGCCCACGATCTCAATCTCCAGCGCCTGGCGTAGCATCTCTTCGGCCGTTTCCAGCTTGCCGGCTCGACGATGCATGCCGCCGACCGTACTCAATGCCGAAGCGAGTCGATTGTCGAGCTCACCGTACTCCCGGCGGGCCGATGCCACCGCGCGCAGACCCACCGGGATGGCTTCATCCAGGCGTCCGGCACGCCGCAGCGACAGCGCCCTCAAGAGCTGGATGCGCGGCAGCACCAGGGCCCCTGGCGGGGTTTGCACCGCCAGAGCTTCGGCCCGCGAAAGCGCATCGATGGCGCGCTCCAGCTCATGCAGATTACTCAAAGCCAAACCAAGATCTTTGAGAATTTCAGCCTTCAGCCAGGACGGCTGCTCCATTTGTTCGGCCAACTCCAGGGCCTGCTCTAGAAAATCAACGCCGCCAACCGCATCGCCGGCTTGCAGGGCGACCTGGCCCTGCAGTCGCCGCAAATCTACCCGCAACGGATCGACCGCAGCAGCACGGCGGCCATCCAGCACAGTCTCGGCCCTGGACAGACTGGCCAGCGATTGCTCCGGGAAACCCAGTCGCCGAAAAACCCGACCCACCGCGACCAGAGTGTCTGCGGCCATTTCAGGCTGATCCAGCAGAACTCGATCAAGACGCTCGATGGCGCGTTCGGCAAGATCGCGCTGGGTCACCAACCCGCGCGCGCCCGGTGCCGGTTTGGCGGCATCAAACACCTCGATCAGAAAAGCCTGCACGGCGTTGGCCCGCGCCAGCGCACTCTCGGCGCGCTGGGTCTGAATGTTGCTCCAGACCAGCGCCACACAGAGACTCGCCACGGCAAGGCTGCCCATTCCCACCCCAAGCCAATGGCGACGCACGAACTTTTGCGCTCGGTACGCAGCGCCGGCGCGCCGGGCCTGGACGGGCAATCCATCCAGATAGCGCTGGATGTCATCGGCCAGGGCTTCGGCCGAGGCATAGCGCAGCGCCGGCTCTGGCGCCAGAGCCTGGGCGACGATCGAGTCGATATCTCCGCGGATCAGCGCCCGGTCTCGGCGCGACGACAGACTGGCCGAAGGCAGGGGACCGGCGTCGTTGTCCGTGTTCGTTTGATCCCAGCGAGCCGCGGGACGCTGCCCGGTGAGCAACTCGTGGGCGATCACTCCGAGCGCGAAAACGTCGGTGGCTGTCGTGGTCGGCCGACCCAGAAGCTGTTCCGGCGCAGCGTACTCTGGCGTGGAGGCAGCCAGCAGCGTCATAGCTCCCGGTGCGTCCTCGTCGGGACGCAGCATCTTGGCGATACCGAAATCGAGCAGATGCGGGATGCCGTCGGCGTCAACCAGAATATTGCCCGGCTTCAGATCGCGATGCACCACCAGCCGGGTGTGGGCATAGTGCACAGCGCGGGCGACGATGACCAGCAGTTTCAGGCGCTCGACGAGGCTCAAGCCGGCTTGGGCGCTGTACTCGTCAATCGGCCAACCGTCGATCAACTCCATCGCATACCACGGCGTCCCGTCTTCACGAACGCCGCCATCAAGCAGCCGGGCGATGTTCGGGTGGTCCAGATCAGCGAGAATTTGTCGTTCCGTTTGCAGTTGCTGGCGCGAGAGCGGGCTATCGAGCAAACCCTCGATAATCTTTACCGCCACACTGTGCTGATACTGACCGTCATCGCGTTCGGCCTGCCAGACCTGGCCCATGCCACCGCGACCGAGCTCCCGCACCAGGCGCCAGGAACCCAGCCGGGTCCCGCTGGCCACACTCGAAGCGCTGTGCTGAGCTTCCCCGGATTGCTGCAGTTGGACGATCAGCGGTTCATCGATCTGGGGAATGCCGAGGGCGTCGGCGTCGAGCGCTTTTTTTAGCAATTCCGCCAGATCGGGGTCTTGCCTGCGCACGACCTCCAGCTCGCGTGCCTGATCGTCAGGGCCAAGCTCCAGCAACCCATCCAGACGCTCTGCCAGACGCTTCCACTGTTCGATGTCCATGACCGAACGCTCTGCCCCCGCTCAGGCCGGACGGTCGAGCGCCGCGCCCAGCAAGGCCCGTGCCTTTCGCCAGATCCTGGACACGCTTCGTTCCGACAGATCAAGCACCAGCGCGCACTCTTCCAGACTCAGCCCGCCGAACACCCGCATCTCCGTGATCTTGGCGAGCCTGTCATCGATTTGGGCCAGCGAACTGATGGCCTGATCAATGACCAGCACTTGCTCTGGGCCGATACCACCAGCGGGCACGTTCTCGTCCAGGGCAAGAAGGGTCTGGGTCCCACCCCGTTTCTGGGCCGAGCTGGAACGGGCCTGATCGACCACGATGCCACGCATCACCCGAGAGCAGTACCCCAGAAAATGCGCCCGATCCCTGAAACTGAGTCCCTCTCTATCTGCCAGTCGGAGGAACGCTTCGTTGACCAGCGCCGTCGTGCACAGCGTAGGCGTCGGTCCGGCTTGCCGAAACAAGTGACGACGCGCCAGCACTCGCAACTCTCCGTGCAAGAGCGGAATCAGCGCCTGAAGCGCTGACTCATCGCCCTCGGCAGCCGCATGCAGCAAGCCGGAAATCTGCGTTGATTCAGTCCGATCCAACAGAAAAGCCCAGCCACGGATGCCTAAACGAAGCTTAGTCTGCCCATTGAGAATTGCAAGTGTTCGGGTTCAGCACCTATGAGACATCAGGCAGCCGAGGGATGTGCGAGCTCAGAGCGCTCGGTGCGACGCAAGTACCCGTTGAGATCCGTCCAGCCCGCCCAACCCGATCAGCGCCATCCTGATCGAGACCGGATCACTTTAGAGCCGGTTCAAGGCAAGCTCGAAATACGCCGCGCGCGGATTCATGCTATGCTCCGCCGCGCGTCGACCCAAACAACTCCCGTTGTTTTTTAGTTCGGCGTCCTCTCGCGGATTGAATGTTTTCCAAGGCCTTTCCCCGATTTGTCTCGCGCGTCGCATTCTCGCGGCCCGTTTACCAAGCCTTGGTCAACAAGGAAATACCCAATGTCTTTTGATTCCCTCGGCCTCAAGGCCGAATTGCTGCGCGCTGTCAGCGAGCAGGGCTACACCCAGCCGACCCCGATCCAGCTCAAGGCCATACCGGCGATGCTGGCCGGGCGCGACCTCATGGCCAGTGCCCAGACCGGTACCGGCAAGACCGCGGCCTTTACCCTGCCGCTTCTGCAAAAGCTCAGCGACCAGACCGGCCCGCGAAAATTGCGCGCCTTGATCCTGACGCCAACGCGCGAACTCGCCGCCCAGATCCATGAAAACCTGCGCGCCTACGGTCGTCACCTCAACCTCAAGTCGCTGGAAGTCTTCGGCGGAGTCAACATCAACCCGCAGATGGACAAACTGCGGCGGGGCATCGATGTCCTGATCGCTACGCCGGGTCGTCTGATCGACCACATCGAGCGCGGCACTGTGCGCCTGGACGGCATCGAGATGCTGGTCCTTGACGAGGCCGACCGCATGCTCGACATGGGCTTTCGCCCGGCGATCGACCGAATCTTGAAGCACGTGCCGAAAAAGCGCCAGACGCTGCTGTTTTCGGCCACGTTCTCCAAGGAAATCTCGGCCCTGGCGCACCAGTTTCTGAACGATCCGCTGCGCATTGAGACCGCCCCGCCCAACTCCACCGTGGAAGCGATTGCCCAGAAGGCCATCCGGGTCGATCAGGGCCGCAAGCGCGAGTTGCTGTCGTGGATGATCGGCGCTGAAAACTGGCGCCAGGTGCTGGTCTTCACCCGCACCAAGCACGGTGCCAACCGCCTGGCCAAGCAGCTCGAGACCGACGGTCTGCGCGCAGCCGCCATCCACGGCAACAAGAGCCAGGGCGCCAGAACCAAGGCCCTGGCCGAGTTCAAGCAGGGCAAGGTCCGCGTGCTGGTCGCCACGGATATCGCCGCGCGGGGCCTGGATATCGACCAGCTGCCTCACGTGGTCAACTACGAGATTCCGCACGTGCCCGAGGACTACGTGCACCGGATCGGGCGTACCGGCCGGGCCGGCCGTGACGGACTGGCAGTTTCGCTGGTCTCCGGCGGCGAGCACCACCTGTTCGAGGACATCCGGAAGCTGGTCAAGGTCGCGATCCCGACCGAGTCGCTGGACGGCTACGAGCCCACCGAGCAGCCGGCGCGCAATCCCCAGCCGCAGAAAAAGCAGGGGCGCGCTCCACGCAGCAACAACACCTCCGGCGCGCGCTCCAGCCGAGGCCGCAACAGCGGCGGCGGGAGCGGCCGCGGGCGCTCACGCACGTCGCGCGCGGCCTGAGCGCTTCTAGTTCTACGACCAAGGCTTCTGGCCCCTCCTGCAGGGGCCAGAAGCGCATGGGACAAATGTTGAATGCTCTTGTCCGTCGCTGGTCAGACGCATGACGACTGTTGTAGCATCTGAGGTCAACGCGCTTTAATCAATCAAGCTCGCCGGGTAGCTTGACCTCAGAGGCATGTGCCTATGCACCAACTGATGGTCAGAATCTTCATTGTTGTTTGCCTGAATGCAGGTTTGTCACTGGCGGCCGCACAAGCCCCGAGCCTCGGCCGAGCCGGTGAATTGAGCGGCCACTGGTACGATCCGGAATTCAATGGTCAGGGCTTGACTTTTGAAGTTCTGGACAATGGCGACGGCCTGGTGTTCTGGTTCACTTATGACAATGTCGGAAACCAGATCTGGATTCTGGGTCAGGGTCCCCTGCAGGGCAACCGGCTGGAGGTGGGCCAGGCCTTGATTTCAAGCGGCGGTCTATTCGACGTGCCCAGCTCCGAACAGGCCGCGACGCTGCAGCCATGGGGGTCGATTTCGCTCGACTTTCATGACTGCTCCAACGCCACCTTCGAGTATTCCGGACCGCCGGGCTTTGGCCAGGGCACTCGCCAGATGGTTCGCTTGTCGATCATCGATGGCCGCTCTTGTACCGACCAGAGACCGTTTCGCCTGGGCTTCACACCTTTTCCGGCCGAGCTGCCAACGTCGGATGGGCAAGCCTTGGCGGAAACCTACCAGCTGCTGCGCGACAACGCCGACCTGATTGCCCATCATTTCGATGACGGCATTCCCTGGCCGGAAGCGCTGGCCGGTGGAGGTTTCGAAAGCTATCATCCCAATCTGCAGGCCGACTGGGCGTTTCGGCGATCGATGTCGCCGGCAGGCCATCAGGTGTATGTCGCGACCACGCCGATCAGCATTTCCAGAAACCAGCTCGCCCCGTACCGCGGCGCCGAACCGGATACGCCGCTTGACCTGATCGGACCCCAGTGGGCGAATGCGGATTTCGACAGCGAAATCGTCAAGACGGCTTTTCTCAACCATGCCGTAACGGCGATCGAATTCTTTCGGCCGGACTATCTGGCCATCGGGATCGAAGTCAATCTGCTCAAGAATCTCAGCCCGGAGCTGTGGCCGGCATACCTTGCGCTGCACCGTGACACCTGGTCCGAACTTCGGGCCCGCTATCCATCATTGCCGATTTTTGTCTCGATCACGGCGGCAGACATGCTTGAAGGACTGACCGATGCCGACTTCGATCAACAGCGCGACGCGCTGGCCGATCTTGAACCCTACATGGATTTGATCGGCATCTCGTTCTACCCGTTTCTTTCATCCTTGGGAACCGGTCCGGTGCCGCGCGATGTCTTCCAGCAGATTGATCAGTTGAGCAAAAAACCCAAGGCCATCGTCGAGACCGGTCTTCCGGCCCAGTTCCAGTCCTTGCAGATCAGCCCCGGTGATCCGGCATTCGTCATTGACGGCACATCCGAAGCACAGCAGGATTTCATCCGGGCCTTGTTGACTGAAGCCCAGCGCTACCAGTTTCGTTTCGTGGTCAACTTCATTGCCCAAGACTACGATGCCTTGTGCATCGCGATCGAGTGCCTGGAGTGGCAACGCCTATGGCAGGACACGGGCCTATGGGACGAGAACGGGCTACCGCGCCCTGCCCTGTCGGTCTGGCGCGAGAACCTGGAACGTCACGTCATCAAATAACCCGACATGCCCCAACCGTTCGCAAATGCCGGTGCAATTAGAACCGAATCTGGTGGAGCCGAGGAGGATCGAACTCCCGACCTCTGCATTGCGAACGCAGCGCTCTCCCAGCTGAGCTACGGCCCCACTTATTGAAATCTTAACATAACCTCGCTTATTTGCCAGACGTGAGGCAGGAATTCATCTATCTGTTTTTTATATATTTTTCGACAACAGATCAATCTTGGGCACCAACCCTATCCCAAATCAGCGTCCATCGACGAGCGTTCACGAGACTTCAAAAAAACGTAAGCGCCGACGAACCCACACTCTTTGACAGCCAGTTTAAGCCGACCAATCTCTCAGCCGCCTATGCGGCGGTGATGTTCTCGCCGCCGCTGCGTATAGGAATCTTAAGCGCCCTATTTCCTGATTTCCAGCAGTATCCACGGCCTCGCCGATCCATAGTCTGGTGCCAATTTGCATCCTCGTTCGCCCGGTTTTCGGTGAATTTCGCTCTGTCTCAGTCAACCCAGCCCTGAATCGTCCTGATTTTCGGTCATCAAGCCGAGCCGGCACGAGCGCCGTCTGGCCGCGCATGGATGGAACGCGACCTGAAGTTGATTTCCTGCGATTCAGTCAAGCAAGCCGCCAGGTCCGGGAGGCGCCCGACTGTCAGGCCACAGCCCGGGCACGTCCTTGCTGGCCAGATGACGCAAGATCCGCGCGATGACCGGCGGGTCTTCGATGCTCG
>JAZBOC010000129.1:0-4040 GCA_036353315.1 Wenzhouxiangella sp. | reverse complement strand
GACCTTCACAGGAGCCTAAGACATAATAGCCGGCTTCCACGCGCCCGTAGCTCAGCTGGATAGAGTACCTGGCTACGAACCAGGCGGTCGGAGGTTCGAATCCTTCCGGGCGCGCCAGATATAAAAAAGCCCCGCCCTGTGCGGGGTTTTTTTTATCTGGAGTGTCCGGAGGCCGAGGCGAATCTCCGCCAGGTTCGACCCGAGCGTAGCGAGGACGATGCGGCGCAGCCGCACCCGCGAGGGCAAGCGCCGCGAGACGCGCAGTCAATCCTTCCGGGCGCGCCAGATATAACAAGGGTGTATTCCGGTCAGATGGTTGATACCTTATTCCGGAAACATGGTTAACACTTTCTCCGGGGCGAAGGGATTGGGCCGGGTTCTACCTGGTCCTCGTTTTGACCAAATAATCCTAAGTCATATTCCATGAAATTGACCAGCCAGACCTGATCATCGACCTCTCTGAGGCCCAGGACTTGGTCGGCAAACGCCTTGCTGAGATTGATTTTCCGTTGGCTGATGCAGATGCGGCCGCAGCGGGTGACGCGAGCGGTCAGGCTTGCCCGGAGTGGTTGCTGGCAAGCTTGTTGTTGACCAAATCTTGTAAGGCGCTTCCAAGACATGGATCCCGTCGAGGACAACCGAAGCGCTGGATCAGGATGACGGCCCGGCTGAGGGCGCAATGCTGGGTGTGCCCCGCCAGCGGTTTGCTATACTGCGGGCGTTGGCGCGAGCAAGTGTCGGTCAAGCACGAGAGACGATACTGACGTCCTTAATGCGCCGAATGAAGATGACTTGGAACCGACAAAATGCTCGGTATCGACAAACTTTCCCCCGAGTTGTACAAAAAACTCAAGCAGGTTGCCCGCCACCGTCTCGCCCGCCAGCAGGCTGGTCAGACCCTCAATTGCACGGCTCTGGTTCATGAGGCATACATCAAACTACAGGCAGCCAGTCCCGAACTCACGGGGGGCACTGATCACCTGCTGGCGCTCGCCTCGTTGGTGATGCGCCAGATTCTCGTCGATGCGGCGCGCCGCCGTGCGACGGACAAGCGGGGTGGAGGCGCGCTGCATGTGACACTCCATGAGGGAGTGGGGAACGACGATAATCCGGTGGTCGACATCATAGAACTTGATGGCGCACTGCGCCGCCTTGCCCGCCGAGACCCGGGCCTTGAACGGCTTGTCATGCTGCGCTTCTTTGTCGGGCTTTCTATGTCCGAAGCAGCCCGCATCATGAATCAGTCTCTAAGAAGCACCCAGAGGGACTGGGAGAGAGCAAGGGTTTATCTGTTCCGGGAACTGGCGCCGGATGGAGCCTGAGCGCGGGGACGAACCCACTCAGGATACCTGGCATCGCATCGACGAGGCCTTCAGAGCGGCGCTCGACCGCCCTCCGGAAGCCCGCGAACCGTGGGTTCGCGAAAACTTCGCCGAAGCGCCGGAACTCAGAGACGCCGTCCTCGGACTGCTCGCGGATGCGCCTGCCAGCGAACGCCTGTTCGAGGCCGCCGAGGCGTCCCGGGATGCACTGGCCGGTGCGGTCGGGGAGCATGAGAGCGTGGATCTCGTTGGCCGTCGCATTGGCCCCTGGCGCCTGGAAGCCCTGATTGCGACTGGCGGCATGGGCGCCGTGTACCGGGCTGAGCGGGATGGCGCTTCGTTCCGGCAGATCGTCGCCGTCAAGATCCTGCCCGCCTGGGCCACGGACGAGCAGACGGTCACCAGACTGCGTGCAGAGCGACAGATTCTCTCTAGACTCCAGCATCCGGGCATTACCCGGCTCATTGACGGGGGGCGGACCGGCGATGGTTTTCCCTATCTGGTTACCGAATTCATCGATGGTGTCTCCATCACGGACTGGGTGGAGGAACAGGGACTGGCCCTCGAAGACCGTCTCAAGCTGTTCCTGCGCGTCGCCGATGCGGTGCAGTACGCCCACGAGCAAGGGGTGCTGCACCGGGACATCAAGCCCGCCAATGTCCTGGTCGACCATTCCGGCAGGCCCCACTTGCTGGACTTCGGCATCGCGACTCTACTGGAGGATGCGAAAATCTCGGTGATCGTGGCGCGCACCGCCACCGGCTTTATCCCGATGACACCGGAATATGCATCACCGGAGCAGATCGCGGGCGACCCCGTCAGCGTCGCTACCGACGTTTACCAGCTCGGACTCCTGCTGTATCGGTTGCTGACCGGTCGCCGGCTGCTGGTCAATGAAGTGGTCCGCGGCGGCTCAGTCACTCGCCCCAGTGCGGCCATGATCGGGAGCACTGGCGCTGAAGAGGGTCGCAGCGCCGAGCCAGCCCACATGGCGCGAGCCTTGCGGGGCAGCCTCGATACCATCATCCTCAAGGCGCTCCGCTCGGCGCCGGAGGAGCGCTATGACTCGGTGCGCGCACTGAGCCGGGACCTCCGCCACTTCCTGGCCGGCGAGGCTATCGAGGCGCGGCCCGAGACCCTCTGGGCTGCGACGCGGCGCCTGGCGCGGCACTACCCGCTGGCGGCCACCCTGGCGGTCAGCCTATTCGCCGTTCTGTTGTTCAGCGTCGTCAGCCTGTCCTTCTACGCGCGGGAACTCGACAAGGAACGCCAGGAAGCGGAGCGGCAGGCGCACCGGGCCGGCCAGGTGCGCGATGTACTGATCGATGCGTTTCGGCGTACCGATCCGTTGCAGGCGGACGCGGTGGGCGCGAAAGCCACCACTGTGTGGCAATCCCTCGGCGCGGCGGAGGCCGCTGCCCGCGCTTCTCTGGCGGATGATCCGGAAATTCTTGCCGAGCTGTTGTCCACTCTGGCGATTCTGCAACTATATGCGGGAGAGGAGGAGACGTACCGCACCCTGGTCGAGGAATCCCGAGCGCTCTACGCGCAGTTGGGTCCCGCGCATCGGGGGGCCTATCTCGCCCAGACGTCCACGCTCGGGGGCGAGCTGGCCACCACGGACCCCGAGCGGTCGCAGCGCCTGTTCGCAGAGGCGAGGACCCTTGTGCCGGCGGTCGCCGCGGACGACCCGCACGCCGCGGCCCTGGCCCTGCTCGACATCGGTGTCGCTGAATTCGACTTGGGTAACGGTGCCGCGTCCCTGGCCGCTTTCGACGACGCCCTAGCACTGCTGGATCGACCGGGCGCCAACAACTGGTCGGCGCGTATCGAGGCCAACTTCGGTCGCGGCAAGGCCCTGATCAACCTGGAGCGCCTCGGCGAAGCCGCCGCGGCGCTCGAACGGGCACTGTCCCTGACCCTGGAGCATTTCGGCGAGGACCACGGCCGCCTGACCGGCACGCTCAATGCCCTGAGCGGCCTGGCCCGCGCCAGTGGGGACGGTGATGCGGCGATTGCCTGGGGCGAAGAGCTGGTCGCCGTTATGGCCCGCAATAACGCGCCGACCTACGACGGCCTGCTATCGGCGCGCAACAACCTGGCTTTGGCTTACGTCAGAGCCGGGCGCCATGAGGAAGGGCAGGCGGAGCTTCGGGAAGTCATCGCCGCGCGGCGCGAGCTCGCCGGGCCCGAGGGCGATCGGGACCTGGGAGGCACCCTGAAGAACCTGGCATCTTCCCTTTACCTGACCGGGGATCTCGAAGCGGCGCGCGCGGCGGTCTTGGAGGCAAGGTCGCTGATGGAGCGCTACTATCCGGAAGTAAGCCCGATACCGGCGACCGCCTGGTTCACCCTGGGCCAGATCGAACTGGACAGCGGCAGGCCCGCGGTCGCGCGGGACGCCCTCGAGACCGCGCTCGAAATCCTGCTGCCGGTCATCGGGCCCGGGCACGTCCAGAGTCACATCGTGCGCTGTTACCTCGCGGAAACCCTGCGCCGCCAGGATGATCTGGACGGCGCGCGTTCCCTCGCCGAACCGGCTTACAAAGGTATTCTGGCCTCAGAGGTTCGCTACCCTGAGTATCAGGAGCGGTGCAGGGAGACCGTCCAGAGACTGTCGAAACCGTTCGACGGTTCCTCGGCCGGGGAGTAAGGCGGGCTCCCTCACGGCCGCTCGAAGCGGTCGCAGAAAACGACATCAAATCTACCGCAACGCCG
>JAZBOC010000195.1:0-3884 GCA_036353315.1 Wenzhouxiangella sp. | reverse complement strand
CCTTCCCATTGTATCGACTGATGGAAGTTGTTTCCTTTATGCCATCTATAACATCTGCCACATCTTTTACATAAACAGGACTTCCTAGAACTGGCATTGCCACCTGAACATTTTTAATATCTTCAATAGATGCAAATTTCCCAGTTAAACGAACTGAATTACTTTCCTTCTCGGTTTGCACCTTTCCAGCAGGTAAGTCTAAGCCAGAACGATTAATTGCTTCAACAATCTGAACCATTGAAATTTTATACAATTTCAGTTTGTCCTGATTTATTTTTACTTGTATTTCTCTTTCTTCACCACCTAAAACAGTAATCTCTGCAACACCTTTTATTTGTTGTATTTGTGGCAGATAATCATCTTTCATTTTTTGATAAAACTCAGTTGCAGACAAATCGCTTGTTGCACTAATAGACATTATCGGCAAATCATTGGGCGAAACTTTACTCATTACAGGACTCAAAATCTCGTCAGGTAAATCTTGTCGAATATTATCAATATAGCGTTGTGCGTCTTGCATTGATTTGTCCAAATCGGTTCCGTAGTTCAGATTGGCGATGATGATAGAAGCATTAGGCAATGATTTTGTTACCAAATAATCTACACCCTCCAAGTTGGATAAAGCATCTTCGATTTTTCGTGAAACGGATGTTTCTACTTCGTTTGGTTCAGCACCTGGATAAACTGTTTTGATAACAACTACTGGCTGATTAAAATCAGGCATTAATTCGTAGCTCAAATTTTTATACCCAATAAATCCTAATAAAGTAAATACGCTGAAAAGCACTATGATCAGCGAAGGACGTTTGATTGATATTTCTGTAATATTCATTTTTCGCTGATTTTATTTAACAGTTACATTTGCACCATCAAAAAGATTGATGAAGCCATTCGTTACAATTACATCACCTTCAATCAATCCATTTGAAACAACTGCTTTGTTCTGTATCTTTTTTGAAATAGTGATGCCTTGCAACAGGGCTTTGCCATTTTTCACAACATAAACCTGTGGTTGGTTCTCTGTGCCTTGTATGGCAGATGACGGAATGATAATTTCCTTTTCAGACAAGTCGTTTTGAAGATATACTTTACCAAACATCCCAGATTTTATCTTCAAGTCGGAAGTATTATTTACCGTAAATTGAATAGGAAAGCTATTACCCATATTGGCTTTACTGCCAATCAAAGTTGTTTTTCCATTCAATAGAATGTCAGAATGAGCATCTGCCGAAAGAGGTAGGGTTTGATTTAATTTGAACTGGTTTAATTCTTTTTCGGGAACATTTACAGTGAATTTTAACGTAGTAATGTCTGTTATTTGAAGTAATGGAATTCCGGGTGCAGCAAATGCCCCTTCTTCACTTAATTTAGCAGTAACTACTCCGCTAAAAGGAGCTCTAATATTGGTTTTGTTTATCTGCTCTAACAAAGTTGCTTTCTGAACTTTTGCAGATTTCAAACCTAACTCCGCCTTTTCTAATTGAACTCCTTGAATGGCATCTGCTTTAGCTAAAATGGTATAGCGATTTACATCTGCTTCCAATCCTTCTATCTGTACTTCAATAGATTGCAGTTGTAATTTTAGTAATGAATTGTCCAACTGAATTAAAGTTTGACCTTTACTAACCAAACTTCCTACATCAACTAAAATGGCGTTAATTTTCCCTTGTAATTCGGCACTTATTTTGGTTTCCTTGTTGGGTTCAAATGTGCCTGAATAAGAATATTCTGAGTTCACATTTTCGAGTTTCAATGTATCTACTTGAACATTTAAAGCTTGTTCTTTATCGTATTGATACACTTTACTCTGCGTAATTTCCTTATTTGTTTTCAACTTAATTACCACAATGGCAATTATCGCCAACGGAATGATGACGTAGAGTGCTTTTTTTAGGATTGATGATTTTGTCTTCATTGTGATAATTATTTGATTATTGAAATATTTCCAGTGAGTTTTTTTAGTTCAAGGTCTGCTTTTAGGTAATCAATTACAGTAGATAGATAAGTTTGTTGTGCTTCACGCAAAGCATTGTCTGCGAGCAAAACATCTGTTAAACTTGCAGTTCCTTGTTTCTGTTGAAGAATGGTTTGCTCATAGATTGTTTGTGCCAATTGAATTTGTTCTGTTGTTGTCTCTACAGATTTTTTAGCAATTTCTCTTTGCATTCGAGCATTTTCAATCTGCATATTATTTTGTTCAGTAAGCAATCTAAACTGAAGTTCATTGTTTTGAAGTTCCAATGTTTTTTGATTGATTTTTCGTTGAGGAACTGTTCCGTTAAATAGCGGATACGATAACTGAACCCCTGCAAAACCAATCGGATAAAAATCAAGAAAGGAAGCAGGTTGTCCGTTATAACCGAAGCCCGTTGTTCCATACATTCCAACAAGATTAAGCGAAGGCAAATACCTTGATTTATTTAGTGTGTTTATTTCACTCGACAATAATCGGTTTTGAGTTTTTATGATACGAATATCTAAAGTGGATGCAGGAGTGTGTTCATTTGTGTTTTGATATTGAATGTTTGGATCAATTTGCAAATTTTGTTCAATAGAAATACCCATAGCAAATTTCAACGCATTTAGAACCTGCTCGTATTTGCTTTTGATGGTTTCCTTTTGGTTGGTTAATTGCGATACTTGCAATTTTATTTTGCTAACATCTGTTCCTTTGGCAAGCAATTGTTCATTGAGCAATTGCATATTTTTCAGAAGTCTTTCTGCATTAACCAGATTACTGTCAATAAATGCCAATTGATTATGCAAGATTTGGGCATTGTAATATAGATTTGAGATTTCGAAATAGATTTGCTCTTCGGTTTTTTGATACTGTAAGTCGGTCAATTCCGAAGCAATTTTAGTAGTTTGAATAGATCCATAAACTTGTGGATTATATAATGGCATTGAGAGTTGCAAGTTGGCGTTTATATTGTGAGGAACGCCAAACTGCATTGCCCTGTATTCTCCTGCGGGTAGTGCAGGATTAAAAGCATTCACTGGTAAAAGCTGATAGGGCAGGTTTGCAAAATACTTGTAATCCCCATTGGCTGTTACTATTGCAATTAAATTGGCTTTGGCTTCTTTTTCTCTTTGCTCACCAATAGCCATATTGTTTCTGCTCATTTGCAGATTTTTGTTATGAACCTGTGCGGTGTCAATACATTGTTGCAACGACCAAGTTTGTGCTTGTGCAGATTGAAATCCTCCTATTATCAATAATAGAGTTACATAATGTTTGTGAATATTCGCTAACTTCATTGGTCAAATTTTTTTATTTTAATAAGATAAGTTGAGATTTTACAGAAGCATACAGCCAATGTTTTACATTGGGAGTAATATTCACATAGTTACCTGATTCCAATTTAACTTCCTGCTCGGTTTCATCTTCGTAGGTTACAAATCCACTTACGCAGAGCAATAAAGCAGGTGTTTTGGTGATGTGTTCTTTCAAAGTTCCATTTCGTTCAAGTTGAATTGCAGTAGTTGTACCAAGTTCGCCTTTAAATAAGTTTACAGCTGAAACTTCTTTTTCATGTCGGTGTAATTCTATCAAATTTTTCATTGGAAATATTGATTGTATGTTGAAAATGAAGCTTGAAGATCTGTGACAATCTTGTTTGCTTGTTCTGTTGATTCTGCCTTCGACAAAGATTCGATTAATTCAATGTGTGGGTATAACCACTTATGCAATTCATCGTGACTTTCACCTTTCATTGTGCAACTCTTTATGAGTCCACTATTTTCTTCTTTAAGTTGAGCAGCCAAAATTTGATAATCTTGGGATTCGCTTTCAAGGTATTGATTCAAAATCCCCTCTGCTTTAAGGATAAAAGGTTTCATCTCTTCATTCACAACCCATTTTTCACCACTATTGAGTTGAAGGG
>JAZBOC010000012.1:0-3356 GCA_036353315.1 Wenzhouxiangella sp. | reverse complement strand
CGTGTCCTTCGGGCTCGGGGAGAGTGCCAGAAGGCCTCGCCACGCGTCGAACTGATGGCACTCTCCCCGAGCCCGAAGGACGCGCCAGCCCCCCCTACTGCCGCATGAAGTCCACCAGATGCGCCAGCGTCGCCAGAACATGCGCGACCAGCGCTCCGATCAGAAATCGGGCCGAGACGATATGCCAACCGCGCCAGGCCACCGCATCCTGGCTCCCGGCCGTCCACAGCCACATCGCGCCGGTCACCCCGGTCGCCAGCAGGGCCAGCAGCAACAAGCCCTTGATGATGCTGAACAGCCCCGCCCCCTCATTGCCCGGCACCTTCAGCCGAACCAACCCGCGCAAATCGGCCCACAGCGGACCGACACGACCCAGGGCCCAGGGAAAATACTGCCCCAGCCGGCCCTGCAGCGCGCTGGTCAACATGAAACCCAGCCCAAGCAGCAGCGCAACGAGCCCCAGCACCGCGTGGGCCCAGACCCAGAACCCCGGACTGGCCGGCCAGCGGTTGTAGAGATGAACCCAGGGGCTGGTCAAGATCAGCCAGGCCAGCAGCAAAATCAGCAGCCCATGCTGCATGTGGCTCCAGAAGTGCAGCCGCCGGCCGCTCACGAGCGGTCTTGACGGGCAAAATCGGCGAAGTCCTCGGCAAAGGCCCGCACCGCTTCCCAGTCAGTGAAATCGGCATTGGTGTCCAGATCGGTCGGCCCCTTGTTCATCCACATGATGAAGCGAATCACCCAGCGATCGAACGGACGGTATCGGCGATAGTTCAGCTGCCCTCCGAACACCCCCACCCGATCGGGCTGCCAGGGCGAAGTTTCCAGAAACTTGCGCACATAAGGGTTGGTTTCAGGGCTGTTCTTGTGTGGCTTGCGCGCCACCAGATTGACCGAGAAAAACGCCCCAGGCCGTTCCTTCAGGGTGGACTGGTAGCGCTCGATGAACTCCAGTACCGCAGGGTTATGCTTGCCGTTACGGATACTGGCACCGATGATCACGGCGTCGAATCCAGCTGGATCCGGCGGCGTGTCGGGCAAGCCATGCTCGACCACCTCGAAGCCCGCTGCCTCAAAAGCCGGGCACATGTGCTGACAGACCGAGCGCGCGTGGCCATAAACGCTGGAGCAGAGCATCAACAGCTTCATATTGCCCCCCTACCAGCCATCGCCGATGCGGATACCCAGGCGCGGCAGCACATAGCGATGCAGCAGCACGATGAGCCCGGTCAGGGCAAAGGCGCCAAGGAATACGCCCATCGACGAACCGATGCCGCTCATCAGCTCCGGCGCCGCGATCAGCACGATGGCCAGGGCAATCATGATCACGCCGCCGATCAGCTTCAGAATCCGGCCGTGGTCCTCCTGGAAGCGATCGATGCGCAGCTTGACAACCGCGATACCGAAAATCACCAGCTCGATGAGCAGGTAGATCAACAGATACACCGCCAGCAGCGCCAGGAACTCAAACCCCCTTACATCGTTGGCGCTCATCAGGCTGCTCCAGATGACCGGGAACCCGGCCGTGCAGGGCAGTTCGATCAGGGCAATCCCGCCGGCCATGACGATGGTGGCCCCCATCAGCGCGAGCGGCGATTTTCCGTTGACCATCAGCTCCCTGAAGCCCTTGAAGATGCCGGGCTTGTGCTTGTCGTCGATGGTGAACGAAAAACCGCGCTTGAACCAGAAGTAATCCTTGACGTTGACAAGCCCGAAAGTCAGCGCAAACAGGGCCACGATCCAGTACATCCAAGGCAGGTAGGCCGCATAAGCCAGGACGCTGAAAACCCCTGCAATGAAGGCACCGTAGATGGCCGCCGTGGTGAACAGAAACGTCAGACCGACCAGCACCACCCGGCCCCGCGAGCCGGAATGCAGGACCAGCGCCAGCAGGATCGTCAGGATCCAGATTGAGCAGGGGTTGAACCCGTCGACGAAAGCGATCAGCAGCGTGCTGGCGATCAGCGGCTGCACAGCCAGATCGATCGCGCCGATCAGCGGCAGCCGGATCAGGGCCTCGGCCGGCGCCGTGCCGGACGCCTCGGCAGCCTCGAGCGCCATCTGCCTGGGATCAGGACAGTCAGACGTCAGACACCGCTCGACGGTAGATTCGATTTCGTCGCGAATCTGGCCGCTGTCGCCGACCCACACCTCACCACCCAGGAACACCATGGGCACCGAGCCCGGGCGGACCTCGTGGGCAGCGGCCATCGCACGCAGCAGATCATGATGCTCATCGGTGGTCATGACCTCCATGTGAAGCACTTCGAGCTGCTCATGCTCTTCATTCAGGCGCTCCAAAAACGGCTTCTGGGCCTGACAGTGGGGGCAGGTCTCGCTCATGAACACGTACATCGTGAGCGCGCCGTCTGACGTTTCAGGCGCTTGGGCATAGACGCCAGAGGGCATCGCTGCACCGGCCATCAGACCCAGCGCCAGCAGCCCGGCGGCTAATCGATACAAGCGGTGCAGCATAACCATGGAGAACTCGCGACGATGGTGGGAGACTCGGGGTATTCTCAGGGCTTGGTTGCCGAAAGTGCTTGATCGGGATCAAACTGCGACGCGGGCCATACCCAAAAAGAACCACGAATGGAGGGAAGTCACCATGACCGAACGCTTTACTGTGTCTCTCGACAAGGAGCTTGCCGAGTCTTTCGACGCCTACCGCCAGCGCCTGGGTTATGCCAGTCGCTCGGAGGCCATCCGCGACATGCTGCGCGGCTTTCTCGCTCGTGAGCGCGCCGACGGCGATCCGGACGGCGGCTGCGTGGGCATCCTCAGCTACGTCTACGACCATCACCGCGGCGGCCTGGGCGATCAGCTGACCGAAGCCCAGCATGCCCACCATGACCTGACCGTCGCCACGCTGCATGTGCATCTGGATCACGATCACTGTCTGGAAACCAGTATCCTGCGCGGACCCCTGAAGCGCGTGCGCGACTTTTCCCAGCACTTTATCGCTCGTCGGGGGGTTCGGCATGGTGATCTGCATCTGGTGCCCGTTAGGGTCGAGGCCGATCAACACCCGCACGGCGATCACGTCCACGCCCACGAACACATCACGCCACATAGCTGAGGCTCCCGGCGGCAGTCAGCACGAGCAAAAGTCATCGGGAATTGATCCGGATCAACAAAAGTATGAAGTTTTATATTATTCTTCATACTCAATTCCTGTCCGGAGTTTTGCGTCATGGGTTTTCTGCCCTTCAGCCCTTTGGAAGCGGGCCGCCTACTGACGGCCGGGCTGCTGCTGGCAGCGTCGGTTCCTGCTCTGGCCACCCCAGACAGCGAGTCGGCCGCAGCCGAAGTTGCACGACCGGATGACACCATCCTGGTCACTATCGGCCGGGTCG
>JAZBOC010000011.1:0-4788 GCA_036353315.1 Wenzhouxiangella sp. | reverse complement strand
CCGTACCGCCTTCGAGAAACATCGCCGTGGGGGCGTCGAAACCGCTCAGGGTCAGATTGGTATCGATGGCCCCGCCGGTCATGCGGACGGTCACACCGCTGTCGAAGACGGCCGACAAATCGATGAAACCGCCGAGGATGTTGACCCGGCCCTGGCCCATCACGCCGAGCCCTTCGCCGATGCTGCCGCCGTAGACGTTGACCTCGACGTTGGCGTTGGCGTCGTAGTTGTAGTTCGAGCCGAACACCACCCCGACCTGGCCACCGTCGAAGACATTGACCTGGGTGTTCTTATCCAGATTCGCGAAATTGCCGATGACATCCGGTGGCACGTTGATCACGGTGGCGAAATCGCCCGGGTCGCTTTGGGCCTGGACAGCGGCGACGAGGCCACAGCCCAGCAGCAGCCACACTCCCCGTCGCACGGCCAAAGCCATCACTGGCTTGATCCTTCAAAACCATCGCTGAAGATGCGATCCTCAGTCGGCCCGGACGCGGGGCGAACATCGATGATCAGCTCGCTAAGGTTGTTGGCCGGCACCGGGTCGAACCGCTCACCGGTGACTTCGGCCTCCAAGACAGCCAACCCGGCCTGCCTAGCAGTCAGGCGCAGGGTCATGCTCAGACTCTCGCTGGCATCGACCGCGCCGATCTCCCAGATGCCGCTTTCGATGTCGAAGTCGGTGCCAGCCGGCCGGCTGAAGCTGGTGAACTCGAGGCCCTCCGGCCACTCGATGGTGATGCTGACGTCACGGGTAGGATGGGGTCCGTTCTGGGAGGCCTGGATCTGGATCACCACCAGCCCCCCGACCTCGGTCAGTAGATTCTGGCTGCTCAGCTCGACCGCCAGATCGGCCTCCGGGGCATCACCCTGAAATTCGAAAGCCCCGGCATCGCAATCCGAAGTGGTTCCACCCGGGCGCGGCTGACCGCGCTGATCAACATCTGAATCGACCAAGCAAGTACCGGCGGCGTCAATCGCCAGACTGCCAGATTGCAGCGCATGGCTTGGTGTCGGGCCTCCGTTGTCGGCCAGTGGCCCCAGCTTGATCAACTCCTCAGGCACCGGGTCGATACCACAGCCGGGCTGGGTTGCCACACTGTTGGACACATTGACTGTGCTGTCAACACTTTGCGAGCATCTCTCACCGACAAACAGAGAATGCCTCAGGTTGGCCGAACCAGGCACACTGAACCAGCCTGCAACGGACAGACCGGAGGCCGTGACGAATTCGCTGACGCGATTGAAAGCAAAGGTCACGTGCTCCAGATCAAAGTGACCGCCCCTCACCGACATCCCCTGGCCAATCGTCGTGTTGAAATGTCGGTTGCCTGATATCGTGGTGTTGCGCAAGACACCTGAGCTGCGCTCGGCATAGATGCCTCCGCTGTCAATCACCGAACTGTTGTTGGCCACGGTGCTGCCCGTCATGAACAACTCGGAAACAAAGATCGCCATGGCGCCACCGCGCAAGGCCGCCTCGTTGTTCTTGATGACGCTGTCAGTCACGGAGATTTGGGAACCCACCGCCCACAGTGCTCCGCCAGCAGTCTCGTCACCCGATGATGAATTGTTGATCAGCACCATGCGCTCAAGGCTTGCCTGGTCGACTCGATCGAGAAAAATCGACCCACCGTCGTCAGGCACCTGTCCCCGGCTCAGGGTCATGTCGGCCAGCCGGATGCTATCGGCCTTGTCGACGAACAGGTGGCGCGAGAGCTCGTTGGCATCAATGATCAGTGCCCCCGGGTCACCAGGCACGGGGCCGATGATGTCGAGGTTCGTGGTTATGGTCGGCAACTGCTGACCCGAGAGCACGATCGTCCCGCCGATCAGGTCGGGGTGGAACTCGATGGTGTTGGACGCAAAGCCTCCGGTCAGGCAGTCGATCGAGCCGGACTGATCGGCATTCTCGGCGTTGAGCATGGCCTCGCGCAGGCTGCAAAGACCGTCGACGACCTGGTTATCAGCCACGGTATTGACGAGCAAGTTGACCGAGGGCTGCGCCTCCAGCACGGTCTGGCTGGCCAGATTGTTGCTGGTATCCGGGTCGGGTTGGTCGCCGAGCAGCGAAACCACCACTTCCCGGCCGCCGCTGGCGGCCAATTCCACGGTGAGTGCCAGCGATACGGTCTGCTGCGGGGCGAGGAGCCCGATGGTCCAGGTCTCAAAACCTGCATCGATCTCGCCAACCGAAAAATCGGCGTTCTGGATCAGCAAGGCATTGCCGATATCCAGCCCGACCTCGACACCGCTGACCCAGCGCGTCGAAGGATTGGTGATGTCAACCATCCCGCTCAGCGTCTGACCGACCTGGGCGGCGGCCGGGTTGATCAACAGGCTGGCCTGCAGATCCACGGGATCTTGTGGCGACTGGCGCTCATAGGCGCCGACATCGCACTGGCTTGTGCCGTCGCCGGGGCGCGGGAGGCCACGCTGGTCTTCGGTCACACTGAAATCGACCGGGCAATTGCCCGCGGCGTTGATGGCGATGCTGCCGGCGGACAGCGCGTAAGTCGGGGCAAAACCGCCGTTGTCGGCCAGCGGCTCGATCGCCAGGGCCTCGGCCGGGACGACCTGGCCGGTGCAGCTGGCGTCGGTCACCAGGCTGCCGGCCACGTTGAGAGCGGACAACGTGCCAGCGCCGCAACGGTTTCCGATCACCAGGCTGTTGTTCAGCGTCAGGCTGGCGCGAGCATCGGGCTCGGAACCGGTCACGAACAGATGGCTCAGATTGCCGGGTGGGTTGATGTTGTCGACCACCGTGACCTGCAAAAGCTCGACATCGCTGCGGTTGCCGAACACCGCCGCACCGGTGCCGGTCGAGACCTCGTTGGCCGAGATCGTACTGTTGACGATGCGCAGCGGACCGTCGGCCACGTGGATCGCTCCCCCACTGCCGGTGCCGCGGTTGGCGCTGAACGTCACGCCGTCGATCTCGAAGTTGCCGCTGAACAGCCCCATGCCGGCGCCGACCGCACTCCCGTCAATCCGGTTGTTCTCTATCCGGCCGAGCTCCAGGTCCAGATCAGACTCGAGCAGGTAAACGCCGGCGCCGTGAGCATCCAGGCCGGCTGTCGTGTTGCTGATCACTTCAACCCGCGTGAGGCGGCTTTGCCCGTTGCGGTGATACATGCCACCCCCGCGCGCACCCGCGCCCGCGGTGCTGTTGTTCTGGACCAGACTGTTCTCGACGGTCAGATTGCCATCGCGCACCCGAAGGCCACCCCCCTGGGCGCCAGCGCCCTGGGTCTCGTTGTCAACGATCTGGCTGTTGAGGATGGTCGCATTGCCGGTGATGACATAGATGGCGCCACCGTGAGCGTTCTCACCCTGGGTTCGATTGTTGGAGATCGAGCAGTTGTCCATTTCCAGGTTGCCGGTGCCGATGCGCATCGCGCCACCCCAGCCGTTGCCCTGCAGGGTCGAGTTGCCGATGAGCTGGCAGCCGCCGGACAGATTGACCTCGGCCCCGACCGTCGAGATGGCGCCACCATTGGCGCCACCCCCCGAAACCCCATTGCTGTCGAAAATTCCGCCGCTGACCGTCAGCGTGGCGTTGCGCAGATAGACCGCGCCGCCGTGGGAGTCGACGCCCGAGGTGGTGTTGTTGGTCAGCTCGGTGTCGGTCATGACCAGGGCCGAGCCGTCCATGAACAGCGCCCCGCCGAACGAGGAGTCGCCGCTGGTGCTGTTCTGCAGGAAGAAGCTGCTGGTAATGCTGCCCTGGTTGCCCACGGCATGGATCGCGCCCCCACGGCCACTTGCAGCGTTCTGTCCGAGCACACTGTCGACGACACTCAAGGGGGTGCCGGTCACGAAGATCGCCCCGCCGCCGCCAGCCTGCGCCTGGTTTCGAACCATTTGGACGTTGCTGAGACGCAGCTGGGCGGCGTTGACTGCGTAGATGGCGCCGCCGGGGCTATTGACGCCCTCGGTTGCGCTATCGGTGATGAACAGGTCCTGCAGGCTGACGTCGGCGCCGCCGCTGATATGCATGGCCCCACCCGGTTCGTCTTCCTTGTCGGTGGTGCCGTTGGTCAGGGTCAGGCCGCTCACGGTCAGCCTGCCACCGGTGACCTCTAAGATGCGCGAGGCATTCTGCGCGTCGATGGTCAGTCTCCCCGGGTTGTCCAGATCCGGCCCCAGGATTTCCAGATCCCCGGTGATCGCCGGCAACACTCCCCCGGTCAATGCGATCGTAGCGTTGGTCGGCAATCCGTTGAAAACGATGATGTCAGTGCCGCCGTCCCCGGCCGTGCAGTTGCGCGAACCGGACTGGTCGTTGTTGGCCGCGTTGATCAGGGCCTCCCGCAAACTGCAATCGCCGTCGCTCTCGTCGATGGTATCGACCACCGTGTCGACCACGATCGTGGCCGCCGTGGCGGGCGCGGACAAAACCAGCACAAGGCTGAACAGCATCAGATGGATGGTGCGCATGGGATCTCCCTGATCCAATCGTCGGACAATCAAAACCGGTCTCAGCTTCGGCGACGAGCGCCTGCAGTACTTGAAGCCAGGTTGAAATCATGATGAAAATTGCCGCCCGGTCAGCCATAACGCGATCAACATCAGGACGCCGGCCAGGCCAAGTTGCCAGCGGTCTGAAGCGACCAGCCCTGGCTGGATGAGCGCCCTATCGGGCTGGGCGGGATCGAGGTGGACAGGGATGCGGTCACCCGGGCGGTAGCGGTCAAGAGCTTGGCGCAAGCCACCCGTCACCCGGAAAGCCGTACCGCGATAGATCTCCCCCTCGAACAAATAGCGGTACTGGAACGGCGGGCGCTG
>JAZBOC010000128.1:0-12950 GCA_036353315.1 Wenzhouxiangella sp. | reverse complement strand
TTCCGACTCAACATTGCTGAGCGAGCGCAGATGGTTGTTCATCACCACGAAGGGCCAGTCGGCTCCATCGACGATAAAGCGCCCTTCCAGGGTCAGGGTCGGGCGATCGTGCAGCGGCGTGTTGTCGAGGCTCAGACACTCATCATCGCCTTCCTGAATCACACCGTCCACCGCGACTCGGCTCTGATTGATCAGGAACCCGTTGTTGATCTCACCGCGGTCGTTACCCGGAATGAGATAGGCGGTGTAAGTCACGCCACCGGCCAGGCTAACCGCAGTGGCCAGGGCCTCGAGCGTGGCCAGGTTTTCGACTTCCTGCAGGGCCAGAACATCGGGATTCTGCATGGCCTGCACGATGGTCGCGGCCAGTTTGTCAAGCTTGAGCTGATAGTCAGCCGTGGTCGGAACCTGCCGGTTTTCCGCGCTGAAATCGGCGCCGCAGGCTGGAATTGAACGGGCAGGATCATCGACGTCATCGAACAGATTGAGTACGTTGAGCGAGCCGATCGTCAGCTCATTCTCACTCCCCGGTGGTGCGGGCACCGGCAGTTCCGGCGTCGAGTTCACCATCAGTTCGGTTGGCCACAGCTCGTAGCCACCGAACTCGTAGCCGATCACGCCAATGGCCGAGAAGGTCGTGCCACCGGCCAGGGTGAGATTGCCCAGCGCAATCCGGTCCGGATCCAGCTCGAACTGCTCCGGTGCGCCCGACCAGACCGGACAGTTCGGACAGGTGGCGCCAAGGCCCGGGAACTCCACGCCCGGGCCGCGCAGGGTGCGGCTGCCGGTCGCGCTGACGTAGGCCTCGGCCACCGGATCGCTGCCAAAACGCTGCGATGCGCCGGTCACGAATCCGTCGATGACGCTAACGCGCATCGACTCGAAGCACTCGAAGTTGTTGATCCCGCAGCTCGGCGTCGCGGGATCCGGCGAGGGAACTTGAGCATTGAATTCGATCGGTGTCGGCAGCGGATTACCAGAGCTGGTGACCTCGACCAGTTCAGGCTGGCCGATCTGGGTCAGATCAAAGAATTCGACCACGGTCCCCTGCACGGTGACCTCATCGCCCACCGCCACGCTCGGCGCTGAACCTGTAAAAATATACAAACCGCGCGATGCAGGATCGCCCGGAGCGGGTGGCTCGAGCGCATCCGGCATCTGCATCACGAAAAAGTCGGAACCGACCGCTGTGACAATATTGCCCTCGGTACGGACGAACTGACCCTCAAGCGGCGAAGCCAGGCCAGTGCCCTGGATCTGCTCGATCGAAGAGACATCGGCAACCAGCCCGAAATCGGCGTTATCGCGCGGCTGGACCTTGTAATTGCTGAACGAGAACCAGCCGATCCCGCGCAGGAAGTCGTAGCTGTCGTTCAGGGCAGGATCGATCGACACGGTGGTGCTGAAGTCATCGCCGCGCGCATCGCCGCTGCCGTCGCTGAACAGCCATTCGCCGAAGTCGTTCGGAGCATCGGGGTTCTCATTAGTAACGATGACGTCGGCAAACTCGATCAGGACGCCCTCCCACTGCTCCGAATCTACAGCGGAGCCTGGGGCAAAATCGGCCGTGGTCAGCAGCTCCGGCGCGGGGATGCTGGTGCTCTGAATCAGCTCGATCGAACTGAAGGAGACCTGGGTCAGTCCGAAGGGATCAGTGACCTCACCGATGACACGGATCTCGTCGCCGCGCTGAGGATTGGCAGCGGAGAAGTCGCCGACCAGGCGCACGCCGCTGTAGGGCCCACCGGCCGATTCCTGAATCACAGCGGTCGCCGGGCCGCCAATCTCGTTGGGTGCTGCGGTGACGATGCCGTCGACCCGCACCGTTTCGCCGACCCGCGGCGAGGCGTCATCGACCGCGACATCATCCGGGGTCTGGATCTCATAGATCGACACATCCTGGATCAGGGTGGTCTCCCAGGCCGCATCTTTGGCCACCGGCAAGCCGTCGGCCACCCCGGTCGCCGAGATCAGATTATTCAGGGGGCCGGTGGCCAACGGGGCGATATCCAGCACCAGATCGAAGATCAGGCTGGTGCCGGCGGCCAGATCCGGCAGGGCCCAGGTCAATTGTCCGGCAATCGAATCATCCGGCACGACGCCGCTCGTATCGCTGACATAGCTCGTGTCGGCGGGCAGCACATCGGTCAGTTCCAGGTCCGTCAACGCATCGTCCGGCTGGCCGTTGGTGATTGTGATCCGATAAGTGATCGGCTCCCCGGCGACGGCGAACTCCGGGCCGGTCTTGGCGGCGATGAGGGTGACGCCTTGGGCCGTCAGCGTCTGGCTGTTGTTGGTCGCGCCGGGCGTCTCAGCGGCAGGCGGCAACCAGGCAAAGTCGGCATAGCTTGAACCGGTGCCACTGAGCTGGAGCGACTCGCCCACGGGTGTATCGCCAGGCTCGCTCACCCCGATGTCGGTGGAGAGGATGCCACTGGCGGGCCCGTCGGTAGCGGTGAAGCTTCCCTCATAGCTCAGAAACTGGACCACGTTGCCGTTCTCGATCAGCGCGATGCCGTCTGGCGCACCATTCTGGATGCCGGCAATGGCCTTGTCGTAGATCGTGAAGCCGGGCACGGTGGTTGCGTCAAAGGTGTCGAGCGTGTGTGTCCCATAGCTGGCACCATTGGAGCCGTTATAGAGCACCACCTCGATACTGGCTGGCACCGCGCCGACTGCATCGGAAACGACGACTTCGACGAACTCGCCGACATCGCTGCCGTCATTGTCGTAATGAAACTCGTTGATCCACAGGTCCTGCGCCAAAGTGGGTGAGGCGAGGAGGAGGGCCAGCAGGGCTGCGGCCATTGCCATGGTGACGGATAGCTTCACAGAACGTCTCACTGTCATGAATTCAGGAACAAGACATGAAGCCTAATGATCTGTTGTTTCAACGGCATGACGTGATGCGAGAGTCCTCTTTAACCGCGGCATGAAAATGCGGCGTTGCTGGCCTGCTTCACCTGCCTGAATTCGATGATTCGGATATGGCGCGGCTCGTTCGGTTCTGGTATGGCCGCCTCCTGCTCGCGCGCCGAGCGGCTTTCCAAGGCTTTGGTCCGGCTTGAAGTCCGATAAGGAGCAAGCCCAATGGTCGAAGCGACCATCTGCAACATCTGGGTCAGCACCTGCAACCTGCAGGCATTTTATTGTGGGTCGGCATGACCTAACATGTCCCGTAGCGGTCTGTGCTTACGATGCTCGATGTTCAACTTGACGATCGCAGCGTTTGTCCGAATCTGGCCGCAATGAGCATCCGCCGATCGAGTGAAACCAGTGTCCCCTCATTTCAACAGGAGAAAAATCCATGACCTTGCGCTTTTGCCTTTTTATCGTCTTGATGAGCCTGCACGGGGCCACTCTTGCGCAGGGCGCGCTCGAGCCGCCGGCACCACCAGGTCCGACAATGAAGACACTCGACCAGGTCGAGCCGCGTATACCGTTTTCGGAAGCCGTCACCATCAACGAGGCCGGCTCCTATTATCTAACCAATGACATTAGCGGCAGCTTCACCATCCAGGCCGACAACGTGACCCTGGACCTGAACGGTTTCACCATCACGCCCGAATTCCCAGTTGCCATCCGGGTCTTTGGAAGCGACAACCTCAGAATTTTCAACGGCGCTATCGCCGGTGGCGAAGCAGCGGGCATTAGCGGCTTGGGAATGGGCTCAGTTTCCATCAGTGACCTGCAGTTTTTCGACATTACGGGTGCGTGCATCGAATTGAGCAATCCCTCGGGCATCCTCATGATCGAGCGCATCCGCTGCCATCAAGCGACCAGGGAAGGGATCATGATTCGCCAGGGCGAGGATCAGCCGCTCCATGTGGTCATCCGCGACAACGTGATCAGCAACGTCGCCACAACCACCGCAGCGAGCACCTACGGCATTGGCGTTTTTCACAACGCGACGGGCGATTTGAACGTGGTGGTCACCGGCAACAAGATGATGAACAATCGCGTGTGGGGCCTGGGTATTCGAGGAGGCGACAATGCCACGGTCAGCGGTCAGGTCACCGATAACCTGGCCAGCGGAAATGGCGGTCCTGGCATCCAGGTACTGGCAGACGTTGTGGTAGCGAAAAATATCGCAGCCGGCAACGGGTCGAACTACAACGTCAACAGCCAGCGAGCGGCACCGATCACCGCGCTTGACCAGAACCCCGGCCCCTGGGACAACATCTCCGAGTAGCCCATGACGATATTTCAGATGTTGCGAATAGGGCTGATCTGCGGAAGCCTTCTGGGCCTCGCTTCAGCGGCTGCAGAGGACGTCGACCCCGACAATGATGACTCACAGTACGCCTGGGCCAGCAACTTGGGCTGGATCAACGCCGAGCCGCTGGGCGACGGCGGCCCCGGGATGGCCTTGTCCGCCGAGGCCGCGACCGGCTGGCTGTGGTCGGCCAACAGCGGCTGGATCAGCTTAAGCTGCGAGAACACCGGCTCCTGCGATAGCGTGGACTACGGCGTTCTCAATAACGGCGACGGACAGCTCAGCGGCTATGCCTGGTCGCCGAACCTCGGCTGGATCAGCTTTTCCTGCGCCGACTCCAACAGCTGCGACAGCGTCGACTACGGCGTGCAGGTGGATCCGGTCAGTGGCGAAATGAGCGGGTTTGCCTGGGCCGCCAACGCCGGCTGGATCAGCTTCTCCTGCGCTGATACCGAGAGCTGCAGCAACGTGGACTTTGGCGTCCGGCTGGCCACAGCAGAGATCATCGACCCGATCTTCGCGGATCGATTCCAATAGCGAAGGTGGCAGACTAAGACCGGCTCAACCGCAACGACCATTGGCATCGCCGGGCAGCTACAATCAGACGGGTTGACCCCGTCGGCG
Organism: Wenzhouxiangella sp.; assembly: GCA_036353315.1. Classification (GTDB taxonomy): domain Bacteria; phylum Pseudomonadota; class Gammaproteobacteria; order Xanthomonadales; family Wenzhouxiangellaceae; genus Wenzhouxiangella. The sequence continues at coordinate 8,110 of JAZBOC010000128.1, read as the reverse complement.
TTTCAGGAGAGATCAGCATGGAAAAGATTCGCATCGAGCATCATTCCCTTTGGGGCGGCGCCTGGTTCGCGGCCTGGCTATTCACCCTGGGTTACCTTGATCTCGGGTTGCTCAAGGGTCTGCTGGCGATCGTGTTCTGGCCATATTTTCTCGGGGAGGCCCTGGCAGGCTGACGCGCTTGGACGCCGGACAGACCCGGCCGCTTGGGGTCAGGGAACCAGATCGGCATTCAGCTCGAATCGATCGCGGAACAATTCGTCGGGACGATCGACGAGGAACTCCACTCCGGCCAGGGCGACACCGGCCTGGCCGTTTCCGAGGCGGAAATAAAACGCTGCCTCTCCGTTGTTGTTGAACCCCGTGTGCGCGTTGTGGGTATAGCGCATGGTGCTCGGGGTACGCGGCAGCGCCACTTCGATTTCGGCCAGAACATCACCGGCGAAGGACTGACCAGCTCGCGCCACCAGTGCCAGTCCGTGTTCAGGATCAAACAGGAATAGGGCCTGGCGACTGAGCCCTTCGGCGATGACGAACGCTGAAAACAGGACCTGGTCCTGCTCGTTCAAGGCAAACGCAAATGGATCCCGCAACTCCAGTCCGATTGGCTCGGGCAGCGTATCGAAGGCGGTGGCAATCGCCCGGGTGACGCCGGCGCGGCGCATCAGTAGCTGATTTCGGTTCCCCGTCGGGGTCGTCACGATGGCACCGTAAACCAGGGTGTCATTGTCATTGATGCGGATATCGCCGGTAAAGTTGAGTACAACCCCCGTGGGAATCGATGCGCCGGTTCGGGTGATTTCGCTCAGGCCCGAGCCATCGCCGATAAACAATCCAACGTAGTCCTGGGTAATGTCGTCCACATTGAACAAACCCAGCATATTGCCACTGTTGTTGAGCTGCGGCGAAATGACCGCGCCGGCAATCAGCGTGCCCAGACCGTCCGGCGCCGGTTCGCCGCTGTGCAGCAGTTTATCAACGGTGGTGCCGTCGCTGGAGTACATGCCGAAGTCCAGACCTGTGCCAGCCGTGTTGACTACCCCAGCGCCGCGCCCTGCATTGTTGAAGACTGTCGTCTGGAACCCGAAGTTGGCTACGCTGCGACCATCCGGAAGGCTCTGGCCGGAAAAAATCAGCGCGTCGAATGAACCAGTATCTGTCCGAAAAAGACCGAATTGGAACGGTTGATCCTGGACCGCCACGATTCCGGTGAAACTGGCTACCCCCGGATCATTGGCCGAGAATGTCCTCGGGATTGTCGCAGCCAGGTCGGTAAGGGTACCAATCGGCGTCAAGTCGCCCTCTTGAACAAGCACTTCCCTACTGCCGGCGTCAGCGCGGTAAATCGCCAGCGCCGCCGAAGTATCCGGTGCAGCCAGAAGGATGCGTCCGGATGCATCCAGGGCATAAGGACGCGACAGCGCGGCCGAACTTGGCGCCACGGCCTGCGGGTCCAGACGCAGGGCGTTGTTCTGAGCCGAAGGCTCGCCGCCCCGAAACACCTTGGCCACGCCGTCTCGATCCGCCAGGAAGAAACCCCAGTCGTCGAGTGGACCGGCGTCGGTGGTCGCAACCAGCCTGGCCCAGATCAACACCTGCCCCTGATCATTGAGGATCGGAAACAAAATGGTGTCGGAAAACACCCCGTTGCCGTCCGGGGCCGGCTGCGCGGTCTGAACAACGGGCTCGGTCGTGACGTCGAATTCGACGGCTGACAGGCTGTTGGAGCCAAGCAGCAGCGCCAGCAAACTTGCCGAATATCTCGCAAAGCGCACAAACATCCTTGCAACCTCTTGGGCGGTCTTTTCTAGGCAACCGCCAGTCTGTCAGCGCCAGTGGAAGTTTGCAGCTTGCGTTTGCAGAGGTTAGCCCGATTTAGGGCGCCCTAGGAAGCAGACACGATGTCCGGTGAAATCGCCAAGCCCGGGCAAACCTGGGCGCCGGCTTCGAACAGAATGCGGGCCTGTTCGCTCAGACCTTTTGCCTCGTGGACGATGCCCAGATAGATTTTGTAGATCGCATCCAGTCGATCGCTCTGCGAGCGCAGCGACTCAAGCTGCTCGCTATCCAGAACAGGAGCGTTCGGATCAATGCTGCCCAGCATGGTCAGGCTGTAGGCTGCAGACACCGCATGCATCGGATGCGAGTCGCCGTCGTGCACATGCCGCTCGGCCAGCGCGATGGCGGTAGCGTAGGCTTGGCGCGACTCGTCCTGCCTGCCGGCGTGACGCAACGCATCGGCGTAGTTTCCCCAGAGGCGATGGTCTTCGGCCGCGCCCGACTGGCGCTGCTTCTCCAACGCGGCGGCAAAACCCTCCACGGCGTCGTCGAATCGACCCCGAACGTAGTCGATCACCGCCAGCTGACCCTCGCCAATGAAGGTATCCGGATCGATATCGCCAGCGTGTTGGTAGCTGGCCCTGGCCGCGGAAAAGTCCCCCGCGCAGAACTGGAGCGTTCCAAGGTTATTGAGCACCAGCGGATTCGGATCCAACGAGACAGCCTGATCGGCCCGTGCCAGCGCCTCGTCAAGATCACCGGCCATGTAGCTGAACCTTGCCTGCTGGTAGGGAATCTTCCAGAAGCCGGGCTCGAGTCGAGCTGCTTGCTCCAGCAACTCAAGCGCAGCCCAGAGCCCCTCAGGGTCTTCTCCGCGCGCGTAGCTGCCGAGCAGCAGTTCCGCCATACCCAAGGCCGCGTCAACGTGATCGGGCGATTGCTGCAGAGCCCGCTGAATGTGGTTCAGGGCGGGTCCAGGACGCCCTGACTTGCGATCCAGCATGGCCTGGGCGACGAGCGCTTCGGGCAAATCAGGCTGCATTTCCAGAGCCTGCCGGCAAGGCGCCCGAGCCTCGTCCAGACGCGACATTTCCCCGCTTCGAATGTGTTCAACCACCAACGCCTCGCACAAACCAGCATACGCCGGTCCGTAGCGTTGATCTAGACGAATCGCGCTTTCGAATTCGGTCAAGGCCCGGCGCACGTTATCGGGTGTCCGGGCTCGGTCCAGGTAGTCTCGCCCAGCCAGATACTTGCGCTGCGCCTCGCGACTGTGGGAATTGATCAGCGCGACAGAATCGCTGCCTGCCACGGCCGCGGCCGCTTCCTCCATCAACCAGGACAGGCGATGGGGCGAGACGTGCAGCGGAAAGACCGCCTGCCACAGGGCTTGCATGGAGCCGGGACGATGTCCGTTGATCAGCAGTTCCTGCCAGCGACCGCGCGTGGCGTGCCGCAATTCAAGCACATAGTCCACGCCGGGCTGCTCGACGACCTGCTGAGCATCGCTTGAACGCCGATCACCGGCGATTGCCGCTGGCAGCTGCCGCCAGCGCTTCTGGAGCGCGGCCCCCAACAAGGCATCAAAGCCGATCGGGTCGTCGTCAATCGGCAGCACGACGAAACTGACCGGCGTGGGTGCATCTATGACGTCGATTGCTTCTGACTCAGGCGCAGGGACGTCCTGATTGTGCTGCAACTGAGCGCGGATCACCAAGCCGGCGGCAAGCAGCAAAGCCAGGGAGACCGCCGGAACTACCCAGAAAGGGCGCTGGCGCGCCGGCTCAGACTCCGATCGGACCTGATCCGACGGCGAGGCGCCACGGCGCCCGGTCTCCGCGCTCTCCTGATACAGGGTCCAGGCCTCGACCTGCAGGGCTGCGGCGATCCTTTCGATGCTACGCGGATCCACGGACTCGCCGCGAAAAACCTTGTTGACCAGGCCGCGCGGCGGGTTTTCCAGACCTTCAAGGTCGGCAACGCGCTCGGCCAGCGCAGTCTGGGTCTTCAGGCCGGATGCCACCAGCGCCTGCTGAAGTCTGTGCACGGAGGCCCGGATGCCACGTCGACGCTGTCGGGTCATGTGTGCTGTGCGTTCCCTGTGATCTCGTTCGCCTGCGACCCGAGCGCTCGGGCGAAAAACGGTTGACAGACGATTCAGCGGAGTCGGAAGTATATAACGGGTATCCCAAGCTGCCCGATGGAGAGCGCCGCGGAGCTTTTGGGCTACAGGCGCTGAGTGAGTCTTAGGGAGTAGCGGTCCGGATTCTTCGCGCGTGGATCCCTATACTCTTTAGCTCTTGTTCGAGTAATCTGATGCACCCGAAACAGCATGACTGCGCTTTGGGTAACGGGAGGACTCATGGAAGATTTCACCCTCGGCTTGGCGCTATACGACTTTGTCCCGGTTGGTTTGACGGCGGTGGCCGTGTATTTTCTGGCTCAGGTTACCCGGACCAGCCGAGTGCCTGCGGCCGGACTCGCTGTTCTGGGTGCCTTGCTGATCGTGGCGGCCGGTGTTTCGAAGGCGACCTGGAAGCTCAATGCCACTCTGACCGGCCAAGACCTTACCTGGTTGGCCAGCCTGCTGTTCCCCTTGATGGCACCGGGTTTCGCTTTGCTGGCGGCAGGCATCTGGGCTAGCCGGCGCCTCGACCGCGATCGGTCCGTGTTAGCCAGCTTCTGGCTCGTCCCTCTGCTGCTGATCGGCCTTGCCTTCGCCGCAGCGATCTACCGGATGGCAACCGGCGTGGAACGAGGGTGGTTTCTGCCCATTATGAGTCTTGCCAGTATTTCGAACATCATCTTGACCCTGCTGCTGTTCGCCTTCGCCTGGCAGCGAGGACAGCGAGCGGTCGCGATGCTGTTCACGGTCAATCTCGCCATGGTCTTCGCGCTGATACCTATCGCCCAGATGGACAGCCACAGCATCGCCATGCATTGGCTTGAACAGACGCTGACCGCTGTCGGTGCAGGCGCTTTCGCTTACGCTGCCTTTCGGCTTTACCAAGCCATGAAGGGCTCGCCGAGCGGGGCAGCAAAGCCGTCCGTTGCTCCCGTATAGCTGAACGGCAGGACGAGCGAAAAGGTCCGGCTTCAGTCAGACCGGCCAGCCGCCTTGGCCGCGTGCGAAGGCATGATCACTTCCCGCATCTTTTTGGGGTCAATGCGGAAGTTCTCGATCAGCTCGACGATGTAGCGGAAATGCGCGCGCGGAATCGAGACAAACATCTCCGAGGCGCTGAGTCGGTTGTGCATCCTTCCACCGCCATCGCCGATGGCAAACACGCTGTTGTTGGTGTTCACCGGTGCGGCAAAAATCGAGGCACAGGCGCTGGCGCCCAGCTCGCCGATCGGGAAGCTGCCCTCACGCACGCTGGCCGCTCCAGCAATCTGCATGGCCTGCTGCGGATCGACCACGCAGACCAGCAGATCAACATGCACGCCATCCGGCACCTGGTCCAGCGGCGCAGCGGCCAGGGCGCGGATACGACCTTCCGGTAGTGAATGGCTCTGCGCCTTGTTGCGGGCCGCCGCTTCAGGCGTGTAAAAGCCCTGAGCGTCGGTCAGATAGTGGCCATCGGTAATGTAGCTGTCCGCCTTCGGTAGCCAGCCCAGATGAAACTGACCAACCCAGCAATCGTGGTTGTCTGCATCCACGTAGACTTTCCGCCCGCCCTCGGCAGCGCGCACTACAGCGCAGGCGACAATCTTGACCGGGTCGTAGCCGGGCGGTGGCCCGTCTCGGCACAGCGTGATAGCAACCGGCTGGCGCTTGACCCGGAATTTCTCGACCAGCAAAGTGTTCAGATAAGCGAGATCGGGAACGTCGGTCGTGTCATCCATAAAGGCACCAGTCGCGAGTTTCCCCACCATCATGATCATTTCGTCCGGCGCTGACAAGGCCGCAAGGGATTACCGCAGCTTGTGCGCCCTGCGATGCAGAGGGCCGCGGTCAGCGGCAGCGGGCCGAAGGTGATAAGGGGTTGCATGCACCAGGCGCGCCAGCCCAACAACTCGAGGGTCATTAGGCATCGCCACGAAAGCTTAACCTGCCGCCGATACCGGTCATGTGGAAATCACCTTCGTCCGAACCCGTGTCTTTCGCGCTTGTGGCGAATCTTGTCGGGGTGCCGCCCAGGCTTTTATCTCTTTGCTATCGAGCCCGATGACATGGACCGGTGAGACTTTCTAGAAAATGAACCCTAGTCCGCGCCCAGATCAGACCCTTAGCAGACGGCGAGCTTCAACCCCAGCGACGAAAATGGCTCGAAGTCACGCTTGTTCAGGGTCATGAGCTCAGCCTGAGCGCGAATGGCGACCGCCGCGATCATGGCATCGGTCTTGAAGACTCGCCGCCGGCCGACGTCGTTGAAAACCTCTGCCGCAAGTTCGGACTCGCCCGATGAAAGCGGCCCAACCTGAAACTCATGCCAGACCAGACTGCTGACGGCAACCGGTTCACCGCTGATCACCCGCTGCAAAATCGGATGACCTGATCTGGCCAAGACCGGCAGGGTGATCAAGCTGCAACCTCCGGGCAAGAATCTGCAACCGTGGTTCATTCCCTCGCGCGCCGATGTGGCTCAGGATGGCAGGAGACTATTGACTGCTCTGGATGCCTGCCATGCGTTTGACGATTGCCGCGATCTTTTTGGGCCTGCTGCTGTTTCCTGCGCAGCCGCAGGCGACGGTCCGGGTGCTGGCCGGCGACGAAGTCCGTTCGTTTCGAAGCCTTGATCTGCTCGAACTCCAGGCCGATGGCGATCGCCTGGATTCACCCCTGGATGCCTTCACGCTCGATCAGGTCGCCGTCGACCGCGGCACCGTCGTGGTCGATCAGCAGCAGCCCCTCTCGCTGCGATTCTCCGAGCCGCAGGATCGACTGGCAATCGGCGTGGACGATCCCAGCGATCTGGCCATGCTGGCCTTGAGCCTTTACTTCGACGAGCACGAAATCGGTCGGCAGCTCTTCGCGCATCGGGCCGTGCGCGGCAGCCGCGTGGCGGTGATCGAAAACGGGCGCATCGCGCTCGCCTCCGATGAACCCTTCAACCGCATCGAACTGCGCCGCATCGATCCCAATCCCGATGCCCCGCAGCTGCGCGTGCTCTCACTGGGTCTGCCCGAGACCGACTTTTCCCTGCGCGCCAGCGCAATCACCCGCAGCAACACCGGCGCCCTGGCCTGCATCATTCCGCTGGGCGTGGCCTACAACCTGAGTTTCTTCATCAGCCTGACGCCGTTCCCCGCAGCGGTGGCCGCCGGGCGCGCGGCCTATGCGGCCAACCTGGGACTGAAGTTCTGCAAACCCAGCCTCAATGCACCCAACGACATTGAGCGCCGTGTGTCGGCCGGGCAATGCGAGGTCGAATTCGAGCAGCCACACATGGCCTTCAAGTACTCCGATGCGTTGGGCATTCCGATCGAGACCCAGAGCGACTGGGGCGAGCTCGGCACGCCAAGGATGTTCCACCACAACACCGATGTCGACGTGGTGCTGCTGGCCGGCAACCCGCGCCCGCCGGCAGCCCGATTCACCGATCTCGATTTTCTCCTCTCCAGCGCCTCCTTTGACGCCACCGACAAAATCTATGAGCGCTGCCGCGACAACGGCAGCGTGCGCTACAGCCAGTTTGAAGGCACGGGCCCGCTGTACGAGTGCCCCTACAACATCGGTCGGACGCTCTCTTTCCCGGTCGGCGACAACACCGTGGTCTGGCGGGCCAGTCCGCGGGTCAGCCCGGTCGATCTGCTCGATATTCTGATCCCCGGCATTCCACCGGGCTCCAAAACCGATCCTTGGGTGACGATCCTGTTCAACATCTGGCGCGAGACCTGGCTGCAGGTGTTGGATGTACAGATCGACGGCTGGCGGCTGCCGAACGCCCAGACCAGTCTGCAGCGGGTGAGGATCTTCGACGAAATCCCACCGACCTTTACGCCGCAGCCCGGCAGCAACGGCAACGCCGTCGCCGAATTGGTCGGCGACGTGTTGCATGTGACCATCGAAGCCGACGAAGTCGGTGGGGTGTCGCGGCGGCGCTACGAGAACATCCTGCGCTCTTTCCTGAATGTCAGCGATGCGTGCAACCGCGACACTACGCTCAGCGTCAGCTTCCCGAACCCCGAGCTCAGAGCCTTCTGGCCGGTCAGTAGTGACACCGAGGACAACGCTTTCTTCGTGACCTGGACCGCGCGCGATCCGGGCCCGAACCTGGCCGGCGACCCGAACCAGACCGTGACCACGATGCGCATCGAGGTGCTGGATCGCCAGCCGCCGACTCTGGTGCCGCCGCCGGATATCGTCGAGATCGATTCGACCCAGGTCAGC
>JAZBOC010000127.1:0-4646 GCA_036353315.1 Wenzhouxiangella sp. | reverse complement strand
GGAGCTGTTTGCGCTCATGACCGGCGGCATGGCCACCATCGCCGGCGGGGTATTGGCGGCTTATGTGCTATTGCTCGGCGGGGCCAGTCCCGAAGAACAGGCTTTTTTTGCCAAGCATCTGATTTCGGCGTCGATCATGGCCGCACCGGCGGCGCTGGTTATGGCCAAGCTGATCCTGCCGGAAACCGAAGTTTCTGAAACCGTGGGCACGGTGCGCACCACCATCGAGCGGCCGCACGTCAACCTGATCGAGGCCGCGGCCGGTGGCGCCAGCGAGGGTCTCAAGCTGGCCCTGAACGTGGGTGCCATGCTGCTGGCTTTCCTGGCCCTGATCGCCCTGGTCAACGGGCCGCTGGGCTGGTTCGGGGCCGTTACCGGGCTGGAAGGCTGGCTGGGGCAGCCGCTGGACCTGGCCCTGATCCTGGGCTGGGTGTTCTCGCCGCTGGCCTTTTTGGTCGGGGTGCCGCTGAACGAGGCGGTGACCGTGGGCGGTTTGATCGGCACCAAGATCGTGGCCAACGAGTTCGTTGCCTACGTCGCCCTGACCGAGACCCAGGTGAATCTGTCCGAGCGCTCGGTCCTGATCGCCACCTACGCCTTGTGCGGCTTTGCCAATTTCTCCTCGATCGCCATCCAGATCGGCGGCATCGGCGGCATTGCCCCGGCGCGCCGGCCCGACCTGGCCCGGCTGGGGCTCAAGGCCGTGCTGGCCGGCGCGCTGGTCTCCCTGCTCAATGCCGCCTGGGCGGGGATCCTGGTCGGGTAGCCGGGGTCGGCTGCTACAGCGAGGTGCCGGGCGGTGGCGGAGGTGTCGGCGTCCTTGGCGGCTCGCCGACATTTCGCAAGCCGGCCCGAATGGCCGAACCGAGCAGACTCGATTCGGGAATGGTGCCGACGAGCTCGACTCGCTGCCCGGCCCGCATCAGCTCCAGCAAGACTTCCTCGCCGGCCTCGCGCATCATGACCATCCGGCCTACATCGACCGGGCGCGCAACCGCTTCGCCGTCGATGGCCAGGATGACATCGCCGGAGCGCAGTTCGAGCGGATTATCCGCGGCAATGCGCAGCACAAGAACGCCCTGGTCGGTGCCGAAGTAATCGGCCAGACCGGCATGGTTGCTGACCAGGTCGGTCTCCTGGCCCAGTCCGGCCAGGCGCGGAGGAATTGGGGGTGCGGGAAAAGGCGGCAAATTGTCCAGGCGTTCGAGCCCGCGAAAGACTTCGCGCTCGATTTCCTCGCCCATCGAGCCCAGTCGCCGGCCGATGATGGTGATGTCGCGGATGGCTGATCCGACCTCCACCGGCATGACCAGTTCGGTCCCCTCGCCGCGCTGGATCATGACGTCGACCGTCTCGCCGGGCTCGATGTCGGCCAGTACCTCGCGCACGGCCTGGATGGTGTTGTCGCGCACATCCTGTCCGGCCACCGACACCAGACGATCGTCCTGGCGAAGACCGGCGGCCTCGGCGCCGCTGCCGGGCGTGACCCCAATGATCCGATTACCGTCGCCCGATTCGGCATCACCGAGCAGCACGCCCAGGCGCGGCGGGAACGCGCTAAAAACCGTGGTCCGATCGAACTCGAAGGTGCGCGTTTGACCGTCCGACAGATTTTCGCCGCCGGGCAGTACCCAGACTCGGTTGCCCCCCTCGGTTTCGGCCAGTTCGCGCTGCAGTCGGGCCAGCTTCTGCGCGGCTTCGGCGACTTCCATGCGGGCCGCCTCCAGCTGAGCCTGGACCTCATCGAGTTGGCGGGTTGCTTGTTCCTCAGCCAGGACTGGGGTGGCGCAAAAGGCCAGTGCGATCAGCCCAGCTTTCAAGTATCCGTTGCCGAAATTCATGATGGTATTCCTCCAAAAGTAATGTCCAGATCGACCGCTAGAGGCTGGTCAGCTTCATTTGGGTCTGCCAGTGGTTGCGGCTGTAGAGTCGATTCATTTCGTCGAGGAGCTCGATGCGGCGCTGCCACAGTTCGAGATCCCCGGGCTGGCTGGCTAAGCGGATGTCCAGCCAGCCGAGTTCGTTTTCCAGGTAGACCAGGCTTTCCAGCGCCCCAGTGCTGACGGCGCCGACCTGTTGTTGGCGCAGACGTGCCTCGAGCAGTGCGGAGAGTTGGCGTACCTGGACCAGCTCGGTACTTGCGGGCGTTGACAAGGCGGTCTCCAGCGCCGGTGGCTGCGTTGATGGGGTAGTGAACACGCCGATCCCGACGGACAGCGCCAGCGCGGCGGCCAGGCCGGAGACCATCCAGCCCCGGCGACGTGAACGACGAGCAAGCGCCTGCTGGTCCATTTGGTCGCGAACCGCGGACCACAGCGCCGGTGGTGGCGAGAGTTGCGGCAGAGCTTGCAACTCAGCAATGGGCTGCGCGATCGTCTCGTCCGGCAAGTGATGTCCCGGTTCAGGCCGTTTCATTGGCATTTGCCTCGTGTTTTGCGCGGGTCGGCCGATGGCCTTCCAGCAGCGGGCGCATGCGCGCCCGGGCGCGGCTCAGGCGCGATTTCGACCACGACGCGGTCTGGCCGGCCAGCTCGGCAATTTCGGCATGGGTCAGGCCTTCGACATCGTGCAGCCAGAGCACCGAGCGATCCATCGGGTCGAGGCGTATCAGCGCCTGTTCCAGATCCAGCCCGTCCTCCATCAAGGGCTCGTCAGAGTCAGCCTCGTGGTTCGCCGGCAGCGCTTCGAAGCGCCGGCGGTGCTGATCCATGACCTGGTTGACGATCAGCCGGCGCAGCCAGGACCCGAAGGCAGCCGGATCGCGCAACTGACCTATGCGCTCGAAGGCCCGAACAAAGCCGGCCTGGACCGCATCCCAGGCCTGGGCCTCACAGCCGCTCAAGCGCACGCTCAGCGACCAGGCCGCACGGGAATAGTCGAGGTAGACCCGCTCCTGGGTCTTGCGGCAGCGCTTTTTCAGCGCTGCCAGGCTGAGTTCGTCGAGAGGCTGGGAGAAGTTCATGTCAATGCATAGACGCCCCGGCCGCGAAAAAGGTCGCAGCTCTTCAAAAGTTCGCCCAGGCAAGGCACTTGACGGCACCGGCTAGATCCTCCATAAAGCGCTCGGATCCGTTGAGAGACCGCAGAATGAGCGACAGACTGAACGGCAAGATCGCCCTGGTCACGGGTGCCGCGCGCGGCATCGGCGAGGCCATCGTGCGCGCCTTCCTGGCCCAGGGCGCGCGGGTGCTGATCACCGACATTCGCGATGCGGCAGGTGCGGCGCTGGCCGATGAGCTCGGCGAGCATTCACGGTATCGCCGGCTCGACGTGCGCGAGGAAGCCGACTGGGCCGCAGCCATGCAAGATTTGCTGGAGCAGGAAGGGCGGCTCGACGTTCTGGTCAACAATGCCGCGATCACCGGCTTCGAGCAGGCTGCCGGGCCCCAGGACCCCGAACACGCAACCCTGTCCGACTGGCGCGCGGTCCATGCGACCAATCTCGATGGCGTCTTTCTGGGCTGTCGCGCGGCCATTGGCCTGATGCGCAAGACCGGGCAGGGGTCGATCATCAACATCGCCTCGCGCTCGGGGCAGGTCGGCATTCCCGGCGCGGTGGCTTACGCATCGTCCAAGGCGGCCGTGCGCAATCACACCCGCTCGGTCGCGCTGTACTGTGCCGAACAGGGGCTGGCGATTCGCTGCAACACCATCTCTCCGGCCGCGATTCTCACGCCGATGTGGGAACCGATGCTGGGGAACGGTCCGGATCGAGAAGCGCGCATGGCCGAGTTTGTCGCTGACTGCCCGGTCCAGCGTTTCGGGCAGCCCGAAGAGGTGGCCGCGCTGGCGGTGCTGCTGGCCTCAGACGAGGCGCGCTACATGACCGGATCGGAGCTGGTCATTGACGGCGGCACGCTGGCTGGAACTGCCACGCCCCGGGCTGCGCTGGTCTCGGACTGAGCCGTCGATGCGTGCATCGAATCACTGGGATGCCGGCTTGAAGCTCAGCGAGACGGAGTTGATGCAGTAGCGCAAACCGGTCGGCGGCGGACCGTCGTTGAAGATGTGGCCCAGGTGGGCGTCGCACTTCGGGCACAACAACTCGACCCGTCGCATCCCATGCGAGGTGTCCAGGCGCTGCTTGATACCAGCCTCTTCAAGTTCGCCGTGGTAGCTGGGCCAGCCGCAGCCGGAATGGAACTTCGAGCCCGAATCAAACAGCGGATGATCACAGCACACGCAGTGATACACGCCCTTTTCGAAATGGTCGTTGTACTGGCCGGTAAACGGCCGCTCGGTTCCGGCCTGGCGGGTCACGCGGAAGGTTTCCTCGTCCAGGCGCTGGCGCCATTCGGCTTCGCTCAACTCGATTTTTTCCACCGATTACTCCTGTGTCTTCCCGGGCTTGCTGTCTCTCTGGGGTAGAACTGATCCCCGTGTCGGGTACAGCGCGCCTTGACTCTCAGTAACTCTATCAGCCGAGTGTAGACGTTGTAAGTGGCTTGAAGCCTCCGGCGAGCAGTAGTTGATTGCGCCTTCTGCGCAGGAATTTGAAGAACAGACTTCAAGGCGAATCCGGCTCCAGCCAGAAAGCGACCACCCCATCGCGCTGCAGCTCAAGCCGGACCGGCTCTTTGCCGTCGATCATCAGCGGCGGAATGCGGGCTTCCATGAAGATCGTTTCCAGCTCTGCCAGGGCTTGC
>JAZBOC010000126.1:0-2060 GCA_036353315.1 Wenzhouxiangella sp. | reverse complement strand
CCCGCCCACTCTCTCCAACCCCGGCCATCAAACCCTCGACGAGGACGGCAGCCTTGGCCCGCTTCCCTTCACCATCGGCGACCCCGAAACGCCCGCCGCCGACCTGGCCATGACCGCCACCAGCGACAACCCCGCCCTCTTTCCCCCGGGCAGCCTCGCCCTCGCCGGATCGGGCGAAAGCCGCAGCCTGACCCTCTCGCCGGCCGCCAATGCCTTCGGCAGCGCGATGGTGACCCTCAGCGTCACCGATACCGACGGCGCCGTCGCCAGCGAAAGCTTCCAGGTCGTGGTCAATTCCGTGAACGACCTGCCCGAGCTGGGCACCCTCGCCGCTGCCAGCACCGATGAGGATCAGCCATTAAGCATAACGGTTCCGATCTCGGACGTGGAGACCGCTCTCGCGGACCTGACCCTCGATGTCACCAGCTCCGACCCGGCCCTGTTCCCGCCCGGCAGCGCCAGCTGGAATCTCAACGGGGCCGATCCGGTGCTGACCCTGACCCCGGCCGCCGATGCCTTTGGCAGCGCGTCCGTCAGCCTCACCGTGACGGATACCGACGGCGGCAGCTCCAGCACCAGCTTTGAGGTCACGGTCAATCCCGTCGCCGATGCGCCGCGTGGGCTCGATCCGAGCTACGCCATCGATGCCGGCGAGGTGCTCCTGCTCGCGGCCACCGACCTCGCCACCGACCCCGATCCCGGCAGCGCGCTGGCCATTTCCAGCGTCAATGGCCAGGAGTGGCACGACGGGCAGGTGGTCCTCTATTCCGGCGCGGTCACCGATCGCTTCGATTTCGCCCAGATCCTGACCGCCAGCGCCAGCCCCGAGGGTGCCACCCGCCCCTGGCAGGAGAGCGACTTTCCCGACTTTCCGCAGCCCGCTGATTATACAGGAGACGGCTTCGCTGCTGCAGTCCGCAATTTTTTCCTAAATAATAACCTACTCCCCCTGCAGGAATATTATGAAAATGATCCCACATACTACATCGACCTAAACATTTTCCGCGAGAACAACCAGACGGCCCCCGGTTTCCAGATGTCCAATCCGGGCGGATTTCCCATGGAGGTCGCCGTCACCCCGGATGCGCAGGGCCGGCTTCGTTTCCAGCTCCCACCCTCGCTGTATGAGCACCTCGCAGTTGGCCAGAGCGAGACCCTCCAGCTCCAGGTCGGCATCGTGGATAACGACGGTCTGATTGGAAATAGCACGGTGTCCATCACCGTCACCCGGCCGGCCACTGCTGCCCCCATCGCACGCCAGAGATGGTATGGCGGCTGGGAGCACGCCAGCTACACCGCAAGGCTCAGCCAAGACGTACAGGCCCCAGGTGGCGGGCCGGTCACGGTGACCCATGTCAATGACGTCGCCCTCACCACGGGGGCCACCATCACCAGCCCGGCCGGGACGACCTTCACTGTCAATGCCGACGGCGACCTCGAGTTCTCCATCGACCACTTCAATGCCGCCCCGCCCATCGCTTACCAGGGGACGCTGGCCGGCCAGCCGAAAACGCTTAGCGAAATCGCACCAGACCAGGTGGACCGCTTGATGCTGACCGTTGTCGACGATCAGGGACAAAGCCACCAGATCCCATACGAGATTCGCTTCCTCTACGAACTCGGAGAGCTTTACGCCAATTGCTCTACCTTCGAAACCTCGCATTTCAACTTTGGTTACATCGGTCCCGTCACCCAGCCCGCCGCCGGCTCGGCCTTGCGCTACATAAGCGATGCTGCAACAACGGATTTCCACGCGCCCTTCAGCGGGGTATTCCGTGCGGTGACGCCATTCGGAGGCATCTTAAACCTGTCCGCCCGCTCGGTCCCCTTCGCCACGGATCCGGACGGGTTCACCGCCTACCGCAATGCCTCCGGGAGCATTGACGTGATCTGCCAGAGCTTCCTCGATAACATCAGTATCGAGCCCCTCTGCCGGAGCGAAGCGCTCACGTCCTTCCGAATTACCAACAACAATGACGAAGCTATTGTCGTCAATGTCGGCAGCGCGGGAACCCCCGTGCCTGTCGGAGCGCTTAGCTCCAACGAGATGGAGACCGCCT
>JAZBOC010000125.1:0-2161 GCA_036353315.1 Wenzhouxiangella sp. | reverse complement strand
GTCTTCGTACGTAATGAAGAGGGCCAATGGTCCCAACAGGCCTATCTGAAGCCGTCGAATACCGATGCCGGGGATCAGTTCGGATTTTCGGTTGCCGCCTCCGGCGATACGGTCCTGGTCGGTTCATTCAGAGAGAGCAGTGCATCTGGCGGTGATCAGCAAGACAATTCTGCGCAATGGGCGGGTGCAGCCTATGTATTCGTTCGCGACGCAGAAGATATCTGGAGCCAGCAAGCCTATCTGAAGGCATCAAACCCTGACGAGATCGACTATTTTGGGGAGTCCGTCGGATTGTCGGGCGATGCCGCCATCGTCGGCGCCTACACGGAGGACAGTGCCAGTACGGGCGTTGATGGTGATCAAACCGATAACTCTGCAAGTGACTCCGGCGCGGTCTATGCGTTCGTTCGGGGTTCCAGCGGAGCCTGGTCACAACTGGCTTATCTGAAGGCTTCCAATGCCGAGGTGTTTGATCGTTTTGGTCGCGCTGTGGCCGTGTCCGGCAGCACGATCGTGGCTGCAGCTGATACTGAATCAAGCGGTGCCGAGGGCGTCGATGGTCATCAGGATAATAATGATGTCTCGGGTTCCGGTGCGGTTTATCTATTTACTCCTCCGGATCGCGAGCTTGAGGTGACACGGATTGGTCAAGGACAGGTGATCAGTGATCCGGCTGGTATTCAGTGCCCGTCGAACTGTCAGATCGATTTCCCTTTCGATATACAGGTTGAGCTTTCTGCAATTGCCGCGCCGGGTTGGCGTTTCGATCAATGGGCAGGTGGCTGTACCGGCAGCGGCAGCTGCCAGGTGACCATGGATGAGGACCGACTGGTAGGGGCGCGGTTTATTCGCCAGCGTACCCTGGCGGTCGTCATCAGCGGTCAGGGCCGGGTGACCAGTCAACAGCCTGGTATCGATTGCCCAGAAACCTGTGAGGCAGAGTTCGATCAAGACAGCGAAGTCTTGTTGATCGCAACGCCTGAGCCCGGTTGGGTCTTTTCAAGCTGGGGAGGTGGCGCGTCGTCCTGTGGGAGCAGTTTGCAGTGCACGGTGACGCTCGATGCAAACCGGACCGCCGGAGCCCTGTTCGAAGTGGTTGAGGATCGTGTATTCCGGGACCGGTTTGAGGTTCGGGATTAAAGCAGTCCCGACGAATTCTTGTTGACTGCCAGAACGTGTTGGTCGTCGGCGATCCGCTTGTTAAGACGTGTGACTGCGGCAGACCACAGCGGATGATCGTTGAGCGTTTCGAGATCCGCAAGACTGAGCATCTGCGGGAACCACTTGGGCTGATCGATGGCGAAATCGAGGGTATTGAAAGCGGCCTCGATCTCGCCCGAGCCGGCCAGCACCAGCGCGCGGAAAAGCAGCGCCTGCGGGCTATCCAGCGTCGGGCATGGTGCCTCATTGCTGCATCCGGCGGCCGCTTCCGCCTCGCTCAGGTATCGCCGGGCTGCGATCGGATCCCCTCGGTCACCGGCCAGTTGGGCCAGCAGCAGGATGAGCATGGGCTTTTCTCCGCGCGGGTCATCGATCTGTCCGGCCAGTTCCAGGGCCTGTTCAGCTTGCAGGCCGGCCTGATCAAGCTGTCCGATCTGACGCAGAGCCATGGCCCGATAGCGGCGGAAGGCGAGGTCTTCCACGCTCAGGCGATAGTCCGGGCGGACCTGGCGGGTTTCGATCGCCCGCTCGAAGTGCCCCACAGCACTCGCGCCATCGCCTTGCAGCAGGGCCAGTCGGCCGAGCTCCACGCTGAGCATGTAGAAGAAGCGGTGTTCGCGGCCGAGGGCTTGCTCGACGATCCTCTGGCTCTCGATCAAGGCGCTCTCGGCCTGAGCCGGGTCGCCCAATGCGAGGTTGATCTGGCCGCTCAGCATCAGTGACTGGGCCAGGTTGGGGTGATTGGCATCCAGCACCAGGCGATCGACCGCCAGGGCCTGATCCGCATGATCCCGGGCGGCATGCAGCGCGCCCAGGTTGAAGGATGCCCGGGCCAGGTTGTTGTGCAGGGTGCCGATGTAGGGATGTTGGGGTCCGAGATCGGCCTGGGCTTGGTCCAGCGCGCCCAGCATGGCGCTGCGCGCGGCGGCGAAGTCCCCGCGCCGATGATGCAGGGCGCCCAGGTTGGCCTGCAGATTGGTCAGGCGCTGGCGCGCCTGGG
>JAZBOC010000124.1:0-5553 GCA_036353315.1 Wenzhouxiangella sp. | reverse complement strand
CGGCCGCTCGGTCGACTACCTGCGCGGCTCGCTGGTCGTTGGCGCGGAACGCTGGGACAACAGTAGCTTGCTCAATTTTGGCGCGGTGTTCCTGTTCGAGAACGAAGTGGTCCGGCGCTGCGGCAACTTCGACGTCGTTTTCTGCGACCGCTTCGAGGGGGCGCTGACGCAGCGCGCCTCACTTCCCGGCTACGGTGTCGCCGGCAGTTCCCGACAGCGCGTCGACGGTCTCCTGGCACCGCGCCTGGTACTCGGGGTAGCGGACTTCTGAGGCCGCGATACCTGCGAGCGCCGGTTTGGCCAGGGAACGCGCGCCTTCCAGGTCGCCCTGGCGACGCAGGCTTTCCGCCAGGTAGCAGCGAACGATGTGGGTTTGCACGTGCCCTGGCCCCATCACCGGCACCAGGATCTCCAGGGCTGTCTCGAAGGCGCCCTGGGCGACCGCGGATTCGCCGCTATCCAGCTCCACCTGGCCGAGAGTGAACCAGGCAGTCGCCGGTATCGGGCTGCCGGGCGGGTAGAAACGCTCCATCAGCACCCGGGCCTCCAGGACCGCCGCGCGCGCCGCTTCGAGATCCCCGCTCAGGTGCAGGGAGGTCGCCAGGTTCTTCAGGGTGGCGGCCAGATTACGGTCTCCGTCCGGCCCTGCGAGCTCGCGTCGGGCGGCGATGACTTCCCGAAGCCCCGCCTGCGCTTCTCGGTGGCGCCCGGCTCTGACGTAGGCCAGGGCCAGATTGTTGCGCGCCGACAGCAGGCCGTCGAAGGTCGGCGCGTTGTTGCGGGCCATGATGGCTACCAGCTGCTCACCCCAGGCGATCGCAGCGTCCCCGTCCCCACGGGCGCGGGCCAGGCCGCTGAGGGCGTTGAGCGTGCCGGTCAGGCGAGCGTGGTCTTCGCCGAAATGTTCGCGGGTCAGGGCCAGCGCGCGTTCGAGCGCGTCATTGGCTTCGTCGAGTCTTTCCAGGTTGGTCAACGCGTTGCCGCGTCCGAAGTTGGCCTCGATACGTGTCGACCAGCTGTTGGCACCCGGTTGATCCAGCAGCGCCAGGGCTTCGTCGAAAGCGGACAGGGAGGCGGCCCCGTCGCCCAGATCGAGTTCCGCCACACCGATGTCGTTCAGAGCCATGGCTGCGGCGACTGGCTCGACCGCGGCGACCGCCGGCACCAGGGTCCTCGCCTCGGCGAGCAGATGCTGCGATCGCTCGGGGTCAGTGGTGGCCAGGCTTCCCCCGAGCTCGGAGGTTTGGGCAAGGTATGCAGCCTGGTAGGCCGGACCCAGCTCTTCGTAGAGCGCTCGGGATTCCTCGACCAGGGCGCGATAAGTGTCTTCCTGGCCTGCATTCAGCTGCAAAACCGCCAGAGTGGACAGCAGCTCGGCGAGGATCTCCGGGTCGTCCGCCAGGGAGTCGCGGGCGGCGGCCTCCGCCGCGGCGAGCGATTCCCAGACGGTGGTGGCCTTCGCGCCCACCGCGTCGGCCTGCAGGGGGTCGGCGCGCCGAAACGCATCGATCAGCACGTCGCGCACCTGGCCGGCCCGTTTCGCCTGTCGCTCCGCCTCCTGCCGTTGCTGGTCGAGCTCCCGGGCGTAAAAGGACAGGCTGATGACGCTGAACAACAGAACGGCGAACAGGCTGACCGCCAGGCTGGCCGCCACCGGGTAGTGCCTCGCCAGGCGCCGGGTCGCGTCCCAGAGGGTCTCGGGCCGCGCCTCGATGGCCTCTCCGTCCAGGTGGCGGCGAAGGTCGAGGCTCAAGGCGCGCACCGAGCCGTAGCGCTCCTCCGGCGCCGCGCGGAGCGCCTTGAGGATGATGGTGTCGAGGCTGCCCCGAAGGGCACGCGCCATTCGGGCTGGCTCGGTGCTGCGATCGCCGTCCTGCCCCTTGTGGCCGACTACGGCAGCGCTGGGGCGGGTCACTGACCCGGTGCGGACCCGTTCATTGACCGGCAGCCGGCGCCCGGTCAGCAGCCGGTACAGCAGCAGTCCGAGCTGATAAACGTCGGTTGCCACGCTAACGGGATCGCCCGCGATCTGCTCCGGTGATGCGTATTCCGGTGTCATCGGGGTGAAGCCGGTAGCGGTGCGCGCCATGGTGACGGGGATCGCCGCATCCTCAAGCATCTTGGCGATACCGAAGTCCAGCAGGTGCGGCCTGCCGGAACGGTCGACCAGGATGTTGGCGGGCTTGATGTCCCGGTGCAGTACCCCCTGATCGTGAGCGTACTGGACCGCATCGGCAACGCGCAGGAAAAGCGCCAGGCGATCCTTGAGCGCCAGGCCCTTTTCGTCCACCCAGTCCGTGATGGAGACGCCATCGATGAATTCGGTGACGAGATATGGAAAACCGTCGCGGGTTCGACCACCGTCGATCAGCCGGGTGATGCCCGGATGCTGGAGTCCTGAGAGAATCTGCCGTTCCGCACGCAGGCGGGTGACCGTCTGGGCGTCCGTGGCCCAGGCAGGCAGAATTTTGAGCGCCACAGTCTGCCGAAACGACCCTCCATCCCGCTCAGCCCGATACACGGCGCCCATGCCGCCGGTCGCGATCAGGGCCTCCAGACGCCATGGGCCGATGCGACGGCCGATGAGGTCCAGGCTCTCGTTCTCCCCGCCCTCGCCAGCCAGCGCATCCCGGGCTGCCTCGGCGGCCTCGAACAGGCGCTCGCTGGACGGCGCGTCCGCAAGCAGTCCGAGCACGGCGTCCCTGAGTTCCGGCGCTTCAGCAAAGGTTTCGCGAACCCAGGATTCACGCGTTTCCGGGGGGCGGTCGAGCGCCGCCTTGAAGGCCTCGTCGACGCGGTGCCAGCTGTCCTCGGCTGGGGGTTCTCTGAAGTCAGCTGCCATCCGGCTTAAGTTCCCGGAACAGGTAGACCCGCGCTCTTTCCCAGTCCCGCTCCGTGCTGCGCAGGGACTGGTTCATGACCCGGGCCGCCTCAGGCATCGAAAGTCCGGCAAAAAAGCGCAACATGACCAGCCGTTCGAGGCCCGTGTCCCGGCGGGCGAGTCGGCGCAGGGCGCCATCCAGTTCAATGATGTCGACCACAGGATTGTCGTCGCTGACCATCCCCTCCTGGAGCGTCACGTGCAGCGCGCCGCTACCCCGCTTGTCCGTGGCACGGCGCCGGGCCTTATCAACGAGTATCTGGCGCATAACCAGAGAGGCGAGCGCCAGCAGGTGATCGGTACCCCCGGTGAGATCGGGATCGGCGGCCCTTAGCTTGAGGTAGGCTTCATGAACCAGGGCCGTGCAATCGAGGGTCTGGCCGGCCCGCTGGCGCGCCAGGCGCTGGCGCGCGACCTCCTTGAGTTGTTCGTACAACTCGGGGGAAAGCTTGTCGATATCGAGCCCTTCTTCGGTGTCCGGGCGTTCTCTTATCGAAACACGACGGACGTGGTTATCGTCGCTCATGCTCGACCGCCCCGTACTAGCGCAATAGCTTCGAGTATAGCAAACGGCAAACCGGGTACGACCTCGTCGAGGCGCGGTTCGAAGCGGTCAATACGCCGCGCCCCTCTCGCCTGCGCTGAAGACCCGCCGGTCATCGAACGGATCCTGCGTTATCTGCCCAGTAATGACTTGCCTGGCGTGTAGCCTGATAGCCGGTGCCTTCGGCGTGATCTGTCGACTTGCTTCTTTTTGAGCTCCAAAAACTGACTTTTTCGCCGCACTGAGCCAGAGCTGGCGCGGCTCTGACTGCCGTTGGAAATCAGCAAATCAGGCGCTTATACTTCCTGCTCTGTACCGATCTTCTCTATGCCACCCTTTCGATGGGGTTCGAACCGGAAATGGAGGGATATCGACCGATGACACTTCACATTCAGGTCGCCACAGCACTGCTTGCCATTTCAGCCGCGATGACTGCCGTCGCGCAGAAGCCGACGGTCGTCCAGCCGTTTGCGGGCTCCGAAGCGGTCAGCAGCCAGTACGCGACGGATTTCGATGTTTTGCAGTACATCACCAGTCTGGAGAAAGAGGCCATCGAGATTTCGGAAATCGAAGGCCAACTCCGCGCCCAGTTGTTTCGCTGGCCGGAAGACAAAAACCGCATCGAAGTCCAGCGCAGCTTCGAGCGGGCACTCGAGGAAGCAGGGTTCGATGTGCTCCTTAGCGCCGACATGCCCGGCGCCAGCGGGCACCCGCCGGAATTTCTGGCGTTGAGAAACGTTCAGGAGGCGAACCGGCTGGGCGAGCGCGGTTTCGGTCTCGCCGTGCAACAAGTCACCGTCGTTCCTCCGAAACACTACCTTGCCGCGACACGAACGCAGGACGGTCAGTCGACCGTCTTCACGCTGACAATCGGTGACAGGAATATCTACCTGATGGAGGAGGCGACCATCGCAGCGATGGAAGAGGGCACCGTGGAAATCAGCGCGGAAGCGTTAACCGCGGAGATCGAGGAGGCCGGTAAGGCGATTCTCTACGGTGTGCAGTTCGATACGGGCAGCGCAGCGATTCGACCCTCTTCGGCGGAAGCGCTGCAGACCATCGCCGAGGTGCTGAACGCGCTGGAGGGGACGTTTTACATCGTTGGCCACACGGACGATGTCGGCGCGTTCGAACCCAATATGCGCCTGTCGGAAGAGCGGGCCGCCGCCGTGCTCGCGGCGCTCGTGAATGACTACAGGATCGATGCAGACCGCCTTCGAGCGGACGGCGTGGGCCCGCTGGCGCCGCTCGCCTCAAACGAGACCGAGGCTGGGCGCCAGGTGAACCGGCGTGTCGAATTGGTGGAGAGCCTGGGGAACCCTTAGCTGCAAAGGCCGCCCCTGCTTTCAAGTTCCTGGTGTCTGGTAGTGAGCACCTGAAAGAAAGCGGCTCATATGCGCCAGATATTCGATAGCAACCTGCAACGCGGTAGGGTGGAGTAGCGGTGCTCGCGACTGCACTGCGCCACTCGCCAGGCTTGTGCCGCCGCGGCGACTGAACCTGAACCGTTTCCATGGGGTATTCGCGTCCAATAGCCCACATCGGACCCGGAGCACGCCGGCTCGCCATCGCTCTGGCCTTGGGCGAATACCAGCGTTCTGTCGTCTTTGTCGAGAACCCCTGTTCACAGTAGGTGCGTGGCGACTTCGCAGCGATTGACGACCGCGAGAGCGGAAAACCCCGAGACCGAAATGCCCCAGATTCCGGTCGCGTTGAGCGAGCAGGCCAATTTTGATGCGGTCGTGGCCTTTCTGCGCATCCTTACCGATCCTTGCCTGAAAGATCGCGCCTGCTATGGCCGCTGGATTCTGAAGGAAGGTCAAGCGCTCAACGGATTGCAACTCGATGCCATCGACCGCGATGGAGATCCGCTATGAGGCAGAAATCCTGAATCGGGTAATTCGTACCGTTGAAAGATGAGATCCATCGATGCATCAAGGCCCACAACTGCGAACTCGCCAAGCCGTTCCTGTGGACCACGGATCTCAAGACCACAAGCAATGCCGTGGAGCGCACAAAAAGCGCTATCTAATGAAACGCCGAGCCCACCGGGATTGTGTAGACTGCGCCTAGAATCAATCTTCAGAAAAATCCGGGATTGGGATGTACATAAAACTCACGTTAGGCT
>JAZBOC010000123.1:0-5442 GCA_036353315.1 Wenzhouxiangella sp. | reverse complement strand
GCGATCGCTGGCGGGTGTGCCTGGTGAGACGTTGCACATGTCCACCCCCGGCGAGGACGGCAATTGCCGCAGGTCACCGCCGGCGATGTTGACAAATTCAGCGCTGCCCTGGATGACAGCGCCATTAAACCAATTATTGGTGTTATCGACCAAGTTACATGCGCCACTGAAGGTGCCGCGTGGTGGTCCGGGCTGCCCTCGGGTGTCGGCGAAAATGGAGTTATAGACTTGTGTTTGGCTGCCAGATAGCCGCACGTCCATCGCCCAGCTGTCCAGATCCGGGTTTTCAGGAAAGTGGTTGTCAACGACCGTTATATGACGGATCAACACATCCGATCCGTAGGCCGTGATCGGCGCATAGGTTTCGTTGCCGATAAAGCCGGCTCGACTGATGATGGCGTCTGCGCTGGCGAGATGCAACGTACCTACCGCGACATCGGGCGAACCGAAGTCGAAACCATTACTGTCAAACAGGGTTCGCTGGATATTGACGGACGTGTTCGTTGCTGCGATGGTGGCCAGCGGGCCAACGTTACCTTCCAGTTCGGAGCAGCTGATCAGAAAGGGGCAGTCCGCCGCTCGGTCCATGACGAGTTGGTCCGGCCCGCCCGGCCCGTCGCCAACGGCATAGATTGCCGAGCCGTCTGCGCCGGCGTCATTCTCCCGGAACAAGGTGTTGATGAGGACTGCCTGACCTGTGCCTTCCAGGTAGAGACCGCCACCATCTTCGGCCACGGAGTTGTCGATGAATGCCACGCGGCTGGCGCCACCGGACGCCAAGAGCGAACCGCCGTTCGCAATGAACGCTCCGCCTCCAAAGTCAGCCTGCCCGCGAATCAGTTGGGCGCCGGCTTCCAACTCCACGAAGCAACCGCTTCCCGCCCAGAGGTTACCGCCGCGATCAGCAAGGTTGAATTCAAGTCGGCCTCGGATATTGACCTGGCTGTTGGCTCCCGAGCAACGCACGCCCCCGCCGAGTTGTACCTGGCCCGGCGCGAGATTCTGCCGGATTTGACTGTCTGCATCAATGTCAAGGAAGGCGCCGCCAGTCACGATGGCGCCGGCGATGTTGCTCTCGATAATCGTGTTCTGCAGGAAAACACTACTTCCGCCAGAGACATCGAGACCCCGCAACGAGGTGCTACCGGCGATCACCAGATTGCTTAAAGTCACTTGAGAGGCACCGGTGCCCCCGGCGCGCACCGCGATGATCGGCCCCTCCGCATCGCCGATCCGCGAGCGCCCTACCACATTGCCGAAGCAATTGTCGTAACCGCCTGAGATGACGAGGGTGCCCGGCCCAAAGTTGTTCCAGCCGGGCAGGTCCAGACGATTCAAAGCACCGGTGTAGCTGACAGTATTGGTCAGACGAATTTCATCAGGCCCAGCTCGAAACGCGGCCGAAAGCACAGCGGCATTCAGCGACGTAAAGGTATCGCTCCCGGTGCACTGGGCTGAATCACCGACCCAGAGCACATCCGCTCTCGCGTCAAGGGTGATCAGGCATAGGACGAACATTGCGGCACGAAACAGATCAGACATGTTGGGGCTTCCTCACTCACGCCGGCGTCGACACAGACTCCTGGCTCTCTTCTGGTAAAACGAGCTGCGCTGGCAAACCGTGACATACCGGGCTCACCAGGCCCATCTGAGCCCTCGTTGAACCTGCGCTGGCGCACCTGATGGGGGCTGGCGTTGCTACCGGCCAATTCGGTGGGGAAGGATACTTAGGGGCGGGGCAGCGTGCGGCTATACTAGGCGTCATGCCGGCGGAGATAACGGAGCTCTTAAAGCGGGTCCAGGAAGGGGAGCAGTCCGCGCTGGATGAAATATTTCACGCGCTCTACCCCGAGCTTCAGCGCCTGGCCGCGGCGCGCATTCGAGATCAAAAAGGTGGGACGCTCTCGGCGACTGTGCTGGTTCACGAGTTGTACGAGAAGATTTCGCGATCTGCCGCCTTCAACGCCCGGGACCGGGCGCATTTCTTTGGCTGTGCTGCCCACGCGATGCGCCTGATCGTAATTGATCAGGCCCGCGCCAAGGCCACGGAGAAGCGCGGCGGTGGCCTGAACGAGGTCACTTTTGACGATGCTCAGTTCAGTGGTACCCCGGACGATGCCATCAAACTTGACGAGGCCCTTCGGCGTCTGGAGGAAATTGACCCTGCTTTTCTCGAACTCGTTGAGCTTCGCTTCTTCACTGGATTGAGCATGGAGCAGATCGCCGAAACGAGTGGTGTCTCTGTCCGTACCCTGCATCGCCGCTGGCGCCTGGCGCGATCGGCCCTGCAAGCGTTGCTCGATGACTCGCCTGACGCGGGGGCGGTTCCGTGACACCGGAGGAGCGGGCCGCATGGCAGGAGGCCGGCCGTCTTTTCGATGAACTGATCGATGTGCCCGGGGCGGATCGCGAAGCCTGGATCGAGGCTCGCGGGCTGAGCGAACGCACCCGTGCGGTCCTCGATTCCTTGCTTCAGGCTGACGCGGAACCCGACCCGGGTTTGGAGGCGCGCGGCGATCTTCTGATCGGCGACGCCATGGATGCCACAGCCGATTGCACACTCGTGGGCCGAACGATTGGTGGCTGGGTGCTGGCTGAAAAGATTGGCGAAGGCGGCATGGCGACGGTCTACCGATGCCAGCGTCAGGTTGAGGATGTGGTTCAGGTTGGCGCGATCAAGTTGCTCCGCGTCGGCTTGTTGACGACGGAGGGTCGGCAACGCTTTCAACGGGAGAAGCAAATCATCGCGGGGCTTGGGCACCCAACCATCGCGCGACTGCTGGATGCGGGCGCCGTTGAGGATGGAACGCCGTACTTCGTGCTCGAATACGTGGACGGCAGGCCCATCGATGAGTTCATTGATGCAACCCGGCCCCATGCCCAGCAACTGGTCGAGATGTTTCTGCCGATTTGCGACTCGGTCGCCCACGCGCAGCGACGGTTGATCGTCCACCGGGATATCAAGCCCTCAAACATCCTCGTAGACGCCGAAGGCAATCCGCGCTTGCTCGACTTTGGCATTGCCCGCCTGATTGACGAGGAGCAGATTGCGGTCACCACCACGCGTGTGTATACCCCGGGCTTCGCGGCGCCCGAGCAATTGACCGGCGGTGCCATCACCCTGGCTACTGACGTTTACGGGCTTGGAGCCACGCTCTACCGTCTGCTCACCGGTGTTAAGCCCGACCCGGTTCGGACGGACACCGCCCAGCCTTCCCGTGCTGCTGAGCCCCGACCTGTGCCGGATCGGGATCTGCGTAACGTCGTGCAACAGGCCATGCATGACGATCCCGCCCAGCGCTATCGTGACGCCGCCGCCCTGGCAGAAGATCTAAGACGCTGGCAAGCCGGTCGCCCCGTGCTGGCGACCGGAGATGCTCTCACTTACCGGGTGAGGAAATTTGTCGAGCGCAATCGCGTTGCCGTGGCGGCAAGTCTGCTTCTCTTGTTGACGGCCTTCGCGGGCATCAGCGCTACTGTGTGGCAAGCGAGCATCGCCGAGCGCGAGGCCCGGGAAGCGCTGGCGGCCTCGGCGCGCGCCACAGCACTCAACGACTTCCTGCTCGGGATTTTCGAAGCCTCCGAAGCCGGCCGGGTGGCGCAGGACGAGCTGGCCAGCACCGCCGAGTTGTTGGAGCTGGCCGCTATTCGCGCCCGCAGCGATTTCTTAGAGCAGCCCGAATTGCAGGCGCAAATGCTGCGCACCGTTGGATACATCTTTATGACCCAAGGGCGCCACGACGATGCTGAGGCTTTGCTCCGTGATGCCATCGCTGTGCTCAATGCAACACCTCCAGAGGACCCGCTCGCACGACCTGCAGCAGAACAGGTGCTCGCCAGAATCCTTCTTCGGTCAGGGCGTGAAGCCGAGGCCATTGCCCTGGCTCGACAAGCCCTAAATCGTCTTCCATCAGACGACCCCGCGTTGCTGGATTTGCGCTCCGGTCTGACCGAGACGCTGGTGGTCGCTCAGTTGGTCAGCGAGGAACACACCGATGCGAGGATGCTGGCCGAGGCGCTCCATCAAATCACCCGGAAACTCGCGCTGGATCGTCCCACGCTTCATGCAGGCAATGCCAGCTTGCTGGCGCGCGTCTATAGCGATGCAGGAGAATTTGCGCGCGCCGACGCCCTGCTCACCGATGCCCTGGCTCTGGTCGAGCCGCTCAGCGGAGCGGTGGAACTGAAAGCCTCTTTACTCAACTCGTTGGCTATTGCAAAGTCGCGACAGGGAATGCTGAACGAAGCAGCCGCGGCCGCCAGTAGTTCACTGGAGCTGATCCGCGGGTCCTACCCAAAGGATCACCCGCTGATCGGACGTTCGCTGAGTAACCTCATGTCTCTTCATTCTCAGGCCGGAAGGCTCGAGGAAGCGGAAGCCGCCTCGCAAGAAGCCCTCGAAATCCTTCTTGCAACCCTAGGTCCGGATCACATCAGCGTCGCCTCGGCGTACAACAATCTCGGCAACTTGCTGCTGGGCCTGGAGCGCCATCAGGAAGCACTGGATGCGTTTTCCCGTAGCCTGCGCATCCTCGATGAGCGCCTTGCACCTGATCACTGGCGGAGACTCGCCACCCTGGTCAACAAATCCGTGTCGCTCATGGAGCTCGAACGCATCGACGACGCATTGCTCACGCTGGACGATGTCGAGGTATTGGCGGCAAAGCAACCCCGCATACTGATGATCGTCTGGTCCGTAAGGGCCAAGGTGACTCTGCGTGCCGGCAGGTTCGAAGATGCTCGGAGGGCGGCTCAAGCGGCGCTGCTGTTCAGTCGTGAGCGCTACCCGGATGGCAGTGGCGCCTCCGCGGTTATTCTCAGCCGCCTGGCGCTCGCTGAACAATCGCTTGGCAACGAAGAGAAGGCACGATCCAGCCTGGCAGATGCTGAACAGGAATTGGCAAGCCTGAGCGGAAGCTTCGATGCGTCTGCCCGCGAATACATTCAGAACCGGACGCAATTTCTGATCAACGCTGGAGACAACCAGCAAGCTGCGGACCTTCTGGAGCGTGACCTTAACGCCTTGGCAAACACTCTTGGCAAAGACCACCCGACCCTGACTGACTTTCGCGACCAGGCAGTGGCCTTGCGAAGTGGAGAAAACATCGCCGAATAGGTTGCAAGCCCGCTACTGTATCTGCCCCCAAGGGACTGAGTACTGGCTGCCCCAGCGATTAAGAGATTTGACCATTTCCCCAAATGGCGCATGCTCACTCTTGGCGCTCGACACATCAAGGATTACCCCGCCCGTGGCAGAGTTCACCGGCGAATCTCGATTGACTGTTTAAGGGTGTATCCGTGTTCTCAGAGGGTTTGCTTGCATGCAATCGACTATGTCGACCGTTCGCCACCAGATCGTCCCTATGCCAAGTCTGTGGATCGAGCGATTCGGGCTAACCGAACTACTCATCCATAGCATCCGACGGTCGGAGTGGTTCCAAT
>JAZBOC010000010.1:0-36177 GCA_036353315.1 Wenzhouxiangella sp. | reverse complement strand
CTCCGACGGATTGGTGACGGTCAACGTTACCCGGTTTGGGGCTGGTCCGAGCACAATCTCCTCTCCAAAAGAAAATTGGTATTGCAGCACCTCCTGCGACGATCCAGGTGCGGCTGCAAGAACGAGCCAGATCACAAACGCGAGCCGAAACAGACTATGCATAACTACAACTAACTGGAAAAGTGCAGAACGACGATTTAGTTAGGAAAACGTCCGTATAACTCCAAGATCTGTGATTTGTCCATCTAGCGCGCAGATCCTTCGCAGTCTTCACGCTCAGACTTTTTCTCGCGTCGCGAAACCCGGCCGGCATGAACTCATCGGCGATACACGCCCTGGTGGATATGCAGCAGTCTTCTCCGGCAGCTTGTGTGAGCAACTCGAAGAATGAACGTTTGCCCAGGTTCATGAATTTGGAGTGGCGGTAGGCGCAGGACCGCCAGAGAAAAATTGTTCGAACCAGAATACGTTGCAGGAAAGCACCCATCAGCAAGGGCAGAGCCAGAATCACCGACCAGGCAGAAATTACGGTTTCGCCGAACATTACAGAAGCCCCCATAAAACGCCCTCAGGTGATATTGCCCCAAGATCGGGCCGGGAATCAAGTGTTCAGCCTCAGCGGGTGTGGTGAGCGGAGGGACGGGCTGGCGCTACGCGCCGGTGACTGGTCGGCCTGGCCCGAGAAGTTCTTGGTGCGTACAGGTGGATCAAGGTTTGGTGCCAGGTTTGGGTTTGGGCCGTCGGCCGCGTAGGGCCGACCTACGGGTGGCCTGCTTGCACGATTGCTTCGTGTTTTGTCTGATCCGGTTTTTGGCGGTGTTTGCGGCCAGCTGAGCGGCGCGGCACGGTAGATGCGGTTCCTGGTCGGGCTTTCAGAAAGGCCGTCAGATCCTTGACGTACAGATTTCTGTACCTTACGATTCGCCAATGTCTACGATCAGCTATACAGAACTGCGCCGTTGTCTGGCCAGCGCCATAAACAAGGTCAACGAAGATCACGCGCCGCTGTACATCACGCGCCAGAAGGGCAAGGGCGCGGTGCTGCTGTCTGCGGATGATTATGCTGCGATCGAGGAAACGCTGTACCTGATGTCCAGCCCTCGCAATACAGCGCGCTTGTCTGAAGCGATTGAGGGCTTGCGGCGGGGCGAAGGTGAAGCGCGTGAACTGATGGAATGAGGATCAGCTTTCATGAACACGCCTGGGCTGATTACCTTTACTGGCAGCAAACCGACACGAAAAAGATCAAACGCATCAACGAGCTGATCCGAGCCATTCAAAGGGACCCGTTCCAGGGGGTTGGCAAACCTGAACCCCTGAAAGGAAACTGGTCCGGGTTCTGGTCCCGCCGCGTTGATCGTGAGCACCGGCTGGTCTACGCGGTTGACAACGACAGCCTGCTGATCGCCCAGTGTCGGTTTCATTACTGAGTTGACAGGGGCCATTGAAGGCCCATTCTGGGCCCACGGTGGGCCCACTTTGGGCCCGGGTGGGCCCACGACAGAGCTTGGCCCGATTGCAGAGGGCCCGCAGGGCTAGTAAATTATTGAAATATAGGATTTTTATCTGGTGCCGCTGGAGAGATTCGAACTCCCGACCCACGCATTACGAATGCGTTGCTCTACCAACTGAGCTACAGCGGCATTTGTCAGTGCCAATGCCCGTTGTGGGCAGGGGCGGAATTATAGCGGTTTGACCTAGCCAGTGCACGAACACGGCATCTCAGATGATCCCCGGACTCACGCAGGTCTGGTGCGTTAGTCGGGTCATGGGTTCGGAACAAGCATCTATTGAATGGCATGGCCCACTATCGACGCTCGTAGACGTGCTTTCGATGGCCAATTTTTACGACCGTCACGACAAGAAGTTCATCTTGCACTTCATAGACGACTCGGTATACCCCCTGTCGGATTCGGTAGCGCTCCTGGCCCGAGAGTTTTTCACTGTCGGCGGGGCGGGGGTTTTCCTGCAGCCACTCCAGGCGCTGAAGTATGCGGGCAACATCCTTGTTCGGAATCGAGCGAAGGTCCTTGGAGACAGACTTCCTGAATACAAGCTTATAGTTTGCCATGGGCCTTTAGGTCGTCTAGCAAAGCCTCATAGCTCACGGTCGGCTCAGAAATCCTTTCCTCGAACGCGGCCAGATCTTCCTGGTCCTCAGCCAACGCCGCACGGACAGCATCATTGACGATATCTGACAGGGAACGATGCATATGCGCAGCCTTCAGACGCAGGGCCGCGTGTAGCTGAGGGTCGAAATAAATCGTGGATCGCTTGGATGTATCGCTCATGGTATTCGCCAAATGTAGGGAATGCCATTATAGCGTCATGACATCAAAGCGTCTGGCATTGCACTCCGGCATGCATGTTGATACCATTTCACCCATATTTTTAATACGGCTGACCCATATGAAAACCACAATTGAACTGCCCGATCACTTGCTGAAGCAAGCCAAACAGACTGCGCGGGCCGAAGGCGCGACGTTGCGCGCCCTTATTGAAGAAGGACTACAGCACGCTCTGCGCGCCCGAGAACACCGCGAAAAAGTCGGCTTGGACTTCCCGACATTCGGCGGCAGCGGCCTGACCGAAGCGTTCTCTGAAGGCGACTGGTCCCAACTTCGCAGCGAAATCTATCGTGGTCGTGGCGGATGATCGCAGTCGATACCAATATTCTGGTCTATGCACACCGTCCGGAAATGCCGTTCCATGGACGGGCCCGTGAAGTGCTGGACGCCGCATTGCAGAGACCGGAGCCTTTTGCCGTGCCCTGGCCATGTGTGCATGAATTTTTGGCCATCACCACGCACCCCCGGATCTTCCGCGAGCCAACGCCGATCGACCTGGCGCTGGATGCGCTCGGTCGCCTAGAACGCTCTCTATCTGGCGGCTTCCTGAGCGAGGGCGATGGCTATATGGAGACACTTGATGCGCTGGCCCGTCCGACCCGCCTTCAGGGTCCGATCATCCACGATGCCCGGATCGCCGCCATCTGCAGCTACCACGGCGTTCGTGAACTGTGGTCTGCTGATCGGGATTTTTCTCGCTTCGCCTCGCTGAACGTCCGCAACCCCTTAGCCGAGCCCTGACATCTGCACTCAGTTCATGGAAGCCGGCAACGAAAAGCGCGCGCTGCTATTCGCCTTGGGCGCAGTGCTGATGTGGTCGACGGTGGCCACGGCCTTCAAGCTGTCGCTGGAGCATCTGGCACCGATCCAGCTGCTGGCCTGGGCCTGCGTGGCCTCGGTGCTGACCCTGGGCGCGCTGCTGCTCGCGACCGGCCGCTTCGGCCAGGTGATGCAAGCCAGCCGGCGCGATGTCCTGTATTCGCTGGCTCTGGGTCTGATCAATCCACTGGCCTATTACGTGGTTCTGTTTGAGGCCTACGATCGGCTCCCGGCCCAGGAGGCTCAGCCACTCAACTACACCTGGGCGTTCACGCTGGCCATTCTGGCTGTTCCGTTGCTCGGCCAGCGTCTGACGCGCATGGACATCATCGGCGGTCTGGTCGCCTATTCCGGTGTCTGGGTTATCGCGACCCGCGGACAGGTGCTGGCCCTGGAGTTTGCCAACCCGATAGGCGTAGGCCTGGCTCTGGCCAGCACCATGCTCTGGGCGCTTTACTGGATCTTCAGTACGCGTGATACCCGCGACCCTCTGGTGTCTCTGTTCACCAACTTCGCGATCGCCCTGCCCTTCGTGTTGCTGGTCTGCGCGCTGACCGAGGGCCTGGCAATACCAGACTGGCGCGGACTGGCAGGCGCGGCCTACGTTGGCGTATTCGAGATGGGTCTTGCGTTTGCGCTCTGGCTCAGCGCCATGCGTCTGACGCAAAGCACGGCCAAGATCAGCAACCTGATCTTTTTATCCCCTTTTCTTTCGCTATTTTTTATTCGCACCTTTGTCGGCGAAACCATCTTGCCGTCAACCTGGATCGGTCTGGGGCTCATCGTCGCCGGACTGGCGCTGCAGCGATCGTTTCGTCCGCGCGCCTGATATCGACCCGACAACAACCCGGATGTCGATCAGAAAGTCGAGCGACCGACTGCACCGGTGCGGCCGTTTGCAAGAGGTCATCTTCCCAAAGCATCCAAGATGTTTCATTGGGCGAACCTGGGCATAGCACCTGCCAGCATCCGTCAACTTGGCTGTCGAAGAACTCGTGCCAACAAGCCTGGGCTTCGCTACGGATTGGAAAGATGGAATATGGAATACCGAAGAGCTTCGGCGCTATAGTCGGGTCTCTTGCGCCACAATAGATGCTGCCTGAACCCGAACATCATGACTTCTGACAACCATCTGATTCTCGGCTACTCCCTTGATCGACAGGGCGGTGGGACAGCGCTCAGCCCAGTGGAATTGGCTGACCATCTGAATGGACCGCAGCCTGTCTGGTTCCATTTTGATGGCGGGTCGGCCGGCACTGAGCATTGGCTGAATGCGCACAGCGGCCTGGACTCCTACGTCATAGAAAGCCTGCTGTCCAAAGAAACCCGCCCCCGTTGCGATATTCAGGAGAAAGGGATTCTGCTGAATCTGCGGGGCGTGAATCTCAATCCGGGCGCCAAACCTGAAGATATGGTGTCCATCCGGCTTTGGGTGGACGAGAACCGCGTAATCTCGGTTCGATTCCGTCGAATCCTTGCGGTGGAGGACATCAAACGGCAGATTGATCTGGCTCAGGGTCCGCTCTCTACAGGGCACCTTGTTGCCCGACTTGCCGACCGGCTGACCGACCGGATGGGACCGGTGATCGACGATCTGGTGGATCAACTCGGAGATCTGGAAGAAACCATGCTGCAGGAAGCAGGGCTTGACGGCGATGCGGTTGCCAGCATTCGAAGAAGGTTAACTGATAGTCGCCATATGGCCATTCGCTTAAGTCGTTACCTGGCACCCCAGCGGCATGCCTTGACGACGCTGTCTCAATATGAGGGAAAGTGGATCAATGACAGAGTTCGCGGCAGATTTCGCGACACAGCTGACCGCCTGACCCGAATTACCGAAGAGCTTGACGTGCTGCGGGAACGGTCCATGATTGTTCAGGACGAGTTAATACACAGATCGTCGCAGCGAATGGAGAGAACGATGTATATCCTTACCATGGTGGCTGCGGTCATGCTGCCTCTCGGGTTTCTTACCGGTTTGCTTGGCATCAACGTGGGCGGCATGCCCGGCGTCGATAGCCAGTGGGCTTTCGCGATCGTTGTCATCCTGTGTTTGGCAATTGCTATCGGGGAAATCTGGTTCTTGCGGCGCAAGAGACTTCTCTAACCTGAACCAAGGCGGCTGTTCAGCGACAGTTGATTTCGGGCACCATGTTACGGAGAGTTCTCTGGAGTAATCATTTCAATGGCCATGACCCTGGAATTCCTGATCAATCTCTGGACGCTACTCGTCCACCTGCTGCCGCTGTTTTTTGGGCTGAGCGTCATCATTGCCATACTGTCCATTCTGGTCGGGCGCAAGGAAAACTGGTCGGTGGGTGACAGCCTGTATTTCGGCTTCATTACAGCGTTAACGGTCGGTTATGGTGATTTTCGGCCGAGATCCGGGGCGGCGAAGTTGGCAGCGATCATCATTGCGCTATTCGGTCTGATCACCTCGGGGATTCTGGTCGCAGTGGCCGTTGAGGCCGTAGCCATCAGCTTTGGCCGGCAGCGTGCTTAGTCGAAACGAATCCTTCATGCCAGCTGATAGAAGTCTTGGTTGCGGTACCCGACTTGAGGGGTTGTTGACGTTGGCTGTTCTATTTTGATAATGGTGCGATTCTATCCTGGACGCTCAGCCATGCTCTACGCCAATATTCCCGTGCGCACTTTCTTTGCGATGCTCCTTGTCCTCATCATCGCAGGCTGCGCCACCCCACGGATAGAACCGCTCATGCCCACGCCGGTGCTGTTTTCCGAACTGGGCGTGGGTCCCCTTGATCACATTCCCGACGAACAGCGCTGGAAGCCGCGCCGAGTGTATTACGCGACGACTCGCGAACGGGAAAGCGATCTCCAGCGAATTGACTACACCAACAATGAAAGCGATCGGGTCACGGTGGGTATGGCCCTGATCGGCTTCGGCGGGCCGGATCTCAGCTGGTCTGACCTGAATACATTCTCGCGCGTCACCGAGCGTGAGCAGGTTGTTGATCTGTCGATTGCCGGACTGGTCGAGGCCGGCCATTTCACGCTGGACGAAAACCTCTCGGCCGTCGACCCGGATGGAAGCGTCGCGTGGCTGATTGCCGATCTGAATGCATCGATCGAGGCGGCCCGCGATCAAGACCTTTTGATCTACGTCCATGGCGCGAAAGTGAACTTTTACAACGCCAATGCTTTCGCCGCCCAACTGGATCACTTCATGGGCCGCGACATGACCTCGATGGCCTTCTCATGGCCAACTCGACAAAACATCATCGCCTATGGGACCGGCGGCGACGTCAACCGTGCTTATCGGCACAGCGCAGCACTGGTCGCACTGATCGAGCGGCTTGCTCGAGACTCGATTGCCCGACGCATTCACATTGTCACCTGGAGCGCAGGCGGTCGCCTGGTCACCCGCGCGTTATCGGACCTGCATGCGCGCCATGTCGACGACAGCCATGATCTGCGCGAGCGCCTTCGCCTCGGCACGGTTTACTTTGCTGCCGCCGACGTCCCCGGTGATGAATTCATCACGGCCCTGCCGCTCATTGATGAGCTTGTTCAACGCATCGTTGTCACTTCATCGTCCAATGACGGCGCCTTGCGAATGGCGCGGCGATTTATGGGCGGCGATCAGCGCATCGGTCAACTGCGCGACGGTCCACTTGAGGATGAACAGCTTGATACCGTGCTTCAAGCAGAGCGTCTGGAGGTGATCGACATGTCCCGCGGCGCTGACCAGCGCGGCTTCGACATCACCGGCCACCGCTACTGGTTCAATCACCCTTGGGCCAGCAGCGATCTTGTGCTGGCGATTCGCAGCGATCTGGACGCCGACGAGCGTGCCCTGGAACAGCAGTCGGCATCTATACTGTGGGCTCTTCCGGCTGATTATCCGCAGCGCTTGTCTCGACTCCTGACCCAACCGGATTTACAGATCCGACGCTCCGACTGAGCTCCTGGACTCGGCGAAATCAGCGCGTCTTCAAGGTATTCGATAAAGCAGGCTCGGCGCGCTTTCGGGGCCCAATCTGATTCGGCGCATGCCGACCACGACGCCGCGCTTCGTGCCGCCAGTGAATTGATCCCGCCGGACCCCATTTTGCTGGCGGCAGCCAAACGACTCTCAGAGCCCATAGCCGTCTCAGATTAGCAGCAAATCCAGTCCCGGAAAGACCCTGCGGTATAGTGACCGCTTGAATCCAGGCACCGTCTCAGTTGCGACCTGCCGGATGGCCAACATCCAGGAAAACAGTGACTGCGCAGCACGGTGGAGCACTCGATGAAGACATCCAGACCGAGTTTCCGGGCATTAATCACCACCTCCAGCCTGTTGTGGATAACAGTGATCCTGCTGCTCGGCAGCCTGACCGCGGTATGGAGCGCCGGACAGGTCGACCGTCAGATGCGCACCGAGTTGCTGGGCGAGGCCGAACGCCTGGTCGAAACGCTTGACCCCTCGCGACTGAGCCTGCTTGCCGCCACTGAGTCCGACACCCAGCTGGCGCAATACCAGCGCCTGAAGCGTCAGTTGCAGTCCGTTCGCCAGGCTTTTGCACGGTATCGTTTTGTCTACTTGATGGCGCGGCGCCCGGACGGCACGGTGGTCTTCCTGGTCGACAGCGAACCGCCGGGTTCGGCCGACGAATCGCTGCCCGGAGACATCTACCAAGACATGACCGCCGAAGATCTTGGGGTTTTCGATTCTGGGATCGCCGTGGTCAGCGGGCCGTCCGAGGATCAATGGGGTGTTTGGGTATCGGCGCTGGCGCCGGTGCGAACGCCGACAACGGTTTTGAATGAGCTGGCGCTCGGCATTGACATCGACGCCCGCGATTGGCGCGGTCAAGTACTGCTGCGGGGCGTGTTGCCAGTCGCTCTGGCCACCCTGGCGCTGCTGGCGATCCTGATGGTTTGGCTGACGCAGGCCGCACGCCGCAAAAACACCGTCGGCGGCTCCTCAGGACCCCTGCGCTACCTCGAACCGGCTGTAGTGCTGGCGGCCGGGCTGGTTCTGACACTGACCATCACCTGGATCGTGCGCGGCCAGACCATCAACACCCAGGCGCGGTCGTTCGAACTCCTCGCCCAGGAATCCACCCAAGGGGTGAGCCGCGCCCTGCATAACCTCCGCGATTTCGGCCTGGGCGGGCTGGTACGGCTGTTCCAGGCCAGCGACTTTGTCAGCGAAGAAGAATTCATCCATTACGCGGATCTTCTGGCAGAGAACAACCTGCCAAGGCACTGGGCCTGGGCACCCGAAGTCCCTGTGTCACAGCGCGCCGAATGGGAGCAGAAAATCCGCGATCGGGACGGCTCGGAATTCAGGATCTGGGAGGCCGAGGGAATCGAACCGCCCGCGGCCATCACCGGGCGCCAATTTCACTTCCCGATAACTCGACAAACAAACCGGCTGCCGGAGTTGTCGCTGCGCGGTTTCGATCTGGCGTCTTTAGCGCGGGTCCGAGAGCCTCTGGAAGCGGCACGCCGCACCGGGCTGGTCACCGCATCGGCGCCCCTGGATGGCGACCATGCCCCGCAGCTGCGCGGACAGATTCTGATCATCCAGTCCACCGGGCAAAGACTGCGCTCAGGGCTGCCGGAAGGGGTGATCGTAACCAGTGCGGCATTCGACGACATTCTCGCGGCCTCGACCGCCGCTGAAACTCTGGCGATGGATCTCTGGTTGCTGCAGGAGAACGGGTCGCGC
Source organism: Wenzhouxiangella sp. (assembly GCA_036353315.1). GTDB lineage: Bacteria > Pseudomonadota > Gammaproteobacteria > Xanthomonadales > Wenzhouxiangellaceae > Wenzhouxiangella. Next base: position 27,330 of record JAZBOC010000010.1, on the reverse strand, counting down.
GAACTGCTCGCCCACTCCGGCCCTGCTGGCGTTTCCGATAACACGTCACTGACTTTGGAACGGCCCATTCTGCTTTTTGGCGAAACCTTCCTGGTTCGGACGGCGGCCGATCGAGGGCATGCCGTCGCCCAGGCCAGGCTGACGATCGCCGGCACCGCGCTGGCCGGCCTGCTCCTGACCTTGATGCTTGCGATGGTGGTGGGCCTGATCGCGCGGCGACGCGAAGGCCTTGAGCAGGCGGTGAGTGAACGCACCGCCAAGCTGCAGGAGTTTCGCACCGCGGTGGAGCAGTCCAATGACGGTATTGCGCTGAGCGATCTGGACGGTCGTATCCGCTTTGTCAACCCGGCCTGGGCGAGTATGCACGGTTACCGGCTCGACGAACTGACAGGCCAGCACCTGAGCATCTTCCATACCGCAGAGCAAATGGAGCGGGAGGTGGCTCCAACGCTCGCCGAACTGATCGAGAAGGGGCATGCGGAAAGCCAGGGCGATCACCTGCATCGCGACGGTCACTGTTTTCCGGCCCGAACCTCGGCCAGCCTGGTGCGGGATGAACGAGGCGAGCCGATCGCGATGCTCGGAATCGGCCGCGACATCAGCGCCGAACGCCGCCAACACGAACAAGAGAGATTCAACCAGCGCTTCCGCGCTCTCATGGCCGAAATCGCTGCCGGTTTTGTCACCGCCGCCGATGGCACAGCCTTCGAACGGCGGCTGGACAAGGCAATGGCGTCACTGGGCACCTTGTTTGAAGTCGACCGCGCCTACCTGTTCAGGTTTTCTGCCGACATGAAGACGGCCAGCAACACCCACGAATGGTGCGCGGCGGGTATCGAGCCACAAAAGCAATCTCTGCAGAACCTGACGCTGGCCGACAAGGGTTGGTGGATGGACCAGTGGCGGGCAAAGCGCTCCATCCGGATCGAGGATATTGAGCGCTTGCCGGGCGAGGCTGCGTCCGAGCGCGCGCTGCTGGAGGCACAGGATATCCGTTCCCTGGTCTGTGTACCGATACAAGCCGAGAACGCGCAGCTGTTGGGATTCCTCGGTTTCGATTCCGTCCGCTGCACGCGCAGCTGGCCCAACGAGCAGGTCGCGATGCTCCAGGTCGTCGCCGACATCCTGGCCGGCGCAATCCGCCGCCGCGAGGCCATCCAGGCACTGGCCGAGAGCGAATCCAGCTATCGTGAACTGGCCGCAGAAAGCCGCTCGTTTCGATGGCAGGTTGATCTTGAGGGCCTGTACACCGATGTCGATCCACTAGTCAGCGATGTCCTTGGCTACCAGCCCGAAGACCTTGTCGGTCAGTGCTATTTCTACGATCTGTCGCCCGAGGACGATCGGGAGCGAACCAAGCGCGAAGGCTTACGCCAGATCAACAGTGGTCGTCGGTTCAGCGGCTACCAGAATAGAGTGCTGACCCGCGACGGTCGAATCCTTTGGGTCAGCACCACGGTGCTGCCGCTCTATGATTCCGAAGGCCGCCTGATCGGCGTGCGCGGGTCGGACACCGACATTACGGAGCGCAAGCAGGCCGAACTGCAGCTGCAACACTTGGCCCACCATGACCTGCTCACCAGTCTGCCCAACCGGGTCCTGTTGGCCGATCGCCTACAGCAAGCGATGGCCCAGGCCGACCGGCGCGGCGAATTGCTGGGCGTGGCCTGCCTGGACCTGGACGCTTTCAAGCCGATCAACGATCGTTTTGGCCACGAGGTCGGAGACCGACTGCTGGTCGAAGTCGCCAAGCGGATGCGCCAGGCCATTCGCCAGATTGATACCGTGGCCAGGCTGGGTGGCGACGAATTTGCGTTGGTCCTGGTCGGTTTGCAAGACGCCGAAGCCGCCCGACCGTTGCTTGACCGCGTCCTGAGGGCCGTAGCCGAACCCATGCAGCATGACGGTCACAGGCTGGAAATTTCGGCCAGCCTGGGGATCAGCTTCTATCCGCAGGACGACAGCCTTGATGCCGACCAGCTGCTCCGCCAGGCCGATCAGGCCATGTACCAGGCCAAGCTGGCGGGCAAGAATTGTCAACACCGTTTCGATGCCGCCCACGATCGGATGCTGCGCAGCAGCCACCGACAGATCGATCGGATTCGCCAAGGTCTGGAAGACGGAGAGTTCGTGCTTCACTACCAGCCCAAGGTGGACATGAAAAAAGGCCGATTGATCGGTATGGAAGCCTTGATCCGCTGGGAGCACCCAGAAGAGGGCCTGCTGCCTCCAGCGGCTTTTTTGCCGCTGTTGCAGCAACACCACCTGATGATTCGTCTGGGGGATTGGGTGATCGAATCCGCCCTGACCCGAATCAGCGACTGGCGTCATGACGGGCTCGAAATCCCGGTGAGTATCAACGTTGATCCGCTCCAGCTGACCCAGCCTGACTTCATCGAGCGCCTCGGCGAAGCCCTGGCACGCTACCCGGACGTTCAGGCCGGAGACCTGGAGCTGGAGGTCCTCGAAACCAGCGCGCTGGACGAAACCGTGCCCATGGTCGAGATCATCAAGGCAGCCGATCGACTGGGTGTGACTTTCTCTCTGGACGATTTCGGCACCGGGTATTCGTCGCTGGCCTACTTGAAGCGTCTTCCGGTCGCCACGCTCAAAATCGATCGCAGCTTTGTGCTCGGCATGCTTGCAGACCCTGACGATCTGGCCATCCTGCAGGGCGTGATCAGTCTGGCCCGGAACTTCCACAAGGATGTTATCGCCGAAGGCGTGGAAACCGAGGCCCATGGCGAAATGCTGCTGCAACTGGGGTGCAGACTGGGCCAGGGCTATGCGATCGCGCGCCCCATGCCGGGCGAGGACGTCACCGAATGGATCGCAAGCTGGCGGCCGCCCCGAAGCTGGCTCGACGCCAGGGTTCAAACACACCGTTCAGCAATCTGAAGCAAAAACCCCGGGACGGCAAGGCCATCCCGGGGTTTCCAAAGAACGCCGAAGCGGTGATCAGAAGCGCGCGTTCAGACCCAGGAAGTACTCCCGTCCGACCACACCCACCGGATAAAAGCGAGAGGACAACACCGGCGTTTTGTCAAAAATGTTGTTGACCCCGGCAATGATGGTGATGGAGTCATTGGCCATGTACGAACCACTCAGATCATGACGCCACAGGTCTCCCGTCCACGAATTCTCGACGTTATCGGCGTTGGTGTTGTCGATGCGCGGCGAAAACTCCAGGAACTTGCCCCAGTAGCGGGCCTGCCAGTTCAGGGTCAGACGGTCCCAACGCCAGCGGGCGAACGCACTCAGCGCATTCTTCGGCTGGCCATTCTCGTAGAGCTCGTCATTGACGATGGTGTTGTCGATAGGATCTTCGAATCGATCGAGCTTCTTGACCCAGTTGCCGGTCACGCCAAGCGTCATGCTGCCGTAGCGGTCCAGCGCCTGGGCCAGACTGCCCAGCTCAAACTGGTAGCGAACCGCGTAGTCGACGCCCTGGGTCACAATGGATGAGAAGTTCAGCTGACTGTTGACGAACGACTGGAAGCCCAGGAAGGTCGGCGAATTGGGGTCGCGGTCTCGCTGGAACTGCTCGCAGAACTGGTTGGGAAATGTTGATGCGTCGTAACAAGCATTAACCAGTTCCTGAACCCCGATCGAGGAAATGGCGTCCTCGATCTCGATGTCATACCAGTCCACGGAAATCGACAGCCCCGGCACGAAGCGCGGCTCGAGCACGACACCGGCGGTGAAGGTATCGGCCGTTTCCACGTCGAGGTTGGGGTTGCCGCCGGTAAAGCCGGAGAAGCGCGCGGTCAGCGGGTCGGTGAAGTCAGCCGGCAGGCCGTCGGCTGCGCAGTTGCCCGGACGGTTGGCCGTGCCATCGTTGATGTTGGCCACATCACACGGGTCGGTGGGACGGGCCGTGGCCGACTGCAGCGGCGAGAACAACTCGTTGATGTTCGGCGCCCGCACGGTCTGTGACAGGGTGGACCGGAAGCGGATGTCCTGGATTGGTGCATACGACAGGCGCAGGTTCCAGCTGTCGGTACTGCCCAGGGTTGAGTAGTCCGAGTAGCGGTAGGCTGCATCCAGGGTCAAATCCTGAACCCAAGGACGATTGTTGAGCAGCGGCAGGGAAACCTCGGCAAACACCTCCTGTACGTCGAAGCTGCCCGAGGTATTGTCGGTCGGCGCATCGATCGGGAACACTCGCGAGGCGGCCTCGACAATCCCCAGCGGATCCGCCTGGGGTCGCTCAAGCCCGTCGGCCTTGAAGCTGCTTTCCTCGTCACGATACTCGAAACCGACCACCATGCCCATGGGACCGCCAGGCAGGCTGAACCAGTCCGAGCTGTCGCCGACCACGAAGCCGCTGACGACCGTCTGCTCAATGGTGCGCTCTCGCGCCATGTCCAGGATAATGAAGTCGATCGCTTCCTGGCTGGGGGCACCGACCCCGAACAGGTTGATTGGCGCACACAGGCCCTGACCCGGCGTAAAGGTCTGGAAGTCGCGGAAAGGACCCGCACTGCGCAAGAAGGACCCGGCCGGCAGAGCGGTCGGATCAAGCTCGGAACGGCACACAATGTTCCCGGTAGCCGGATCCCGCACCGCGTCGGCTGCTGCGTAGTAGCGATCCAGGGCCAGACCGGTGAACTCGGTGTCGGCTGTGGTCTTGCCGTAGTTAACGGCCACTTCGTAGCTGAACGGCCCGGTGCCGATCTCGCCTTCCAGACCGGTGACGAAACGGACGGTGTCACGCCGCGCGATGCTGCGTCGCAGACCCATATCGGTCATATCGCGGCCAATCAGAACATTGACGTTCTCGAGCACGAACAGATCCGGGTTTGCGTTGACAAAGGCCTCAATCGGATCGCGCAGGTTCTGAGGAATGTAGGGGTTATCCCAGCGCAGGACGTGGGAATCGAAGAAACCCTGAACGGCCTGGCTGCCGTCGTCGATGGTCTTGGACTGGGCATACTTGCTCTCGAAGAACCAGCGCATTGACGGGGTGATGTCGTAGCGACCGTTCAGGTTCAGGACCGTACGCTCGTCGTCGGGGGTAATGGACTGCCCATCTCGCCCGCCGGAAGTCCCGTCACCGCCGAAAGCGTTTTGGGAGCCAGCCAGAAGACCGTCCTGAAACACATCAACGCCCTCACCGGGGGTGCGCGCAACGTGACAGCCGGCATAAAAGTCGAAGCGCTGCAGGATCGTGCCGTTGACGGTTTCGAGGCAGTCCTCGATACCGTTGTTGTTGATGTCAAAGATCAGGCCCCCGGGCGGGCGGTTGACCGAAATCGGGGAGGCGAATTCCTCGAACTCATCGCCGGGGAAAGTCGACAGAAACTCGTCGCCGAACCAGTCCACACCGATGATCGAGCCGTAGCTGGTCAGGTTGAAGCGGCCAAAAGGCTGAAGGCTTTGGCCCGGCACGCCGACGATCCGGCCGCACAAGGGGTCGCGGGCCGAGCCCAGGGTGGAATCGCCGTCATCGCAAAAACCCGAAATCTGGCTACCCAGCAGCAGCGGATCGAGCCCAAACTCGGCAATGTCGGCCGCCTGGATAAAGCGCACCGGGTTAGGCCAGACGGATCCGAGTCGATCTCCCCGGGTATGCGCACGGTCACCCTGGCGCAAGCCCTCGGTGTCTTCACGCGTCAGCGAGAAAACAATATTGCCGCGCCCGCCACCGAAGTTCTGACCAAAGGTAGCCGACAGCAGGCGACGATCGGCATCACCGCGACCAGACAGGTTGTACTGGGCCGTGATGTCGACGCCTTCAAAATCATCCTTGAGAACGAAGTTGACCACCCCGGTCACCGCGTCGGCACCGTAGACGGCCGAAGCACCGCCGGTGAGCACTTCGGCGCGCTCGACCAGCGCGGCCGGAATCGTGTTGACGTCGACCGAGGCGCTGCCGGCCAGACCGGCCACGTGACGGCGCCCGTTGACCAGGGTCAGGGTCCGCACGGAACCGAGGTTGCGAAGATTGAGGATACCGGCCCCGGCAGCCCCGGCCGTGGCCAGGTTGCTGGTGGCGTTGTCCGACCCCAGCAGAGCCGGCAAGTCATTGACGATGTCAATGACGTTAAGCTCACCCGACAGTTGAATGTCTTCGCTATCGACCGACTGCACCGGCGCCGGCGAAATCAGGTTGGGATCGCGCGCAATCCGCGATCCGGTCACCACGACGCGATCCGTGATGGTCTCGTCCTCGTTTTCAGCCGCCTCGTCCGGGGCGGTCGACTCTGTCTGGGCGTAAACCGGCAAAGAACCGAGTCCGAGGGCCAGCAGTGCGGCGGAAATCGCTGTCACCAGCGGGCGGGGTTGCAGGGTCGTGGCCATTCTTTTTCTCCTGGGCTGGAATTGCGCAAGGTAAAAAAATAACCGATCTTTAACAGTGATGCAACGCACAAGAAATGCCACCGTCATCGATTGGCTATATCAGCCGGTGTTCTGCAACCCCTGCGCAATGCCGTGGACGCTGGTGATCAAGGCTTGCTCCAGGGCGGAATCTTCGCGGTTTCCGGCGCGCCAGCGCGCGAGCAGGTCGACCTGGGCAAAGCTCATGGGGTCAATATAGGGATTGCGCAGCAGGATGGAGCGCCTGAGCGTGGGGTCGCGCTCAAGCAGGCTGTCCTGCTCCCGGATCGCGCAGATCATGGTCTCGGTGCGGCCGAATTCGGCCTCGATGGTCGGAAAGTAGCGCTCGCCCAGACCGCCCGCCAGGCCAGCGTAGTGCCGGGAGATATCCATGTCGGACTTGGCCATGGCCATCTCGGCGTCCTGCAGCAGGTTGGCAAAGAACAGCCAGCGCCGGTTGAGTTGGCGCAGGGTCTCCAGCCCGACCTCTTCAGCAAGCAGTTCCAGGCCGCTGCCCAGCCCGTACCAGCCCGGCAGGCTGTGCCGGCTCTGGCCCCAGGCAAAAACCCAGGGTATGGCGCGCAGGCCCTCGATGCCGGTCTTTTTCTGGCGCGAGGCCGGGCGCGAGCCGATGCGCATGCGCTCGATGACGTCGATCGGGGTGGCGCTGCGGAAGTAGTCGGAAAAGGCCTCGCTGCCATAGACCAGCTCGCGGTAGGCGCTGCGGGCCAGCTCCGCCAAGCGGGTCATGACCTGCCGGTCCTCGGTCCGCTCCGGTTGGCAATCCAGGCCCAGCGTGGCCTGGATGACCGCCCCGGTGGTCTGCTCCAGGTTGCGCGTGGCGATTGCGCGAAGCGCGTATTTGCGGTGAATGACCTCGCCCTGCTCGGTCATGCGCAGGCGCCCGGCTACCGACCCCGGCGGGGCGGCCAGCACGGCGCTGTGGGTCTTGCCGCCGCCGCGCCCGATGGTGCCGCCGCGACCGTGGAAGAACACCACCCGGATACCGGCCTGCTCGAAAAGCTCGGTCAGGCGCACCTGGGCGTCCTGCAGCGACCAGCGCGAGGCCACCATCCCGCCGTCCTTGTTGCTGTCGGAATAGCCCAGCATGATCATCTGGCGATTCTCGCGCCGGGCCAGCAGGTTGCGCCAATCATCAAGGTCGAGCAACCCGGCCATGACCCGCTCGGCGGCCTGCAGGTCGCCGACGGTCTCGAACAGCGGCACCAGGTCCAGCCGACCGTCCTCGATGCCAACCGCACGCGCCATCACCCAGGCGGCCAACACATCGTCGGCGTTGCGGCTCATGCTCACGATCAGCGTGGCCACGGCGCGCTCGCCGAAGCGGTAGTGGGCGGTGGCAGCTGCCTCCAGCAGGCGAAAGACCGGATGGTCATCCGGCTTTGCCGCGTGCCCTTTTTGCAGACGCTCGAGCAGCACGCGGGTACGCTCTTCGGCCGAGCGCTCCGGCCAGTCGGGGTCGTCGAACTGGCGGGCAATGGCCTCGTGCAGATCACCTGAATCGATGCGCAGGTCCAAAGCGGCCAGGTGGAAGCGGAAGATGTCCGCGCGCCGGCGCAGGCGCTGGACCGGGAACAGCCCGGCCCGACGACCGCCGTGGCGCTTGAGGCTTTCGATGATCCGGTCGAGATCGTCCAGGAACTCCTCGGCGCGCTCGTAGCCGGCCCGATGCTCGTCCAGGGTCCCGCGCAGCCGGGCGTCGATGAAGCACAGCAAGACCCGGTACGGCATGTCGGCGTGACGGGCCGGCACCTGCTTGTCGATTTCCGGCAGCAAGCGGCGATAGTCGGCGATGCGCGACTTGACCTCATCACTGACCCCTGCCCGGCCCTCGGTGTGGCTGAGCAGGCGATTGAGCCGGCCGACCTCGCGCCGGTAGTTGGCGATCACCTGGCGGCGCTGCTCGGCCAGGGTGTCGAGCACCGTATCGGGCCCGACGTTGGGGTTGCCGTCCATGTCGCCGCCGACCCAGGAGCCGAAGCGCAGCACGGTCGGCATATCGCCGGGCCAGCCGTCGATACCGAACACGCTGATCGCGGCCTCGGCGATGGTTTCGTGGATCAGCGGCGCAATCCGGTAGAGCGTGTTGGCCAGGTAGAAATGGGCGTGCTCGGCCTCGTCGGCCACGGTCGGGCGGGTATGCGACTGCTCGGCGGTCAGCCAGGCGATGGTCTGCTCCATGCGCACCCGGTCGATCAGGCGCTCGACCTCGCCCGGTGGCAGGGTCGGGTCCATGCGCTGGACCAGGTAGCGGGCCATGCGCTGCTCTTTTTCCAGAATCGAGCGGCGCGTCGCCTCGGTGGGATGGGCGGTGAACACCGGCTCGATCAGCAACTCATCGAGCAGCGCCCGAATCTCGCCCCACTCATGCCCGGCGGCTTTCAGGCGCGTAAAGACGTCGAGCAGGCTGTCGGGCTGCGGTCCGGTCGCGCTTTTCTGGTACTCGCGCCGGCGGCGGATGCGATGGACCTGCTCGGCCAGGTTGACCATCCGGAACCAGGCGGCGAAGCCGCGCACGAAATCGCTGGCCTCGGCGCTGTCGTCGAAGCGACACAGCGACTGCAGGAAATCGCCCGTGGCCTGGCCGCTGCGCCGATCAATCGCTGCCGAACGGGCTTCCTCGACGCGCAGGAACAGGGCCTCGCCGCACTGCTCGCGCAACAGTTCCCCGATCAGCCCCCCGAGCAGGCTGACGTCTTCGCGCAAGGCCTCGTGTCGGGCGGGAAAGTCAATCTGGTCGCGTTTCATGCCGAAGGCTCGATCCTGATGATTAAACAGAATCGTCATGGTAGCGCAGGCCTCGGGCGATACAATCGCAAGTCGATCCTCCAGGCGCCAACACGATGCCAAACTCGACCGTTTTGTTGAGAATGATCGCCGCCGCGCTGCTGTGCGGAGTGCTGGCAAATTCCGTCCTGGCTCAAGGGGCTGAAGACAACCCGGTGGCCCTGCGCTTTGCCGTGCTCGGCGACGCAGAACCCAAGCCCGAGGCCGCCTTTCCCGGGGTCGCCGCCGCGGTCGCCGACATCAACGTGCTCGCCACCCGGGGCCAGCTCGATTTCGTCATCGGCGTGGGCGACATCGCCCACAAGGCGACCCTGATCCAGTATGAAAACGTTACCCCGGTGCTGCAGGACCTGAACCTGCCCTTCTACCCGATCATGGGCAACGAAGAACACCACGGCCCGGTCGAGCTGTTCCTCGAGTTTGCCAATCGCTGGAACGAGGGTCGGGCGGTCATCGAGGCACCGCGCTACGTTCTCGAAACTGATCCGGTCGCGCTGGTCCTGGCCTCACCCGACCATGAGCGCGACTTCAACGACGACGGGATTGCCTGGATGATCGCCGAGATCCGGCGGCTGGCCCCGCAGCCGGTCTTTCTGGTCGTCCACGGCGCCCAGACCGGGGTCTACCCGGAAAACGCCGACAAGGGCGTGACCCACCCGGGATTCGCCGAAGTGATCGCCCAGCCCAACCTGGCGGCTGTCATATCCGGGGATTTGCACATGGACCTGGACCGAGTCGATCACTCCAAGCAGATCGACGGCGTGCACTACCTGCACATCCCCGCCCTGGAACGCACCAAGATCCCGGACGAGACCCGCCATGTGCCGATGTTCCGGATTTTTTCAGTTCACCGGGACGGCCAGGTTCGGGTCGAGACCTACGAAGTCGGCACGCTCTCGCCACTGGCGCGCCACGACTACCGTTTTGCGTTGCCGAGCCAATGAGGCGCGGCTGATTGATCGTCGACCGCCCTCACTCAGGGCGACTGGCGGGCAATTCGCGCGTGCAGCTCGGCCAGCTCCGGTAGCGCAGCCGAGCCGTACCAGCGCAGCAGGCGCATCTGCAGCCGGCCGGCCTTGACCGCCGGGTCCTCGGCGACCAGTGCTCTGGCCTGCTCCAGATCGTCGACCGCCAGGATAAAGATCCCGCGCAGGTCTTCGGCATCGAGTACGGGACCGGCCAACACCAGCTGGCCGGCCGCGGCAAGCGTTCGAATGTGGGCCATGTGGCCCTGCTGGATCTCGGCCAACCGCTCGGCATCGTCGATCCGGGCCTCACCAGGCTCGAGCATGACCAACACGTAAATGCGCATGCCGTAGTTATCCGCCCCCAGCCGTTCGGCCAGCTCGGCGTCGAATGCCGGCCCGGTGTCGTTCGCGGATGCAGCGGTCGCGGGCAGCAGGGCAGCGAGCAGGCCCAGAGCAAGGAAGATGCGCATGATCAGGTTCTCCGGTGAGCCCGGCCGGTGACACGAAGGTGACCGGCGCGGTGCTAGTGTGCCAGCGTCATTCGGAATTCAAAAGATGTCTCCATTATGCTGTACTCCACCATCGCCGGCGCGGCCCTACTTGTCTTGGTGGGCGGCTTGGCCGCCACGATCGGCAGCGCCACCGGAGGATCGATGCTGATCGACGACTTTGCCAGCCGCGACGGAACCGCCGCTATCGGCACGCAGTGGCGCGGGTTCACCGACCGGGTCATGGGCGGGCGCTCGGACATGCAGGTCGGCTATCGCGAGCACGAAGGTCAGCCGGCGCTGGCCATGCGCGGCCAGGTCCGGCTCGAGAACAACGGCGGATTCATCCAGGCGCGCCTGCCGCTGAGCACAGACGGCGGCAATTTTGATGCCTCGGACTACTCGGGCGTGGCCATACGCGTGCGGGGAGCAACCGGCCCATACTATCTGCACCTGCGCACCCGTCATACCTGGCGTCCCTGGCAGTACTACAGGGCCGCGATTGACCTGGGTCCGGAGTGGCAGGAGCTGATTGTCCCGTTCTCGGCCTTTGAGGGTCGCTCCATCCGGCGCGAGCTGGATTTGACCGCGCTGCGCACGCTCGGCGTGGTCGCCTATGGCGAAGCCTTCGAGGCCGACATTGAGGTCGCACGCATTGAGCTAGTGCGCTAGCTCATCGCTGGTTGACGGTGCTCGACCCAGTGACCTGCCCCGATCGAAGGGTTTTCCCGTCGAGCGTCATCACTTTCCCCGGAATGGGCAACAAGCATTTGTCAAAGACCGAACTTCAAGCCTATACTTGAGATAGGGGTCATATGACTGGGATTGAAGCTCTTGGACCAGTCTCCAGCAACTGCATCTACACCGTCCTTGGCCGCACTGATTGAGCGATCTCCGGTGGTCGTTGCCACTTGGCAAAATGCGCCGGGCTGGCCGCTGAGTTACATCAGCGAAAATGTTGGGCAGTTTGGCTATAAAGCCGACGAACTCATGGTCGGGCGCCCGGCTTTCATCGACCTGGTTCACCCCGATGATCATGTCATCAACGAGCGACAACTGCACGAGCACCTGGAATCAGGCCCCGACGTCCTTCAACAGACCTATCGCTTTCGACACGCCGACGGCCATTGGCTCTGGATTGATGATCACTCCTGGTTGATTCGTGCCGAAGATGGCCAGGTACAAGAAATCCAGGGTGTGTTGATGGACGTCTCGCGCACCAGGCGCGCCGAGCTTATGAACACCGCGCAAGTTCGTCTGATGGAGCGTGCTGAAAACTGCGCACTCAAGGAACTGCTCCAGTCTTTTCTCGACGAAGCCGAACTATTGACCGATAGCAGCATCGGCTTCTATCACTTTATCGACGAAGACCAGACAAGGCTGGAACTGCAGGCCTGGTCCAGCAATACGCGTCAGCGCATGTGCCAGACCGAACCTGATGCCACGCACTATCCGGTCGACCAGGCTGGCGTGTGGGCTGACGCGGTGAGGAGACGCGATGCCGTCATTCATAATGACTATGCCGCCTTGCCGTGTCGCCGTGGTTTGCCACCAGGGCATGCGCGGATCGAACGGGAGCTGGTCGTCCCTGTGCTCCGAAAAGATCGGATCGTCGCCATTCTTGGCGTCGGCAACAAGCTGTCAAACTACAATCAACAGGATGTCGAATCGGTGCGCGAACTGGCCGATTTTGCGTGGGAAATCGTAGCCCGAAAACGCGCTCAGGCCGCTTTGGAGGCTCGAAGCAGCGAACTGGAGCGTATGGCTCACTTCGATCCGCTGACCGGGCTGCCAAACCGGACTTTGCTGACGGATCGCTTGCAACAGGCCGTCGCCCAGGCGACTCGACGAGGGTCTCTCCTGGCTGTCGCGTTCCTGGACCTGGATGGCTTCAAGGCGATCAACGATCAGCATGGCCATGCCGCCGGCGACTTTGTTTTAAGCACATTGGGCAGGCGTTTAAAGCATGAGCTGCGCGCCGGCGATACCGTGGCACGACTGGGCGGTGATGAATTCGTTATCGTCATGGTGGACTTCGACCAGCCTGGTGAACTCCATAGCTTGCTGGACCGAGTCCTGGCCACGGTTAACGAGAGCCTGCAACTACCTGAGTCCGATACCACCGTTCAGACCGGTGCAAGCATCGGCATCACGCTTTTCCAAAACCCTTCAGAGGTTGATGCCGGGCAGTTACTTCGTCAGGCAGATCAAGCCATGTACCAGGCCAAGCTGGCGGGCAAGAATCGCTGCCACTTTTTCGCCTGACTGTGGCCGCTTGCCATGCGCGAACGTGGAACAGCCGGTTTGTATCACCCGCAGCTGTGCATTAGTCGTATCTGACGCCCCCGACAGCATGACCGCCCTGCCATCGCCCTGGGCCCGGCGTGCCGACGTCCGGGGATGGCCCGGCTGAGACTTGATACGAAATTTCCATCGTTTGCGCTTCAGGTTGTGGAAACAATCGATCAGGCGCAGAACGGAGCACCAAATTCATGAAAAGCTTCCAGAGTTGGAGCGCGGCGCTGCTCGCTGCGGCCTTGTGCATGGGCCAAGTCTCAATCGCAACGGCTCAAATCGAGCGGGTCAGCGTTGCGCTGGACGGGACAGAGGCGAATCACAACAGCTACGAGGCCGCGCTGTCGGACGACGGGCGCGTGATTGCCTTCCGATCCAGCGCCGACAACCTTCTCGCCGGGGATGACAATGGACTGCCCGACGTGTTCGTGCGCGACTACGCCGCAGATACGCTGGAGTGGGCCAACGTTGACCCGGCCGACGGAACCCCGATTTCCTATGGCTTCTACCGCAACGCGTACTTCCCGTCGGTCTCGGACGATGGAACCCGCATCAGCTTCAACCGGTATCCGGGCTCGGCCGAATTGGCCATCCGGGATCGGACTGCGGGTACCACAACGAATCTGCTCGTTTCTCCTGCTGGCTGGGAGCGCGAGGAACCTCAGCTCTCGGGCAATGGGCGGTTCCTGGTCTTTCATAACCCGATCGACTTCCAGGGCGCGCAGCCGGGCACGGTCCGCCCGATCGACGACGACGACAACTTTGCTTTCGACATCTTTTTCTACGACATCGACGCCGCCGACTCGGTGCCACTGGAGCGGGTCAATCGTCCCAACTTCAGTTCGGACACCTCCTGCATCACGGCGGTGCCGCCGAATTGTCCGGAAGGTAACGGGGACTCCATGTCAGCCAGCGTCTCGGATGATGGCACCCGAATCGCTTTCTACTCCTATGCGACCGACCTGGTACCTGACGACACCAACGGCTTTGAAGATGTGTTCGTCAAATTCCGATTCGACGAGCAAGGCACGCCGCTTGGGATCGCTGGGCCACTGGTCCGCGCCAGCGTGGCAAGCGACGGCACCGAGGCGGACGGCGACAGCTACGATCCCGTTCTGTCCGGGAACGGCGAATTCGTCGTGTTCCGATCCCTTGCGACCAACCTCGTCGACAACGACACCAACGGGGTCTGGGACATCTTCGTCCACGAGATCGATACCGGCACCACCGAGCGCATCAGCGTGGCGTCGGATGGGACGCAGGGCGACCGCGGCAGTTTTTCGGCACAGATTTCAGATGACGGGCGCTTTGTTGTCTTCCGGTCCAATGCAACGAACCTGGTGCCGGACGACAGCAATGAACGCTTCGATATCTTCGTCCACGATCGCCAGGTCGATCAAACCGTTCGAGTCAGTGTTGCCGACGGGGGCCCAGAGGCGGACAACCACAGCTATCTCCCGGTAATCTCGGGTGACGGCACCTGCATCGTGTTCGAGTCGGATGCCACCAATCTGGTCGGCGATGACAGCAACCGCGCCCGCGATATTTTCCTGACCCCCAATCCGCTGGCCGGATCGCCGTGCATTTCTGGGGAGGGCCTTTGAAATGAGCGATCTGATGAGAGTGTTGAAGTTTCTTGCGCTGAGTCTCCTGTTGGTCGGGCCAATGGCCTGGGCGCAGGGAGAGGGTCGCTGCATCATCATCGTCGACCGCTTCGAAGACCAGACGGATCTGCCGCAGTTCGTGCCGGTGCTGGATCAAGAAGCGGCGGTCAATAATCCGCTGTCGTTCGACATCAATACAAGTACGCCGGTCTCGCAGGACGGACTGACCTTCCGGCTCGTCAACGGACCCGCCGGAATGACCATTGATGGCTTAACGGGCGAGGTCTCCTGGGTGCCCGGTCAACAGCAGCTGGGGATTCACTCGGCGACCGTCTCGGTCACTGACTCCGAGCAACGGCGCAATCGCCACACCTTCTGCGTGATCGTTCGCCAACCGCCCGTGCGCTTGTCGGATCCGGGCCGTTTGACACTAGTCGCAGGGGAACTGCTGAGCGTTCAGCTGCAGGCCGCCTCCGAAGACCCTGCCGCAGTGCTGACCTTCAGCAAGCGGGATGGCCCGGGCGACCTGAGCATCGACGCAAACTCCGGTGCGGTCAGCTGGTTGACGGATTTCGGCGATCTGGGCGCCCACCCTGTTCTCGCCCTCGCAGCCGACCAGAACGGGCTGTTTGACGAGACGCTTTTCCTGGTCGAGGTGACCGCACCGATCGGCGAGGGGCCGTTCGACAACGATGCGCCCAAGCTCGAGCCGATCGCCGACCAGTCGGTCGCAGTCGGCCAGAATCTGACGATCCAGACCGACGCGACCGACCCGGAAGTGGACCCGCTCGCCTACGAGCTGCTGGCGGCTCCGGCCGGCATGACGATTGATGCCAACGGCCTGATCGAGTTCACGCCGACGGTCAGCCAGTCCGGGCCCTACAGCGTGAACGTGCGGGTCACGGATCCGTTCGACCTGAGCGACAGCGAGTCCTTTGTCGTGACGGTGCTCGCCAACAATGCGCCGGTGGGGCTGGATGATGGCTACGAACTGCATTTCAATGATGTTCTGACCGTTCCGGCTCCCGGCGTTCTCGGCAACGACTCGGATCCCGACGGCGACCCATTGACCGCACAACTCGTTACCGGGCCGGCGGTGGGCTCGGTGACGCTGAACGCCGACGGCAGCTTTGAGTACACCCCGAACGACCCCGGGGGTGAGATCGGCTTCGTTCCGGCGCTCGAATTCATGACCCCCAACAACGGCGGCCCTATTTCACCACCGTTGGTCGCGGACGTGAACGATGATGGCCGCACAGACGTCGTTTCCCAGATCAGCAACGGAGTTGCTGGTCAGAACATTTTCATTGTCAGCAGTCCGGACACCGGCGAGCTGATTGCGACCAGCCCGCCCCTCGACCGTGGCGTCATCAACGGAACAGGCAAGGCGCTCGCGGACATCGACCTCGACGGCTACGTCGAAATCATCTCGATCGGCGGCGAAAACGGAGTATTGGGACCTGACATGACCAAGGTCTTCGCGTTCGAGCACGACGGAACTTTCAAGTGGGAGAGTGAGCAGCTCGCCGAGCGCTATTTCGTTGACGGAGTCCGCGCCTTCAACGGGGACGGCGGACTTAATGGAGCTGAGCCGACGATCGCCGACCTGGACCAGGACGGCACGCCCGAAATTATCGTGGGGCATGGCGTCGATGCCGATGGCACCGCGTTGGACGGCGTCGCCGTGACCGTCTTCGACAACCAGGGCATGAAGCTCTTCACCAGCTATGCCCGCGGCATCGAGAGAGGAGGATCTTTCATGCGGGCCGAAGTCGTCGATCTGGATCTCGATGGAGACCCCGAGATTCTTGTTGGATCGGCCGCGTTTTCCCATACCGGCGAACTGCTCTGGAAAATACCCGGCATCAGCAACTTCGAGCGGCGTGCCACGCCCATCGCGGTCAACCTGGACGGTGACCCGTTTCCCGAGTTGGTCAGAAGCGGGCGCGACACCTACTGGACGATTGCGTTGAATCATGACGGGGATCCGGAGCCACTCTGGGAAACGGCCACCGCCCGCAACTTCCAGACGTTTGAGATCGAGTTGGTAGTCGCCGATGTCGACGATGATGGCCCGGTCGAGATATTGGCCGCTGGCAACAACGGCTTCGGGCCCGCCAAGCTGGAAGTTCTCAACGGCTTCGATGGGACCCTGAAATGGGAGTTCCCGAGCGACGACCGTGTCTTGAACCTGACGGCGATCGCGCCGACGGTTTTCGATCTTGACGGCGATGGCGATACGGAGGTCCTGCTGTTCGGATCACCCAGGACGCTGTACGTGCTTGAGGGCGCGACCGGACAACTGATCCAGGAGTTCGATCTCGGAATCAGCAACCCACCCGAGTTCGAGGTGCCATTCTTCGCCGACGTCGACGACGATGGGGCCGCGGAGCTGCTGCTCAACGGTACCTTCCGGTTCGGACCCAGTTCCGCCTACTGGGTCTTCGAATCTCCGAACGACGACTGGGCACCGGCGCGATCGATCTGGAACCAGTGGAATTACCACGTCACCAACGTCAATGACGACGGCACGATCCCGCAGTTCGAGCAGCCGCACTGGCTGCTGCCGGGCCTGAACCAGAACCGGGTCAACAGCCGCTTCATCGCGCCGAGGGACGAAGTCGAGGACCAGTTCACCTACGAAGTCTCCGACGGTCAGCTCACTGACGAGGCGACGGTCTATCTGACCCTGCTGCCGGGCGTCCAGCCGCGCTTTACTTCGGCCCCGGACACGACTGCGACGGTCGGCTTCTCCTATCTCTACGCGCCGCAGGTTTTCGATCCCGATCTCGGCGAGTCCTTCACTTTCGAACTGCTGGCCGGCCCGCCCGGCATGAGCATCGACCCGCTGACCGGCCTGGTCCGCTGGACGCCCGAGACCACGGGCGCGGTCCCGGTCGAGATCAAAGTGGCCGACTCGACGAGTCTGACGGCGCTGCAGAGCTTTACCCTCAGCGTCGGTGAGTCCGTGACCGTTCCGGACCTCATCGGTCTGGACGAAGCCGCAGCCGAAGCCGCGCTGGTCGGAGCAGACCTCGTGATCGGACGCAGTCGAGACGTCTTCAACCTCGACTTCCCACCCGGCCAGGTGGTCGAGCAGCGCCCGCTGCCCGGCGTTCAGGCCGAGTTCGGCGCCGAGGTCGACCTGTTCGTGTCTCTCGGCCTGGCCCCGGAAGACATCGACAACGACCTTGACACCTTCACCGAGCGCCAGGGCGACTGCAACGATGCCGACGACACGATCTTCCCCGGCGCGCCGGATCCGGAAGGCGACGGCATCGACCAGAACTGCGACGGCGTCGACGGTGAGCTGGCGCTCGAGTCGATCGAGCTGAGCCCGACCGAGTCGATCGTGCTCAGTAACCGCATCATCGACTACCAGGCCGTTGGCATTCAGGCCGACGGCACGGCCGTGAACCTGAACGGCCTCGGTGTGTTCGAGTCCAGCGACACCGACGTCGCCCAGCTGCTCGGCAACCGCCGCATCCGCTCGGCCGTGCCGGGCACCGCGACGATCAGCCTGAGCCACAAGGGCATTGTGGGTGAAGCGACCCTGACCGTGGTCGCCGGCGCTTCGCTCGACAACGAGCCCCCGGTCGCAGAGATCACTTCTCCGGTCAGCGCCGACAAGGTCACCCGCCCGATCGAAGTGATCGGCACGGCCGATGATCCCAACCTGCTGCGCTGGGAGCTACTGACCACCGCCGGCGAGGATGGCGAGGCGACGCTGCTGAACCAGTCGACTGTAGCCGTGACCGACGACGTCCTCGGCCAGCTCGATCCGACCCTGCTGCTCAATGGCGTCCAGACCCTGATCCTGCGAGTCCATGACCGCGGCGAGAACGTTAGCGAGGCGCGGGTCAGCGTCACCGTCGAGGAGGACTACAAAGTCGGCAACTTCAGCCTGACCTTCGACGACCTCGACATCGCCCTGGCCAGCCTGCCGATCACGGTCAACCGTACCTACGACAGCCGCGAGAAGCGCCGGGGAGATTTTGGTATCGGTTGGGACCTGGGGCTTCGGACCGTTGAGGTGCGCACCAACCGAGTGCTCGGCACCGGCTGGGAGGTCCTCGGCGGCGGCTTCGGCTTCCAGCTCAACCCAACCGATGACCACCTGGTCACCGTGACCCTGCCCGACGGTGAGGTCGAGACCTTCAAACTTCAGATCACTCCGAAGAGCTCGTTCCTGGTGCCGTTCAGCTTCGTCACCGCAAGCCTCGAGCCGGTCGGAGACACTCTGGGCGAGCTGACCCTGCTGGACAACCCGTTCCTGGCGATCGTCGACGGCCAGCCGGGTCCGGTCCAGCTGCTCGATGACGGTTCGTTCGAGGTGTTCAACCCGCAGCGCTTCCACTACATCGCACCAAGCGGGCTGAGCTTCGTCGTCAATCGCACTGACGGGCTGGAGTCGTTCAGCGACTCCAACGGAAATACGCTGACCTTCTCGACCAATGGGATCACCCACTCCAACGGCACCGCAGTCCAGTTCCAGCGCGATGGCTTAGGCCGCATCACCCGCCTGACCGATCCTGATGGCCATCAGCAGTTCTATCAGTACGATTCTCTCGGCCACCTGGCGGCCCACACCGATGCCGAAGGGAACACCACCCGCTTCCGCTACGACCGCCGGGCCAACCTGCTCGAAGTCATCGACCCGCGCGGCAACCGCGCGGTGCGCAATGAGTATGACGACGACGGCCGCCTGATCGCGATCATCGATGCCGAAGGGCACCGCATCGAGTTCACCCACGACATCGCCGGTCGCGAGCAGCTCATTACCGATGCCAACGGCAACATCCAGCGCCTGTTGCTCGACGACGACGGCAACGTGCTGGTGCGCGAGCGCACGGTCACGGTCGACGGTCTTCCCAGCTTGGCGGTCGAGCAGTTCGAATACGACGAGCGCGGAAACATGCTCATCAAGATCGACCCCGACGGCATCCGCACCCACATGACTTGGGACGACAACGACAATCTTGTTCAGACGGTGATCGATCCTGGCGGGCTCGCCATCACGACCTCGAGTACCTACGACGAACGCAACAATCGCCTGACCGAAACCGATGCTCTCGGCCGGATGACGACGTATACCTACGACGAGGACGACAACGTCCTGACCATGACCGATGCCTTGGGCGGAGTCACGCGCTTCGGCTACACCGGCGATGGCCGACTGGCCACGATGACTGATCCGGTCGGCACCGTCACGAGCTACGTCTACGACGCCGCCGGTCAGCTCGTCCAGGAAGACGTCAATGCCGACGATGGCACCCTTCTGAGCCGCAAGACCTACACCTATGACGCCTCGGCCCGGCGGCTGACCGAGTCGGTCCATCGCATGATCGACGGGCTCCTGTCACCGCTGACGACGCGCTACGCCTACGACAACAACGGTCGCCAGATTCGCACGACCAACGCGCTCGGCGAGGTGATGCAGACCGAGTACGACGCCGCCGGCAACATCGCTGCGACTATCGACGCTCTCGGCCGTCGCACCGAGCACCGCTACGACAGCCGCGGCCAGCGCGTGCAAACGACGTATCCGGACGGGACCAGCATCCGCATGGCCTACGACCCGGCCGGCAATGTCATTAGCCGAACCGATGAACTCGGTCGAGTGACGAACTACGAATATGATGAATTGAACCGCCAGGTCGCCGTGGTTCATCCGGATGGGGCCCGCGAAGAAGAGGTCCTGAGCGAAGGCGGGCAGACGATCGCGACGATCGACGCCCATGGAAACCGAACAGACTTCACCTACGATGCGGCCGGTCGGCAAATCAGCGCGATCGCGCCACAGGTGGTCGACGGGCGCGACGGCAGCCTGGTTCGGCCGACCGTGACCCAGAGCTACGATGCCGCCGGGCGGGTGATCACCACGACCGACGCCAACGGCCACACGACGAGCTTCACCTACGACGAGCTCGGCCGCCTGACCCGCACCGACCACCCGGACGGGACCTTCACCACCCAGGGCTTCGATGCCGCCGGCCGGGTCACGAGCACGACCGACGAGCTGGGTCGGACCACCGATTACCTCTACGACGGCCGTGGGCAGCTGCTCCGCGTCACCGAACCCGCCCCCGAGATCGGAGAGCCGCGCCCGGTCACGACCTACACCTGGGACCTGACCGGCAACCGTCTGACCCAGACCGATGCCCTGGGCCGGACCACGCGCATGCGCTACGACGCCCTGAACCGCCAGATCCGGCGCACCTTGCCGGGAGGGCAGTTCGCGACCGCCGAGTACGACGCGGTCGGCAACCTGATCGTCCAGACCGACTTCAACGGTCAGTCGGTCGAGTTTGTTTATGACGATCGCAACCGCCTGGTCGAGCGGACCCTGCCCGACGGCGAGGTCCATGCCTTCAGCTACTCACCGACCGGTGCCCGGGAAAGCGCCAGCGATGCCAACGGGACCCAGACCTTTATCCATGACAGCCGAGACCGGCTGATCGGCCTGACCCAGGCCGACGGCACGACCCTGAGCTACCAGTTCGACCCGGCCGGCAATCTGATCCAGACCGCGACCGCGACTCAGACCACCGACTACAGCTACGATGCCATGAATCGGATGCTGACCAGCACCACCGGGACGGAAGATACCGAATACGGCTACGACCCGAACGGGAACTCGGTCACCCTGACCCACGCCAACGCTGCCACCACCGAAAAAGCCTTCGACAGCCGGAATCGGGTGCTGAGTATCGAGCACAGGGACGCGACCGACACGCTGCTTGAGTCGTTCGTTCACACCTATCTGGCCAACGGTCAGCGAGAGACCGTGACCGAGTTCAACGGCTCAATCGAGACCTATCGCTATGACGGCCTCGACCGCCTGGTCGCCGAGACCCGCATCGGGACCAACCCGCGCACCATCGCGTACCAGTACGATCCGGTCGGCAATCGGATCCAGGTCAACGACAACGGTGACGTCCGCAGCGCGACCTACGACCAGAACGATCGCCTGCTGAGCGAAGGGACCAAGACTTTTACCTACGACGCCAACGGCAATCGGACCTCGGTCACCGACGGCGGCTCGGTCCAGCTCCTGAACTGGAACGCGCTCAACTGGCTGACCTCGGTCGAGCAGGAGACCGGCATCACGACCTTCCGCTACAACGTCGACGGCGAGCGGATCGCGACCGATCGCGACAGCGGCTTGGAACGCTATCTGATCGACCCGCAGAACCCGACCGGGTTCAGCCAGGTCACCGAGACCCGCACTGCACAGGGCGCACTCCTTGAGCACTTCCGCTACGGCCTCGACCTGATCAGCCGCAACGATGCCAACGAGGGCTTGCGCTACTTCCACACTGACGCGCTGGGCAGCACCCGGCTTCTGACCGACGACACGACCCAGGCCACCGACCGGTACAGCTACACCGGCTATGGCGTGCTGACCGAGGCTAGCGGCAGCAGTGATAACGAGCACCTCTACGCCGGCGAAAGGCTCCAGGAAGACACCGGCGATTACGACCTTCGGGCGCGCTACTACGACCCGGCCAGCGGCCGGTTCTTAAGCCGCGACCCGTTCCCGGGCCTGCTCGAACAGCCGATCCTGCTCCACCCTTACCTCTACGGATCGGCCGACCCGATCAACAACATCGATCCGAGCGGGCTTTTGACGCTCATCGATGTGCAGGTCAGCCTGCGAATCATGGCGCAGAACATTGCACAACGGCTCGCACCGGTCTGCAAAGCCAAGGCAGGCGCTGAAATGGCCGGTTTTGCGGTCAGTGCCCTGCAGCTGGGCGCTGGATTGGCAACCTTCGGTCAGGCCAAGGGCAATCTGACGGTGCCTCTGCCAAGGTCATTTGACCCCTACAAGGAAGTCTCTCTGAATGCGTCTACTTCAGGCGGCAGCAACTCGTTCAAATTCCAAATGGTCGCGGGTGACGGTGACTCGGGCGCAGCGATGCCGATAACAGCCTTTCTCACCACGCAGAATGGCACTGTGACGGGGTTTGGTGCCAGCCTTGAGCCCAATGTCGAAGTCGACCTGCTGAATGTTGAACTCTGCGGAACGATTGATCTCTTTACCCTGTCAGCGAAGTTCGAGGTCGTGGGCGAAATCGGACTCTCGACCACGAGCGGGACCTACACAGGCATAGCAGATGGCCATGCGGGGATACGAGGCCAGGCAAGCACCTTACTCGTTTTCAAGACATTCAACGGCGCTGCCGAAAACTCATTCCCGTTGTGGACGCTTAGAGCCGGTGGCGGCAATCCCGGGTTGTTCCTCGGACCCGGCCCATGATCGATGATCGGGGCCGGATCCTCAGCGAAGCACAAGCACAAAACCGCTTTTGTTCAGCTGAGTTAAACTCTTATCCTTGCCCGCAACCTGGTCTCTGAAAGCGCCGCGATCTTGGTCGCCAACTTCGTGCCTTCGACCCGGCAACCGACTCGCTCCCAACGTCGATGAGAGAAGGAATGGGCACCCGCCGACGGTCGAGGCAGCCGACGATATCTGATTCGGCAGTCAGACCACCCCTGGGCCTCAGGCTCCGGCGCTGAAAGGCCTCACCGCTCCATCGAAGCAAGTAGAAGCCGTACGCCCTACAGGGCTTTTTGCAATCGTCTTATCGAAACAACCGGCAGCAACTCAAGGTGATTTAGGGTGCCAGGCCGCGTGCCATGTCCCGGGCGATCCGTTCGCGGAGTTTCTCCGCTAAGAAGTTTAACGAACTTTGGGGCCGACTAAACGCGCTCAAGGCGGGTCGTTTGAGCTGACTTACAACTGGGTTATCGGATCTTCTTTTGCTTGGGCGGGGGCAGGTATTCCAGGCTTGCCAACATGAGCCTCTGCAGCATCGCCGGATCGTCGAGCAGTTCGTCGATCACTGGATAGGACTTGGCCCCAGGGTATGGCGAACGCATGGGAAAGGACAAGCCCAGCGCGTTGAGCGCCGGAGTTTGCTTGATGAACAGGCTGTTGTCACAGGCCAGCGCGATAAAAACGCCGTCGAGATGGTAGCCATACTCGCCGAACATCTTGCGGCAGACCAGGCGACCACCAAGACCGGCAAGGTCGGGGACAGACTCTGCGAAACGTGCATCGGTCGCCATCAGGTCTCTTGGCGCCTGTCAAAAACCCTCATTTGTATTCGTAGATCAGGAAGATCGACGTTGTTTCACCCACGTTCAGCACCTCGTGCCATTCGATGCCAGATGGGCTGGAAAAGACCGATCCGGATGGCACGTCAACGGTACGGGTGCCACTGGCATCAGTGATCCGCATGCGTCCGCCGGCGATGACATAACCGACATGGGGCGCATGAAAATGCCTTTCGTGCCCCACGTTCGGGGCAAAGCTGCACCTGAGCAAACGAAGCTTGGCGTCGTCGTGCAGCTTCTCGCAAACCGACTCGCCCTGCCAACCTGCTTCGAGCGGATCGGGAAGCACCTCTGAATGATCAAGCGCGGAGGCGGCGGCAGACATGGCAGTAAGAACCAGCAAGGCGGCGAATCGAATCAATAGACTTCTCCGAAAACGGCATTCAATCATGCCCTAACTTTGCTCAGCATGCCCGTCGTTTTTGGGAAGTATCTGCATGAACGTGCGAAAGCTGCGCTGATCACGGCTCAGTTGCAGAAGTTCGGCCGCAGCTATAGTGTCGGAGCTAGGGGAGACGTGGTACCCGCCATGCTTGGTGTCCTGCGGATCGCGCCAACCGAGGCATGGCCTGGAGATAGCGTAAACCTTCAACCAATCCATTCTGGATACTGACAATGAGCTACTGGATCGATCCTCGCCTTAAGGCCGACTCGCTGCCGATTGTGGACCTGGACCTGTGCGCGCTTCGCCTGATGAACGATCAGCGTTTTCCGTGGCTTTTGCTGATTCCCCGCCGGGTCGACATCGAAGAGGTTCTGGAGCTGACCGGCATCGATCAGCAGCAGCTCTGGGACGAGGTCCGTCAGGTCGCGGGAATGCTGCAGTCGGTCTACGCACCGACCAAGCTCAATATCGCCGCCCTCGGCAATCAGGTCCGGCAACTCCACGTGCACGTGATCGCAAGGTTTTCCAACGACGCGGCCTGGCCTAACCCGGTCTGGGGTCTGGGCAAAGCAGAGCCTTATCCAGAGCCGGCGCCGGTGATTGCGAAACTGCAAGCAGCCTTGAACCCAGGGCAAGTCCGGGGTCAGGATTGACGATCGACAGGCCGTCTACTCAGAGCCCCAGGCGCTCGGCCAGAATCGCGACGCCGTGGCGCACCCGTTCAGGCTCGGCCGCCGTGAAACACAGGCGCACGTGATGGGGGTACGGCCCGAAGGTCGGGCCCGGCGCCACCATCACGCCCTGCTCGGCCAGATCGCTGAGCAATCCGGACAGACCGCGCTCATCGAGCGCTGAGGACACCTCGGGAAAAAGGAAAGTACTACCCTCCGGCGCCTGCAAACCCAGCATCGCGGCCGCTTCGCACCCGAGATCGCCATACCGCTCACGGGCGCGTGCCACCCAGTCCTGCCCGGGCCCGTCCAGGGCCTTGAGCGCAGCCAGCTGCGAGGCGGTGCAGTCCGAGTAATGCAGGTTGGTGACGATGCGCTCAATCGCTTCGATCACCCCGCCCGGGCCGACCAGGTAGCCGCAGCGGTTGCCGGTCATGCCGTAGGCCTTGGAAAACGAGTGCGCTGCAATCGTATGCTCAGTCGCAAATGGCCGGGTCGGCGCGTGCTCACCGGCATAGACATAGTCCTCGTAGACCTCGTCGGACAGGATCCACAGATCGTGCGCCCGAGCCCAGTCGCTTAAGGCCGCCAGCCATTGGCGCGGCATCACGCGTCCGGTCGGGTTGTGCGGCGTATTCCAATAGACTGCAGAAGTGCGCTCGGAGCGATATTGCTCGAAACAGGCCACGGCTTCATCGGTGCTGCTGGCTTCGGTCATCAAGGGCACCGCAATCGGCTCGGCATTGAACGCCCGCACCGCTCCAGCGATCAGCGGCCAATAGGGCGCGGCCAGCAGAACCTCTTCGCCTGGCGCGACAAGGGCACCAATCGCCGAAGCCAGCCCGGCCGTGGCGCCGGCCGTGATCAGCACCTGCTCGGGCGCGGTTTCCAGGCCCGTCCGGACCGACTCAAGCTCGGCGATTCGCGCCCGCAAGGACGGCAAACCTGCCACCGGTGTGTAGCGATGCATGCCGGGATGATCGGCCACCCGAAGGTCCTCCATGCGACAGCCGGCCGGCGGTTCCATCCAGGTATCGCCAATGTGCAGCGGGATCGGCGTCAGCCCGGCAGCCGGCCGCGCCCCGGCGTAGACCGAGCTGCGCAGGTTCTGGATGCTGGGTGCGAAGTTCGGAAAGCTCGGCATGTCAATCTCCGCTAGCCAAGTGCTGTTCCAGCCGAGCGAGACCGGCTTCGGTCCAGCCCGACGGCTCCATCAGGGCATGCCAGGCGGCCAGGTAGTCAGCCGGTGCATACTCGTGCCCAAAGCCTGGAGGCGCGGTTCCCACCATCATGTCGGCGGCCAGCTGCAGCATGGTGACAATGGGAAACCAGCGCAGGTCCGGCGACACATCCGGCGCGCGCGGGGCTTGCATCCAGGCCGGTTCGCGCCAGGCCGAGCCAGGGCTGAAAAACACGATCGGGTCGCTGCCGTGCTGCAGGAACACCATCCGGAACTGACCCCAGTCCCCAGCGTGCCGATCCGGATCGACGTACTGGTTCATGAAGCGCACCACGGCCCCGGAGCGAAACGTCGGCAACCAGGCCGGAGAGTCGGCATCGCGCTGGGCAGTGACGCCTTGCCAGGTGCGATGCCGAAAAGGTGGACCGCTCCACAAGGCCCCGCTGAACGGCGCGTCGATGATGTCGAAAAGATCAAAGGAACGATCGGAGTTCAGCGAACCCAGGCTCAGGCCCCACAGGTACAAGCGCGGTCGCGTCTCAGCCGGCAAGCCACGCCAGTAGCCATAGATCTCGTTGAACACGGCTCTGGCGGTCTCCGCACCATAGGCGGCCTGGGTCAGCAGGGCCAGCGGGCTGTTGAGATACGAGTACTGCACCGCAACCGAGGCGACATCGCCGCGCAGCAGGTATTCCACCGTATCCTGCGCGGCCGGGTCGACCCAGCCGGTCCCGGTGGGCGTGACCAGCAGCAGGGTCTGGCGCTCGAAACCGCCGACCCGCTTGAGCTCGTCCAGCGCCAGGCGGGCCCGCGCCTCGGGCGAGTCGGCTGAATTCAGACCGACGTAAACCCGCAGGGGGCGCGGCACGGGCGCATCGAAAAAGGCGCTGATCTCGGCGTCAGTGGGCCCGGTGCTGACGAAACTGCGCCCCTGTCGGCCGAGTTCCTCCCAGTCCAGCAGTGATGCTGCACTGCCCGTCTGCTCGGCCGCGCTCGGGCGCGGCAAATCATCGTCGATCAGCGCATCCAGCTGCTGAAACGAGCGGTCGGCCACGCGCAGTACGGAGCTGACCAGCACGCCGTCGACCACCGACCAGAACAGCAGTACCGCCAGGACAGCACTGACGATGTGCGACACGCGCACCGGCACATGCCGGTTGAGGCGCCGCGACAATCGCCGGAAAACCCAGCGAAACAGCCGCGCCAGCGCCAGGACCAGAACGAACACCAGCAGCGCGATCAGGGCCATCAGCCAACGCTGTCCCGCATGCGAATCTTCCATCCCCATCAGCTCTCGCAGGTTGTTCTGCCAGGTCGTGGCTCGCCACAGAAAGCTGATCGCCACGGCCAGACACAAGGCGCCGGCCCCCACCTGAATCCGGGTCGTCCAGCGTCGACTGGCCAGCGGCAGTTCCAGGTAGCGCCAGGCCCAGACTGCGGCCACGCCCAGCCCATAGCCGGCCGCGAACGACAGGCCCGCCAGGAGG